>CAMDVX010000114.1 GCA_945877865.1 Bifidobacterium breve | reverse complement strand
CGCCCGCTGACGAACGTGCCGCCGCCGCGGCCGCGCCGGGCCTCGAGGTAGCCAGACTCCTGCAGCACGCGCAGCGCCTCGCGGACGGTCGAGCGCGAGAGCGCGAGCAGCTGCGCGAGGTCGCGCTCGCTCGGCAGCCGCTCCCCGGGCTGGAGCAGGCCCATGCGAATCGCCCGCCCGAGCCGCTCGACGGTCTGCTCGAAGGCGTTCGCGGTGCGGACGGGCGCGAAGACGCCGCCGAGGTCCTCGTCGAGCGCGTTGTCGTGCGGCTTCGTCACTACCTAGACGACGCTACCAGACCAGCAAGCGCGTGTCAGATCTCGGTGACGGTGGTCAGGAAGTCGGTCGCGCCGAGCCGGTGCAGCTCGGCGCGGCGGCGGCCGTGGCGATCGATGCGGACCACGACCTCGCTGAGGCTCGCGTTGTTGACGAAGAGGGAGAACGAGTCGGGCGCCTCGGGTGGGATCGCCATCGTCCAGCGCAGGATCCCCTGGATCGTGCCCACGTGCGACACGACGAGGGGGCGTCCACCACCCGTCCAGATGGCCTCGGCGGCGGCACCCGTGCGGCGCCAGAAGTCGCCGATCGTCTCGCCATCCCAGGCGGAGTCGTCGGGGTGCCAGATGTCGTCGTAGGGCGCCTGCTCGATCATCTCCGCGAGCGTGAAGGGGCTGAGGGCGCCGCTGCCGAACTCCATCAGCCGGGGCTCCGTCACGATCGGCAGCCCGAGCGCGTCCGCGCACGCCTGAGCGGTCTGCTGGGCGCGGACGGCGGGGCTGGCAACGATGCGGTCGGGACGGTCTGGCCGGGCCGCGATCGCGGCCCCGAGCTCGACGACTTGGCTGAGGCCGACGGCGGTCAGCGGGTCGCTGGCGTCCCAGCGATGGTCCGGGCCGCTCGTGGCGTGGCCATGGCGGGCCAGCAGGAGACGCGTGCTCATCGGTGGGCCTCTTCGGTTGGCGGTGTGGGTGCAGATTGCAGGGTCGGCGCGAGGGCGATGGCTGCCGCAACGATCAGCGCCACGAGCGGGTAGACGAAGCCCGACGTCTGAAAGTAGCGAGCGACCCAGGCGAGGACGAGAAACGAGAGGGCAAAGCCGAAGGCGGCCTGCCACGGCTGGGGGTCGCGCAGCTGGCGTCGCAGCAGCAGGAGCGTGATGGGCAGCCACGTGGCGAGCGCGATTGCCGCGAACGGATAGGAGCCGTCGCGCGCCACGACGTTCAGGTCGACGAGCACGCCGCTGAGGCCGTAGCCGACGATGCGGTACGCGCTGGTACCGAAGACGATGGTGTCGTCGATGAAGGCCAGCGGGCTCCACAGCAGAAACGGCAGCGTCACGGCTGCCGTGACGCCAGCGAGCCAGGCGCCGCAGCGCAGCACGGCCGTCCGACCACCGGCCTGCCAGGCGGCGACGGCGAGGAACGGGATCGCGACGAACGCGTACTGCTTCTGCACGAGCGCGAGGCCGAGCACGGCGCCCGCCCAGCCCCAGCGGCCGCGCAGCGCGAGGGCGAAGGCCAGCACGAGCGCGAGGACGACGGAGGCGTCGAGGATGCCGAACCACGTGCTGCGGACCAGCAGCGGGTTCGCGGCGAGGAGCGCACCGGCAGCAAGCCGTAGCTCGAGCGCGCCCGGCAGCAGCAGGGCGGCGGGCACGAGTGCCAGCGCACACAGCAGCATCAGCAGCCGGACGTCGCCGAGCGGCCCGGGCAGCGCTGCGCTGACGGCGCCAAGGACGGGCAGCCCGGGGAAGTACGCGAGGTGGCCGAGGGCAACGGTTTCGATGCGACCGTCGGTAACGGGCGTGCCATCCAGCGAGTAGAACCGCTCCAGACCCGTGCCCAGATACGTCGTGCCGTACGGGTCCTGCCCGTCGAGGATGCGCTGTCCAGCGAGCTCGACCTGGTACGAGGCGTCGTTGACGTGGAACCATGGCGCGGTGCCAGCGCGCAGCCCGAGCTGCAGGAGCGTGGCGGGGACGAGCAGCGAGGCCACGACGGCGACCGTCGCGAGGATCAGCAGCGCGCGTCGCAGCCTGTCGCGTCGCGGCAGCACGGCGGCGAGCACGGCCACGAGGACCGCGATCAGCAGCGCGGGCGCGCGCACGAGGCCGAGGTCCCAGCGGCCGCTGGCGAGGCGGACGAGCGGGCCGAGCAGCCCGTCGGCGTCGGCTGGTGGTGCCTGAAAGCCCCAGGCGTCCACGCCAAGCCACGGCACGTTGAGCAGCACGATCCCGAGCAGCAGGCCGAGCAGGGCCCAGCCGCGGCTCATGCCGCTACCTCTGCTGGCGTCGCCGCAGCAGCGGTCTCGCGCCGTGCGACCGCACCGGTGGCGAGCAGCGAGGCGGTGATCCACGTGACGGGGTCGGAGAAGAAGTTGTCGTAGAACAGCGCGTGCACGAGGAGCGTCGCGAGCAGCGCACCGAGGATCACCAGGGTGGCACGGTCAGCGGTGGGGCGGCGGTGGCGGACGGCCCAGAGCACGCTCAGCAGCACGGCGGTGAGCGCGGCGACGCCGAGCAGCCCCAGCTCGGCGCCTGTGCCGGTGACGACGTTGTGCGGCGCGGCGCGGCGCTTGCCGGTCGCGGTCGCGAAGGCACCGAGCCCAGCGCCTTCGACCGGGTGCTCCTTAAACACCTGCAGCGATCGCTCGATCAGCCCGAGCCGGGCGCTCGACGCCTTCTGGGCGGGCTCGTGCAGCAGGGCGCGGCTCTGCGGAATTGCTACGGCGCCGGCGGCGATGACGAGCACGATCAGGCCGCCTGCGGCAACCGCCTTCCAGCGCCACACGACGCAGGCGACGACGAGCACGCCGCAGCCGAGGGCGACGAGCGACGACTGTGAGTACGAGGCGGCGAGCCCGGCGAAGATCGGGATGGCGGCGACGGCGGCGAGCAGCAGCCGCCGCCGTGGGCGGGCGAGGGCGAGCAGCCCGACGATGGTGACGAGCGCGAGCGCCTCGACGCGCCCAAACAGGCTCGGGTCGAAGAGCAGCGAGTTGGCGCGGAAGTAGCCGCCGTACGCGTTCGTGCGCATCAGCTTCTCATTCCAGAACACCTCGCCCTGGCTGACCTGCCAGAGCGCCACGGCGGCGAGGACGACGGC
>CAMDVX010000113.1 GCA_945877865.1 Bifidobacterium breve | reverse complement strand
GCCGCGCCTCGAGCTCACCTCGGGCGTGTGAGCGACGGCTCAGCAGCTTGGCGCCCCGCTCCAGCGCCAACTGCGCGCGCGCCTCCGAGTCGATTGCTGCGAGCGTGGCAGCCTCGAGGATGCAGCCGACTGCAACCTGGTGGCGGACGATCACCGCGAGGTCAACGACGAGCCACGGGTCGCCACCGAGCTCGATGGCGACCCGCCCGCGCGTCGCCGCCACGAGGGCGGTGACGACCCTGCTGGTCATACGCGTGCTAGCTGTCGGTGGCGCTGGCCTGGGCCTTGGCTGCTGCTGCCTTCGTACGAGCCGTTGCGGTGACGCTTGCGGCCTTAGCGCCGACGGAAGCGGCCTTGGCTGCAGCGGGTGCTTCAGCAGCGACAGCCTCCACAGGAGCATCTGCGGCCTGCTCAGGAGCATCGGCGAGCGACGGGGCGTCCGGTGCTACCGGTTCCACCTCGGGGTCAGCGACAGGTGCAGCGGGGGCAGCAGCAGCCGGAGCCGCTGCGGGCGTAGCGGGACGTCCGCCACCGGTGATGAGGATGCCCTGCTGCTGCTCGATCCGACGGGTTAGGCGATCGAGGACGTCGGGGTGCTCATCGAGAAATCCGCGAGCATTCGCACGGCCCTGGCCGAGCCGCTCACCTTCAAACGAGAAGTACGAGCCCGATTTCTCCACAATGCTGTCCTCGAGACCGACGTCGAGCACGGAGCCGGACCACGAGATGCCGGAGCCGTAGATGATGTCGAATTCGGACTGCCGAAATGGCGGCGCAACCTTGTTCTTGACGACCTTGACGCGGACGCGGTTGCCGATCGCCTCCTGTCCGTCCTTGAGCGTCTCGATTCGACGGATGTCGAGGCGGACCGAGGAGTAGAACTTGAGGGCGCGGCCACCGGTCGTGGTCTCGGGAGAGCCGAACATGACGCCGATCTTCTCACGGAGCTGGTTCGTGAAGATGGCGACGGTGCCCGTGCGGTTGAGGACGCCGGTCAGCTTGCGCATCGCCTGGCTCATCAGTCGTGCCTGGAGTCCAACGAAGGAGTCGCCCATCTCGCCCTCGATCTCGGCCCTCGGCACGAGTGCCGCGACGGAGTCGACGGCGACCACGTCGAGCGCGCCGGAGCGGATCAGCATCTCCATGATCTCCAGCGCCTGCTCACCGTTGTCGGGCTGGGAGACGAGCAGCTCATCGACGTTGACGCCGATGTTGCGAGCGTAGGTCGGATCCATCGCGTGCTCAGCATCGATGAAGGCACAGGTTCCGCCTCGCCGCTGAGCCTCGGCGATGACGTGGTAGACCAGCGTCGTCTTGCCCGAGGACTCGGGCCCGAAGATCTCGCAGACGCGGCCGCGTGGTAGGCCGCCGACGCCGAGGGCGAGATCGATCCCGAGGCAGCCGGTCGAGATGGCCGCGACGGGCGCGCGCTCTGTGTCGCCGAGCCGCATCACGGCACCCTTGCCGTACTGCTTCTCGATCTGCTGGAGTGCTGCGTTGACAGCCTTATCGCGCTCGCTCATCGTGACCTCCTGCCGGTCGTCCGCCGGTCGGGCTGAATGTGGTTTCGTGGTCCCTCAGTATGCAGCCTGCGTCGGATGCCGCAATTGCGACGGACGCGCGGTGCACGCACGGGTGCACGCGCGAGTCAGCGCAAGGCTGCGTCGGCCAGCAGCAAGCGCACGTGATGCAGCGCGGCAGTTGCCGAGTTTGTTCGCACGGCGTCACGGTCGCCGGGAAACCGCCGCTCAAGGCGCTGCTCGAGCCCATCAGGACCAACGACAGCAACGTGCACGAGCCCGGTGGGCTTGCTCGCGCTACCCCCGCCCGGTCCCGCAATGCCCGTCACGCCAATGCCCACGTCGCTGCCAAGCACGACGCAAATCTGAGTAGCGAGGCTGATTGCAACCTCGGCTGACACCGCCCCGTGCTCCTCAATCAATTCGGCCGGCACGCCGACGAGTGCGCTCTTGACGTCGTTGGCGTAGGCGACGATGCCGCCACGGAGGACGGTTGACGCGCCGGGCACGTTGCCGATGCGGGCGGCCACGAGGCCAGCGGTGCAGCTCTCGGCGCAGGCAATCGTCCAGCCGAGGCTCGCGAGGTCGGCGACGACGCGCTCCTCAACGGTGTCGTCGTCCTGCGCATAGACCGCGCTGCCAAACCGCGCCAGCAGCCCGTCTGCGAGGCGACCGCCGGCAGCGCGGGCCTCCTCGGGGTAGCGAACGACGACCTCGACCTCGAGGCGCGATGCGCAGATGGACGTCTCGGTTCCGTGGTCGTCGCCACCCAGCTCGTCGAAGGCACGGGCGACCGTGGATTCGGGCGTGTTCCAGATCCGCAGCGTCCGTCGCTCCAGCGGGGCACCTAGCAATGGCTGCAGAGCCGGATGGATGAGTGCTCTGCCCCACACCTCTGCCAGCTCGGTTGGCGGCCCGGGCAGGATTACGATCGTCGGATCACCAGGGACGATCACTCCGGGTGCGGTACCCGAAGGCGAGAGCACGTGCGCTCCCTGCGGAATCATCGCCTGCTTGCGGGCGCCCGGGATCAGGGTGTCGAGGGGCACGCCGCGCTGCGCCGCGTAGCCGGCCACGATCGACGTGATCTCCGCGAGCGCTCCCTCATCGAGGGTCAGCACACGTCCGGTCGCCTCGGCGATCATGGCGACGGTGCGGTCGTCGTGGGTTGGGCCGAGGCCACCCGAGGTCACGATCAGGTCCACCCCGCTCGCGATCAGCTCCTCGATGGCGGCACGCAGCTGTTCCGCGCGATCATCGACTGCCACCACTCGCTCGAGACGAATGCCCACCGCGTCGAGCGAACGAGCGAGGAACCCGCTGTTGCGGTCCTGCGTCCGGCCGAGCAGGATCTCCGACCCGGTCACGAGGACTGCTGCGGTGGGTCGGCCGATCATTTGACGGCCGCGACGCGACCATCAGGGTCGATCGAAAGCAGGGTGTCGCTTGCCCCCGGCACGACAGGATTGCCGTTGACCACCAGCTCGAGGGTATCTGGCCGGTCGATCCGGATCAGGTATCCGGAGGATGAGCGCGGCAGCTGAAAGCCTTCTGGCTTCTGGTCGTTCGGTTGGATCTCGCCTTGGAAGAGCGGCTCGATGCTGTCTGCGACGCCGAGCGCGCGGACGGTGACGGTGACCTGGGCCAGCGGCTTGAGCATGACGAGCACGGG
>CAMDVX010000112.1 GCA_945877865.1 Bifidobacterium breve | reverse complement strand
ACGCGCGCCAAGAGTCGGCCGAAGTGGTCGCGCTGCTCACGCGCCGGCACGACATCGACGACGCGTCCCACGAGCCACGCCCGCGCAGCCGCAGCAGCCTCGTAGCCAAAGCAGCCTGCCGGCTTGCCGGGGTGCTCGATCTCTGGCGTATCGATGCCAACGATGCGCACCGAGCCCTCATAGCCCGCTAGGCGAATGCGAGCCGTATCGCCATCGAGCACCTCGAGCACGAGGCCCGGACCAGCCATGATCGGACCGTCGGTCTGGCTGGGGCTCGCCGGTGGCTGCACCTGACGCGCCACGACGATCGCGACCAGCAGCACACCAACGACGAGGAGGAGCGAGCGCTGCCGATGCATGCGCCGATCATCGCGCGACCAGCCGCCCTAGGAACGAGCAGAAGCAGCCAGCTCTGGCATAGGAGCAACCAGATCGAAGTAGGCGACAGCCTGCTTTCCCACGCTTCCCGTCAGACGCCAATCGGACCACGCCGCCGCCACAATCGAAATGCCACACGGCAAGAGGCGGACCAGGATGCCACTCGTGCGGCGCCGCGCCACCTTGCGCACGACATCAGCGCCAATCGCCGAACCGAGCGCCACCGCGGTCTCCGGCGCCATCGTCCCGCTGCGCAGCATCGCAATCGACAGCTCCTCGCGGCCAATCCGAATGATGCCGCCATCGATCTCGGCCGCGCCCGCCGCCATGCCAAGCACGATCATGATGTCGAGCCGCCGCAACGCCGTCGCCTGCAGATCTAGGCCTCGCAGGTGCGCGAGCGCGAGCACCATCCGCGCCTCCGTCACCGTCAAGGCCAACGAGTCGGCCACGGCCGCAGCCAGCTCGATCATCGTGCCGGCCGCCGGAATCACCGCCGGAATGCCGCTAACCGCCCCACGCGCCGCGCTGCGCCACGCCACATCGCGCACCAGCTGGCGCTCCAACGCGCGCGGATCCAGATCGCAGCGCACGATGCGCGTGACATCGGCCCGCACGGCCGTATCTGACGCAAACTGGCTAATGGCAAAATCGATCGCCGTAAAGATGCCCGTCCCAACGCGCTCCATCAGCGCCGAGACCGACAGCCCACCGAGATCGGCCACCGTCTCGACCGTGCGCCCACGCGTCGCGCTCGCAATCAACGCGCCCGAAACGCCCTGCGTCGCCAAGCGCTGACCAGAGCCTGCCAGCCTCGTAAGCTTTCCGATCATCGTTTCGCTGTCTCCTGCCGCGCCATTACGCCAAGGCTACCCGACGAAACAGCACGCCGCGCCCTCGAACTTGGGCTAGACCCTCGTGCCGACAACCGACGGCAGCTGCAGCTTGGCCTTGACCTCGGGCGAGAGGCGCGTGACGTGGCGCTTGAACTTGAGCTCGGACTCCGGAATGCCTGCCGCGGCGCCAAGCAGCTGCGCGAGGTGCAGGATCGGAATGCCAAAGTCGCGTCCAGAGAACGCCGCCGCCTTGCGCTGCCACGCATCGAGCGAGAGGTGGCAGAGCGGACACGGCGTAACGATCACGTCGGCGCCAGCGTCCATCGCCTGCTCCAGCGGCTGCACGAGCTCGCCGAGGGCGACGTCCTCACGGGCCAGCACGATCGGGAAGCCGCAGCACTTAATCTTCGCCGGGTAGTCGATCGGCTCGGCGCCGCACGCCGTGATCAGGCGCTCCAGCGACTGGGGCCGATCCGCATCCTCAAAGCCGAGGATCTTGGCGGGCCGCAGGATCTGACAGCCGTAGAACGGCGCGACCTTCAGGCCCTCAAGGCTCTGGACCGCGATGCTCTTGAAGCGCTCGTAGCCCTCGCCCGCCGAGACCTCCCACAGCAGGTGCCGCACGTCGACGCCGCCCTGATAGGTCGCCGCGCCAACCTCGGACAGGTTGTCGTTGATCCGCGCCATCAGCGCGGGATCCTCCTGCAGCGCCTTGTTGGCCTGCCGCAGGTTAAGGGTGCAGACGTTACAGATCGTCAGGATCGTGTCGCAGCCGGACCGCTCCGCCTGGCCCAGGATCCGCGCCGAGATGTGCAGGTAGTAGTCGGGCTTTGCCTCGTGGATGTCGCCGGCGCCGCAGCACGTCACGCTCGGCATCTCGATCAGCTCGATCTCAAGGCGCTCCGCAATCGCGCGCGTCGACGAGTCGAGCTCCTTCTGCGACAGGCTCGCGAGACAGCCGGGGTAGTACGCATAACGATCCTGCATGGGGGATCAGCCTTCCTGGACGACCTCGGGGTTGATGGCGCGCGCACGCACCTGACCCTTGGCCTCCTTCTCGAGCAGCTTCCAGAGCCGCTTGACCTCGTCGTTGTCTTTCGCCTTGTGCGGGCTCAGCGGGTTCGGCACCTTGCCGGCCCGGGCGAGCTGCAGGGCGAACGGAATATCCTTGATCGCGTTCGCAGGACCAATCGTCTTCGGCACCAGCTCCGTCTCACGGAGGTAGCCGCCCTTGTACGTCGAGTCGACGAAGACCTTGGCGTGACGAGCACCCTCGTCACGGACGAAGCCCTCCTTAAAGCTCTCCGCACCAAGCTTCGCGATCGCATCGCGCGGATCGACGCCCTTCGGGCAGCGCTGGTTGCAGAAGTAGCAGCGCGTGCAATCCCAGATGCCGTGCGCACCGTTGAGGTCGCGCAGGCGCTCGCGCGTGTCCATGTCGCGGGCGTCGCCAACGAAGCGATAGGCCTTCGCAAGCGCCGCCGGTCCGAGGAACTCCGGATCCGACTCCATCGAGTTGCACTCAGACACGCAGCAGCCGCAGAGGATGCAGAGCGACTCCTTGTGGATCAGATCGCCATGCGCCGGCTCGATGCGCCACTCCTTCGCCGGGACCGCCTCGTTCTTCGTGTCGAGGTACGGCTTGACGGCGCGGATCTTGTCCCAGAACGGCGCCATGTCCACGACGAGGTCCTTCATCACCGGCAGGTTGCCCATCGGCGAGACCGTAATGACGTGGCCGGCCTCCACGAACTTGCGCATCGGAACCTTGCAGGCCAGCGCGGCACCACCATCGATGCGCATGCCGCAGGAGCCGCAGACGGACATGCGGCACGACTTGCGATACGACAGCGAGCCATCGTGGGTGTCCTTGATGGCGTCAAGCGCATCGAGCACGGTCGCCGTGACGGGGATCGTGACGGTGAAGGTGTCGAACCGGGACCGCTTGGTCTCGGGGTCGTAGCGGCGCACCTGGAGGGTGGCCTCCATCTTCTCCGTGTCG
>CAMDVX010000111.1 GCA_945877865.1 Bifidobacterium breve | reverse complement strand
AGAAGCGATCGAAGCCGCCCTTCACGTTCATCAGTCCGAAGAAGTTCTTCTGGCGGAACTCGATCGTCGCGGTGGCGGGTTCAAGGTGCCATGTGCCGGTGAGGTTGTCCATAATTGGATGGGCCTTTCCAAAGCATCACCATCAAGTTATTATTTGTAACCGGACGCATTATGCATAACCCTCTTACTTCGCACAAGAAGGCACTTCAACGTGCCCGGGCACAGCGAGTTCACCGTGCCTGCGCAGCCTCTTCCGGGAGAACGTCCGTTGCCTAGCTGTCCGAATCAGGTCGGCGACGTGCAGATCGATCGCAGTGCGCCCGGGCAATGCGCAGTCGTTCGGCAAACGCTCGAGCGTGTCGGTGACAAGTGGTCTGTCCTCGTCATCCTCGTGCTTGGTGAGGGGCCTCTGCGGTTCAACGAACTGCGGCGGTCGGTCACGGGTATCTCACAGCGCATGCTCACGCTGACGGTGCGCAAGCTGGAGCGCGACGGACTCGTGCAGCGGACGGTGCACACGCAGTTGCCGCCCCACGTGACCTACGGGTTGACGCCGATGGGGAGCACGTTCATCGATACCGTCGCCAGCATCGCGCAGTGGGCGCAGACGCATCACCATGAGATCGAGGAGAGCCGCCGCGCATTCGATGCGGCGCAGGCCTCCTCCGATGGGTCGGCTGCTGCCTGACTCGCGGTGCTGCCCCTGCAACGTAGTTGGCGTGCAGCAGTGGTTCGAAGCACTGGGGCCCTGGCACTGCTGCCGGGCTGCGGTTGAGACGACGTGTGCTGCGCGTGATCAGGTGTGGTTTGGTGGTCAGGGGTGTCAAGTCGAGCTGTACTCGTCTTGAGCAGCAACGTTGTCGGCTCGATGTGTTTCTGGTGATTGTCAGCTGAGCGTGTAGTCGAAGCGAAAGTCACATCCGTAACGATGCA
Source organism: Bifidobacterium breve (assembly GCA_945877865.1). Taxonomy (GTDB): domain Bacteria; phylum Actinomycetota; class Thermoleophilia; order Gaiellales; family F1-60-MAGs149; genus F1-60-MAGs149. The sequence goes on along the minus strand of CAMDVX010000111.1, from coordinate 2,355 downwards.
AAATCTAAAACCACAACCGGTAGATCTCACGCTCGAGATTACGGCGGCACTCGAGAGCGCCCGCATGCGCACGACCGACCTGTTGGCGCCGCTCTCCCGACAGGACCTGATCAAACAGGTCTCCCCATTGATGTCGCCGCTGATCTGGGACTTCGCCCACATCGGTCACTTCGAAGAGCTTTGGCTGCTTCGTGAACTTGGTGGACAACCACCAGCAGTCGCCGACCACGATCACGTTTACGACGCCTTCGCCCACGAACGCAGCGTGCGAGATCAGCTACCGCTGCTCGATCCCGAGGCCGCCGATGCGTTCGTGGAAAGCGTCCGACAAAAAGTCTTAGAACTGCTGCCCCAACTGTCGCTCGATGAGAAAGATCCGTTGCTTGAGAAGAGCTTCATCTTCGGAATGGTGGTTCAGCACGAACTGCAGCACATCGAGACGATGACGCAGACTCTGCAAATTGGAGGGCTTCCTGCCCCGGCACCATCGCGGCCGCCACTTGTCTCAGCCAAGGGCGACATCATCGTCGAGGGTGGTCCTTGCTTGCTGGGAGCGGGCGTGGAGAGCCCCTGGGCTTACGACAACGAGCGCCCTCATCACGAGGTTCTGATTCCCGCGTTTCGAATCGACCGCGGACTGGTCACGAACATCGAATACGAGGCATTCATCGATGCCGGTGGCTATCGGGACCGCAGCGTTTGGAGCGACGAAGGTTGGGGCTGGTTGCAACAAGAACAGCACATCGACGGCCCGCTGTGCTGGGAACGCACCGACAACCAGTGCTTCCGGCAGCGTTTTGACCAGCACGAGGTGGTGCCACCGCACGAGCCGGTTCAGCACGTCTCGTGGTTCGAGGCTGACGCCTATGCGCGCTGGGCCGGTAAACGGCTTCCCAGCGAACAGGAATGGGAAAAAGCGGCTCGTAACTACGGTCCAATGCTTGAGCACCTCAGCGGTGCAGTCTGGCAATGGACGTCTTCGCACTTCGCCGCCTATCCAGGGTTTCGGGCGTTCCCATACCCGGAGTACTCCGAGCCCTTCTTCGGGGACGAATATCGCGTCCTCAGAGGTGGCTCATGGGTTACGGATCCTGTCGTCGCGCGGTCGACCTTCCGTAACTGGGACTACCCACGGCGGCGCCAGATTTTCTCGGGCATACGTTGTGCAGCCGACCTAGAGTAACCACACCCCAACGGACGTCTTAGACGAATCCAGGCGAATCCTTGAGCATCAGAGGACTCGGTGCCAGTAGCTCCGGCGGATCTGCCGCGTTGTAGGCCGCGGGCGCAACATCATTGGGCCCGTCCGCATGAATGAGCGAGGCAAGAACCTGGATTTGGGCGCGCCCGGGGCCGAGCTCGTGCTGGCCACCACCGTACATCGGGATCCCGCTCGATCTGCACTCTTCGTAGATCTCGAACAGCGCACGGACGCTGCCGATCCGTGCCGGCTTGATGTTGATGGCATCCGGTCGTTCCGGTAACCGGCGGATATCCTCCGCAGTCTGAATTTGAGCGTCCCAACTGACCCGAAGCCGTCGACAGTTTGCGGCGGGTCCTCGAACAGCGCCTCTGGGTACTGATGGAATGCTCTGCGCACGAGCTCGCCGGTCCCTAGATTCTTAAAATCGATGACGTCGATCGGCAAGCCCGGCTCGACACCATCCAGATCGACTTTCAGCCGCAAACCGGGAAAACGACGCAGGTGGATGGGTGGGGGTGAAACAACGAAGTGGAGCGGACGAAGGCTACGACCGACGACTTCCGCAAGTCCCACGTTTGCCTGACGAAGCGCGAGATCGAGAGCCGCTGCCTCAATCGCCCAGCGACGATAGTTGCGTACGACCTCGTACCGCGGTGGGCGATCGAAGAGGTCGGCCTGATCGAGTCGCTCCCAGACGTCTCCGAGCGTCGTTACGCCCCGCCACATTGCCTCTGTCGGCTGTGTGCACAGGCGGTCGTCATCCTGAAACGTGACGTCTTCTCCCACGCCCTCCACGCCGCCGCCTTGTAGACGCACCAGAGTTGTGCGTCGCACACCACCAATAGCAATGGGCTGCTCGAGGACCTCAATGTCAAGCCCATCGAGCACGAGCGGCAGTGCGGCGAGTCGCTCCGGTATCTGACCTAACTCCATCAAGAGATAGTCGCAGTCACTCGCGTCTCGCCCAGGCAGTTCGTATCTTGATGCTGGCGAGCGAGGGTGTAATGCGAGACTCCCGACTAGTAAAAGGATAGACCGACGCGATCCGCGATCCTGGAACGCGAGCTACCTTGGTTTGGTCGAAATGAGGCAACTCCGCCTGCGCGGGAATGCCGACGGTATGCCGCTGTGAGTCGAAGTCTTCGTTGGTT
>CAMDVX010000110.1 GCA_945877865.1 Bifidobacterium breve | reverse complement strand
TGCGCCGCCGTGGGCTGCGCTCGAGCCACCGTCGACCCCCGCCGCAGCGCCCGTAGCGCCCGCAGCGCCCGCTGAACCCGCCGCAGCGCCCGCTGCGAGCCCGCCCGCTGCGTCGCCTCCGCCGCCTCCGATTGGCGATGTGACGCTTGCAGCCGGCGATCTGCGCGAGACGTGGGAGGCCGCGCTGGGCGGGCTCTCGCCGAAGCTGCGCTCGATCGTGTCGACGGCCCAGCCGCTGCGGGTCGAGCGTGGCGCGCTCGTGCTGGGCTTTCCGAGCGCCTCCCAGTTCCAGAAGAGCCAGGCCGACCGCGAGCAGAACCGCGCGGAGATCGCCAAGGCCGCGTCGGCGGCGCTCGGAGCGAGCGTCCGCATCGTGCTGGAGACGCTGCCTGATGAGGGCGCTCCGCCGGCCGTCGTGGCTGGCGCTCCCAGCGCAGACCCGACCGAAGCCGTCGAGGACGTCGATCCAAGCGAGCGCGAGGAGGAGTTTGTCCGCAACCTCGTAGAGACCCTTGATGCCCGAGAAGAGGAGATCCGATGAACCAGCAGGCGATGATGCGCCAGCTTCAGCAGATGCAGGCCGAGATGGCGAAGGCGCAGGCCGAGCTCGCCGAGACCGAGGTTACGGGCCAGTCCGGCAATGGCCTCGTTGAGGTCGTCTGCACCGCCTCGGGCGAGTGGCGGGCGCTGCGCATCGATCCGAAGCTGATCGACCCTGATGATCCCGACATGCTGCAGGACCTGATTCTCGCGGCCCTCAACGACGCCAAGGCGATTGCCGAGCGGACGCAGCAGGAGCGTCTCGGGCCGCTGACGGCCGGCCTGTCGCTGCCCGGGTTCTAGCGCGCCGTGCTGCCGCCGTCTGCCGAGACTCTCGTCCGCGAGCTGACCCGGCTGCCGGGCATTGGGCGACGGAGCGCCCAGCGTCTGGCCGTGCACCTGCTGCGTTCGCCCGAGGCCGAGGCGCTTGGCTTGGCGCAGGCGATCCAGCAGGCGCGCTCGGCAATCCACCCGTGCGCCGAGTGCTTCGGCTTCGCTGAGGGCGGCCTCTGCCCGATCTGCCGCGATACCCGCCGCGACGCGTCGGTGCTCTGCGTCGTGGAGGCGCCGCAGGATGTCGATCCGATCGAGCGCTCCGGTGCCTTCCGTGGCCGCTATCACGTGCTCGGCGGCGCGTTGTCGCCGCTCGACGGCGTCGATCCTGAGGATCTCACCATCGACCAGCTCGTCGCTCGCGTCCGGGCTGGCGGCATTAGCGAGGTCATCGTGGCGACGAATCCGACGATGACGGGCGAGGCCACGGCGGCCTACATCGCGGGCCTGCTGCGCAGCGCTGTGCGCGTGACGCGCCTGGCGAGCGGCCTGCCGGTCGGGGGCGACCTCGAGTTCGCGGATGAGGTGACCCTCGGCCGTGCCGTGGAGGGTCGACGGCTAATCGACTGACGCCTACGCAGCCGCGCGGCCTCTGGCACCATGCGTAGGCCGATGGCTACGCGACAGCAACCCGATTTCGACACCGTCGTCATGAAGTTCGGCGGCTCGTCGGTCGCCGATGCAGAGAAGATTAAGAACGTCGCGTCGCGCATGGTCGCGATGCGCAACAGCGGTCGCCGCGTCGTCGGCACCGTCTCGGCGATGGGCAAGACGACGGATGGGCTGATCGATCTTGCCAACCAGGTCTCCGCTGCGCCGACGGGCCGCGAGATGGACATGCTGCTGTCGACGGGTGAGCGCATCTCGTGTGCCCTCGTGGCGATGGCGATCCACGATCTCGGCTGCGAGGCTGTGTCGCTGACTGGCTCGCAGGCCGGCATCGAGACCGACGCGGCCCATACGAAGGCGAAGATCACGAAGATTCGCGCAGACCGCGTGCTGGAGGCGCTTGACGCGGGCAAGATCGTGCTCGTGGCTGGCTTTCAGGGCGTGTCGCCGGAGACGCGCGACGTGACGACGCTTGGACGCGGCGGGTCCGACGCTACGGCCGTGGCGCTGGCGGCTGCGCTCGGCGCGGCGTGCGAGATCTACTCCGACGTCGCCGGCGTCTTTACCGCCGACCCGCGCCTCGTGCCAGACGCCCGTAAGCTGCCGCGCATCTCGTACGACGAGATGCTTGAGATGTCCGCCTCTGGCGCGAAGGTGCTGATGCTTCGCTCGGTGGAGCTCGCGCGTAACCACGGCGTGCGCGTGCACGCCCGCTCGACCTTCTCATCCGAGGAGGGGACCTGGATTGGAGAGGAAGGCATGGAGCAGGCGATCATCTCGGGGGTTACCCACAACGAGAAGGAGGTCGTCTTTACGCTGACTGGAATTCCCGACGTGCCCGGCGCCGCCGCGACCGTCTTCGACGCCGTCGCCAAGCATGGCGTAAACGTCGACACGATTCTGCAGAACGTCGTCCACGGGGTGGCCGAGCTCTCGTTCACCGTCCCGACCGAGGACGTGCCGCTGGCGCGCGTCGCCATCGACGAGGCGATCTCGACGCTAGGGCCGATGAAGGTCGAGGAGGATCACGACCTGGGCAAGGTCAGCCTGATTGGCGCGGGGATGCGCTCGCACCCGGGCGTCGCGGCGAAGATGTTTCGCACGCTGGCCGATCTTGGCATCAACCTGCGCATGATCACGACGTCGCCGATCAAGGCCTCGTGCATGATCACGAAGGGTGAGATCCCAACCGCGGTGCGGGCCCTCCATGCGGCCTTCGAGCTCGAGACGGAGCCGGTTGAGGAGGAGACGATCCGTGGCTAGGGTCGCCATCCTCGGGGCGACGGGCGCGGTTGGTCGCACGATGCTGCAGGTGCTCGCGGAGCGAGACCTGCCGATCGACGAGCTGGTGCTGCTCGCGTCGCCACGCAGCGCCGGCACGCTCGTGCAGTTCAAGGGCGAGGAGCTGCAGGTGCAGGCCGTCTCGGCCGAGGCGTTCGTCGGCATCGACGTTGCGCTCTTCTCGGCGGGCGCAACCCGCTCGCGCGAGTGGGCGCCGATCGCCGTCGCGGCTGGCGCGCGGGTCGTGGATAACTCGTCGGCGTTTCGCATGCAGCCCGATGTGCCGCTGGTCGTGGCCGACGTCAACCCGCATGCCATCGGCGATCACCACCTGATCGCCAATCCGAACTGCTCGACGATGCAGCTGATGCCCGTTCTGCGCCCGGTGCGCGACGCCGTCGGCCTCGAGCGCATCACGGTCGCCACCTACCAGGCCGTCTCGGGCACCGGCCAGGCCGCCATCGACGCGTTGCGCGCAGAGGCCGCCGACGTCTTGGCCGGCAACGACGACCCCGCCCCACGCCAGTACCCGAAGCCAATCGCCTTCGACGTCTTGCCAGTCGCAGGCTCGTTCTCAGGCGACCAGGGCTACACGGATGAGGAGCTCAAGCTCGTCCACGAGTCCCGCAAGATCCTCGACCTGCCCGACCTCCGCGTCTCCGCCATGTGCACCCGCGTGCCCGTCATCAACGGCCACTCCGAGGCCGTCTGGATCGAGACCCGCGAGCCCCTCTCGGCCCGCGCCTTCCGCGCGCTGCTCGAGGGCGAAGCGGGCATCACCATCCTCGACGACGCCGCCACGATGACGCACCCGACAGCCCGCCAAGCCACGGGCAACGACGGCATCTTCGTCGGCCGCATCCGCGAAGACCTCGGTTGTCCAAACGGCCTAGCGTGCTGGGTCGTGGCTGACAACCTGCGCAAGGGTGCCGCCTCCAATGCGGTCGACATCGCGGCGCTGCTGCTGTCGTAAGCGCCAGTTGGCGAAGCGAAGGTCG
>CAMDVX010000109.1 GCA_945877865.1 Bifidobacterium breve | reverse complement strand
ACGATGATGAAGGCGACGGCAGGAGGCTGTCCGTGCAGCACGGTGCGGATCGCTAGGCCAATGCCGACCGTGGCAAGCCAGGCCAGCACGCCTCGGGCCACTGGCAGCGGGCGGCGTGGCAGGCCGAGCACGATGACGGCGACCGCGTAGCCGGCGAGGAACGGTCCGACCGTCGCGAGGATACCGAGCGGAGCCGACTGCTCGGCGTGGCTCTGGCGCCCGATTGCGGCGAAGAGGAGGATCCAGATGACGTCAAGGAGGAGCCAGGGCATACCATGATCATTCCATGAACGCCACACACGTACCCGGACTCGTGCTCGCCGTCGGCGGTGGACTCGTTGCGGTGCGGCTCCAGTCGGGCGAGGAGCGGATTGCGAAGCTTGCCGGCCGCCTTGATCGTCGGCCCGTGGTCGGCGACCGGGTTGAGCTGCTGCTGGAGGCAGAGGAGGGTGCGCGGATCGATGTCATCGAGCCGCGACGGACCGAGCTGCGTCGGCAGCGGCGCATGCAGTCGGAGGGTGAGCGCGCGATGCGCGAGCAGGTGCTGGCAGCCAACGCCGACTGCGTGATGATCGTCGCCTCGATCGCCGATCCTCCGCTGCGGCGCGGTTTGATCGACCGCATCCTCGTGGCGGCGTGGATGGGCGGCATGGAGGTCTGCCTCGTCATCACCAAGCAGGATCTCGCCGATCGTGGCGACGAGCCGCCGGCTGTGGTGCTGGCTGACTACGCGGCGATTGGCGTCCGTGGCGTGCTCGTGGATGTGCGGACGCCAGCGGGTACGGCGACGGTGCGCGAGCTGATTGGGACCCGCGTGGTGGCCGTGATTGGCCACTCCGGCGTGGGCAAGTCGACGCTCGTCAACGCGCTCACCGGAGGCTCGCAGGTGACGGGTGCAATCCACGAGCTGTCCGGACGGGGTCGGCACACCACGTCGACGGCGGTCTGGCTGGATACGCCAGAGGGTGGTGCGCTGATCGACTTGCCAGGCATCCGCAGCTTCTCACTGGCGGGCGTGACGGCGGCCGATCTCGCCGACGCCTTCGGCGATATCGCGGATGCGGCGGCGCAGTGCAGGTTTAACGACTGCCGCCACGTTGGCGAAGCAGGCTGCGCCGTCATCGAGGCGGTCGACCCGATTCGCGTTGCGAGCTACCGCAAGCTGCTGGCAGAGCTGACGCAGGACTGAGTCGGTGCGGAGGGCGACCTCCGCACCGATCGTCATGCCTAGTTCTTGCCGAGCGCCCGCTTGATCCGCTGGAGCTCGCGGGAGTCTTCCGCGAAGGTCTCAACCTGTCGCTCGAGCTCTGCGATGCGCTGCTGCAGCGCATCGATGGCGCCGCGGGCATCGCCCGCAAGGCGTTCGACGTGAGCACCGGAGACGCTCTTGGCGCTGCGCATTGCTGCCGTCGCGGACTGCCGGACGCCACCGCCATCGGGCTCGCGCTTGGCCATCCGGTAGTACGTCGTCGTGACGGTGGCGGCCGAGCGTCCCGTCTCCTTCGCGACCTTGGCGAAGGCCTCGGTCTTGTTCATGCCGGTGTCGATCAGGCGGCGGACGGCGTCGTACGTCTGGCGGCCGATCTCGCCACGTGGAGAGCCATCGGTGCTGCTGCTGCTGCTGGTGGTACCCGTCGTGGACGGGTCGCTGGGAGTGGAGGTAGACATAAACACATTATTGTCATATCTCACATCAATGCGCACCGAAAATGATCACGTAAAAGAACTGCTGGTGTCAGCGAGAATTTTCCCGGCTTCGTACTACATCCTGCGCGGCGCTACCGGAGGTGGCACTGGATCCGCCCTTCAACTGGTCGCTGCGCCTGATTCTCCGGCACACTTACGGTATGAAGCGCATCATCCAGCCAGCCATGCTCGCCCTGCTCCTGCTGTCGACCGGCGTGCTCGCCGCCTGCGGCGGCAATAGCCTAGCCTCCGATCCCGCGAAGGTCGTCGCCGAGGCCAAGCTGCCACCGGCCGGACCGAATGCCTCGCAGCTCAAGGTCGAGTTCACCCCGCAGAGCGATGGTGGCGCGCAGGGATCAACTGGCGATGGTGGGCTCGGAGCCCTGCTGAGCGGTCCGATCACGATTGAGGCGACGACGGAGGGCGACGCCGCGACGGGCGTGTCGGGCGACGCGAAGGTGACGGCGGGTCCGCTCGATCTGTCAGCGCAGCTTCGCGCTGACAAGTCCAACGCCTGGCTTCAGGTTGGCGGCCAGTGGTACGAGCTGGGGAGTCCGCTCGGCATCGATTTCGGCGGAATCGGCTCGTCGCTCGGCCCGCTCGGTACGCTCGTCAAGGAGCCGAAGGCGACGGCGGTTGAGGATGTCGATGGTGTCCAGTGCGACCGCATCACAGGCACGGTTGATCTTGCCTCGCTGTCGGGCGCCCTGGGGGGCCTGGCTGAGGGGCTTCCGATCGACCTCTCGGGCCTGCAGGTCGATCAGGGCGAGATCAGCCTCTGGGTGGCGCGCGACTCGCACGTCGTGCGGCGGATTCAGCTCAAGGCTGCGGGCGCGGGCGGCTCGGGCGATAGCGCGGTGAGCGGTGGCCTGACGGTCGATCTGACGGTCGTGCCAGCCGAGGCCGTGACCGTCTCCGCACCGACGGGCGTCAAGCCGATCTCGGATCTGCTGACCAGCCTGCTCGGGGGCCAGGGCGGACTCGGTGGCCTTGGTGATCTTGGCGGGCTGTTGGGCGGACTGGGGGGCCTTGGTGGCGCCCAGACGGGAGCTGGGGCATGACCGAGACGATCGTGGCGTGCGTGCAGATGCACGCTGACCGGCCGCTTGCAGACAACGTTGCGGTCGCTGAGCGGCTCGTCGCCAAGGCGGCGAGCCGGGGCGCCCAGGTTGTGTCGCTGCCCGAGCGCTGGAACGGCACGGGCTCAGATGCGGCGATGGTCGCGGCTGCGGAGGACCTTAACGGTGAGACCGCGAGCGCGATGGCCAGCTGGGCGCGTCAGCATGGCATCTGGCTCCATGGTGGCTCGATTGGCGAGGTCGCAGAGCCGGGCGTGCGGGCCGCTAACACGACGCTGGTCTTTGATCCGGACGGCAACCGCGTGGGTCAGTACCGCAAGATTCACATGTTCGACATCGACGTGGAGGGTGCGGCTGCGCGCGAGTCTGCGGCCAACTTGCCCGGTGATCGTCTGGCGCTGTGCGATATCGCCGGCTGGCCGGTGGGCTTGACCATCTGCTACGACCTGCGTTTTCCGGAGCAGTACCGCGGGCTCGCGCTCGCGGGCGCCGAGGCTTTCATGGTGCCCGCGGGCTTTACGATGGCGACGGGGCGCGACCACTGGGAGGTGCTCCTGCGGGCGCGGGCGATCGAGAACGCGGCGTACGTAATCGCCGCTAATCAGCACGGCTTCTGGGATGGCAGTGCGCGCTACGCCCGCTCGCTGATCATCGATCCGTGGGGCGTCGTGCTCGCCAACGCAGGTGATGGCGAGGGTATCTGCGTGGCGGCTATCAGCCGCGACCGAGTGGCTGAGGTGCGACGTCAGATCCCCGTCTTCAGCGCGCGTCGCCCTGAGGCCTACCGGCTAGCCTAGGCAGCGACGAGGTAGCTCGGCCGTAGCACCCCTCGCTTCCAGCCTGCGGACATAGTGGGCCCGGGCCCACCATGTCCGCTTCTGTTTGGTTGGTGGACATGGTGGGCCCGGGCCTCGTATGTCCGCGTGTGGTTGGACATGCCGCTGTGATTGGGCCGTTGCCTGTGGGGTCGAGCTTTGCGTCCCGCGACGTGGTGAGGTTTGGTTGGCGGCATGGTGTGTTGCCTGGTGCACCTTGAGGTTGACGT
>CAMDVX010000108.1 GCA_945877865.1 Bifidobacterium breve | reverse complement strand
GACGATGGCGGCGTCCTGGATGCGCACGCCATGGTGGACCTCGTAGCGCTCCTTGAGCCCGCGCAGAATCCCGATCGCATCCTCAACGCTGGGCTCGCCGACCAGCACGGGCTGGAAGCGGCGCGCCAGAGCGGCATCCTTCTCGACGTGCTTCCGATACTCGTCGAGGGTCGTCGCTCCGATCGCCCGCAGCTCGCCGCGTGCCAGCATCGGCTTGAGCAGGTTCGCGGCGTCGACGGCACCTTCACCTGCTCCGGCCCCGACGACGGTGTGGAGCTCGTCGATGAACAGCACGACGTGGCCCTCCGCCGCCGTGACCTCACCAAGCAGGGCCTTGAGGCGCTCCTCGAACTCGCCGCGAAACTTTGCACCGGCCAGCAGCGCCCCCATGTCGAGCGCCCAGATCCGGCGCCCACGCAGGCTCTCCGGCACGTCGCCAGCCACGATGCGCTGGGCGAGCCCCTCCGCGATGGCGGTCTTGCCCACGCCCGGCTCGCCGATCAGGACCGGATTGTTCTTCGTTCGCCGCGAGAGGACCTGCATGACGCGGCGGATCTCGTTGTCCCGACCAATCACGGGGTCGACCTTGCCCGCCTCGGCCGCTGCCGTCAGATCGCGGGCGTACTTCTCGAGCGCGCCGTAGCGGTCCTCCGCATTCGGGTCGGTGACCCGCTGACCGCCCCGGATGCTCTTGAGCGCCTCCAGCAGCACGGGCTTCGTGACGTTCTGCCGGCGCAGCACATCCTTGGCGGCGCCGCTGATCTCGCTGAGTGCGATGACGACGTGCTCGGAGGCAACGTAGTCGTCGCCCATCTCCTGCGACTCCTTGCCAGCGCGCTCAAGCGTCTCGCGCAGCGCAAGCGAGGCCTGCGGCGAGGTGGCCGCTCCACGCATGCTCGGCAGCTTGCCGAGGGCAGCGTCGGCCTCGCGACGCAGGGTCTCAACGTCGGCACCGACGCCGCGCAGCAGCGACTCGGCAACGGAGCCGTGCTCTGCGAGCAGGCCGACGAGCAGGTGGAGCGGCGTCAGCTCGGGGTTGCCCGCAAGGCGGGCCCGCTCGGAGGCCGTGGCCAACGCCTCCTGAGCTTTGACAGTTAGCTTGCTGGGATCCATGACGGACTCTCTTTAGCTGGTGGGATGAGGATTTCGATGGGAAGCAGTCAGCGCATCCGCCGGCGGCGGATCACCAGCTCGGCGCCTGGCGCGATGTAGGGGACGAGCTCGTTTCGATACGAGCGGTGCACGCTCTCAACCTCACTCTGCAGCGCGCGCGACGCCTCGTCGAGAGCAGCGCCGAGATCGGACACCTGCCGCTCCAGCAGCCGCACGCGGTCCTCGAGTGCGAGCACGTGCTCGACGCCCTGCAGCGACAGGCCAAGGCCCGAGGCAAGGTCGGTAATGCGCCGCAGGCGCATCAGCTCTGCATCAGAGTAGAGCCGCGTGCCTCCGGCCGTGCGACGAGGCCGCACGAGGCCGCGCGCCTCGTAGAGCCGCAGCGTCTGCGGGTGCATGCCCACGAGGTCCGCTGCCACGCCGATCATGTACTTGGGGGTGTCCTCGTTCACCCGAACAGCTCCGCCCGTGGATCGCTGGCGCCGTCGAGCGCAGCGAAGCGCTCGAGCGCCTCCGTCTGCTGGGTCGACAGCCCCTGGGGTACCAGCAGCTTGAGCCGGACGAGCAACGCACCGTCGTCACCGCTCTGCGCTGGCGCACCCCGGCCGCGGATGCGCAGCAGCTTGCCGTCGGCAGAGCCGGCCGGCACCTTGACGCGCACGCGCTCGCCGAGCGGGGTTGGCACGTCGATCTCAGCGCCAAGCGCAGCCTCCGGAAAGGTGATTGGGACGTCGACGATGATGTCGAGGCCGCGCCGGACGAACCGCTCCGACGGCAGCACCTGCACGACGACCCAGAGGTCGCCTGCCGCTCCTCCGTGCTCGCCGTCGAGCCCCTTCCCGCGCACGCGGATGCGGGCACCGTCGCTGATGCCAGCAGGGATCTTGACCGTGTACCGCTTCGTCCGTCGGGCTTGGCCGGCTCCAGCGCACGCGGCGCACGGCGTCTCAATGACGATGCCCTTGCCACGGCAGCGGCGACACGGCTCGCTCGTCGCAAAGAAGCCTTGGTTGACCTGCCGCTCGCCCGAGCCGCCGCAGTCGGGACAGGCCGAGCGCGACGTGCCGGGCGCCGCGCCCGTACCAGCGCAATCGCCGCAGGGCCCGTCCTTGGCGACGGGCACGGTTACGCGGGCGCCGCGCAACGCATCGTCGAACGACAGCGTCACGCGGGTCTCGAGGTCTACCCCCCGACGCGTCCTCGGCCGGCCGCGGCTGCCGCCGGTCCGTCGCCGACCGCCGCCGAACAGGTCGCCAAACAGGTCAGAGATGTCGAAGCCACGCTCCTGCGCGAAGTCGCGGAAGTCGTTGGGGTCGAACCCCTGAGCGCTGGTGCCACCGGAGGCACCGAACTGATCGTAGGCCTTGCGCTTCTCGACGTCGGAGAGCGTGTCGTAGGCTGCGGAGATCTCCTTGAAGCGCTCCTCGGCCTTCGGGTCATCGGGGTTCGTGTCGGGGTGGTGCGCACGCGCGAGCTTGCGATATGCCTGCTTGAGCTCGTTCTGCGAGGCAGCGCGCGCCACGCCGAGGACGTCGTAGAGATCACGCATCACGCACCGCCGCGACGAAGCCCCGGGGGTCGAGCGGCGACACGACGACGCGCCTGCCGCCGACGATGATCAGGACCGAGCGACGCGCATCGGTGACTGCCGCCTGCGCCCAGCCGCCCGTGCTGACCTTGAAGCGGCCGCGATAGCCGTAGAGGCCGCCGGAGCCGAGCCGGAGCCCGAGCGTGGCGCGCTCGAGGTGTGGCTCAACCCGGCCGGAGAGCCGTCGCTCGCCCCGACGCCGCGTAATCACCAGCCCGCCGCGCTCCAGGCGATACGCGGTCGGCTGCGTGACCCGCAGGAGGATGGCGATCCCGGCCAAGAGCAGCGCCGCCGCGAACATGATGATCGCGTGCAGCGGATTGCCGTTGGAGACGCCGACGCCGCTGCCGAGCCACGCCAGGCCGACGATGGCCCAGAAGATAACCGTGACGGTCTTCTCCGACCCGCCAAGCGGCGCTGCCTCGAAGGTGATCGCCGGGGTGCTCAGGATGCGCCTCCAGAGATCACGACTCGAGCGGGCCGCAGGACGCGGTCGCCGAGCAGGAACCCCTTCTGAATCACCTCAAGCACCGTACCTTCGGGGGCGTCTGCGGGCTGCGACAGCAGGGCCTCGTGGCGGTGGGGATCGAACGTCGCCCCGAGCGGATCGAGCTCGGAGACGCCTTCGCGCTCGAGGAGCGTCCACAGCGCCCGGTGGACGAGCGCGACGCCGTCTGCGATGGCGGCAGCGCTGTCCGAGTCGGCGAACGCCCCAAGCGCCCGCTCGAGGTCGTCGAAGACGGGGATCAGGTCGCGCAGCAGCCGCTCGGCCGCGCGCTGCCGTAGATCCTCGTGCTCACGGGCCATTCGCTTCTTGTAGTTGTCGAACTCGGCCGCGACTCGCCGCAGCGCATCGAGGTGCTCGTCGCGCGCGCGCTCGGCGAGCGCCAGCGGGTCGAGCGTCTCCTCAACGACGGCCTCTTCGACGACGGCCTCCTCCCCGCCGGCGGCGGGGAGGTCCTCGCTCGTATCATCGGAGGTGCTCACGAACGAGCCGCCTCGTCGGGCTCGACCGCCTCGCTCGAAGATGCGCTCGTGGATCCCTTGCTCTTCACCCACGAACGAGCCGCCTCGTCGGGCTCGACCACCTCGGCGTCCTCGATGATCTCCTCGTCGTCCTCGGCGGAACCGGCAGCGCCGTCGCCACTCGTGGAGGTCTGCTGAGCATCCTTGTAGACCTGCTCAGCGAGA
>CAMDVX010000107.1 GCA_945877865.1 Bifidobacterium breve | reverse complement strand
GAATTCAAGTTGGCGTGCCTTGCTGAGCGTTCTCCGCGGCTCCACGCTCGGTGCGGCTGGCTGGACTATCAGGTCATGGGCAACGACCTTCGCCTGCTGCGGGCGTCTCTAGCCGACGGCCTCCCAGTTGATTCTGCAGCGGTTAGTGCGAACTACTACGACGAAGCGGTCGACGATTTCGTAGCCTCGACCGCTGGCCTGCTGCTCGACCTCGGCGCTGGCTATCGGCACGAGTACCACGAGCACGTCGTCAACGTCGAGATCGACCAGTTTCCCTCGACCGACGTGCTCGCGTGGGGCACGGATCTTCCGTTCGACGACGAGGTGTTTGACGGTGCGGTGTGCCTCGCAGTTCTCGAGCACGTTGAGGACCCGTTCGCAGTGGCGCGGGAGCTCGTTCGCGTGGTGCGGGGCGGGGCGACCATCATCGTCGACTGGCCGTTTCTGCAGCCGGAGCATGGCTACCCGAACCACTACTTTAACGCGACGATGGAGGGTGCGCGGTCGACGTTTGAGCGTCTTGACGGTGTCGCTAGCGTCGAGGCGGCGGTGCCCCTGCGCATGCATCCGGTGTTCATGCTGCCGTGGGTGCTCAATCGCTGGCTGGAGGGCCTACCCGAGGTGGAGCGTGAGCAGTTCTCGCAGCTCACGGTTGGCGAGATCGCTCGCGAGCTACCGCACGACCTGATTCGAACTGCAGAGTGGGCGAAGGCGCTCTCGACCGACGCGCAGCGGATCATCGCTGCCGGAACCCGCCTGCGGATCACCCGGGCATAGCCGAGGATGGGATCCCGGAGCGGCCGGGACCGAGGAGTGACGGCTGGTATCTAACGTGCAATCGGCTGGTGGCGGCGCGATGGACGGTAGACCCTAAACTGCGCTGATGCGCGCCTCCCGTCTGCTGCTGCCCACCCTTCGCGATGATCCGGCCGATGCCGTTGCGGCATCGCACCGGCTGCTCGTGCGGGCCGGCTACGTCCGGCAGGTGGGCTCTGGGCTGTGGTCGTTTATGCCGCTCGGGTTTCGGTCGCTGCAGCGCGTGATTGGCGTGATTCGCGAGGAGATGGACGCAATCGGGTGCCAGGAGCTGCTGATGCCCGTCTTGCTGCCCGAGGACCTGCTGCGCAAGACGGGGCGCAACACGATCCCAGAGCTGTTCAAGCTTCAAGACCGTAAGGGCAGCGAGCTCGTGCTGGCCATGACGCATGAGGAGACGATCGCGCTGCACGCGGCCGGGGAGATCCGCTCGTACCGTGATCTGCCGCAGACGTGGTACCAGTTTCAGACGAAGGAGCGCGATGAGCCCCGCCCGCAGGGCGGACTGCTGCGCACGCGCGAGTTCATCATGAAGGACGCGTACTCGCTCGATCGCGATCAAGCCGGGCTGCAGGTGTCATACGACGCACAGGCGGGCGCCTACCGCAGGATCTTTGAGCGGGTTGGGCTCCACGTCTACGAGGTCGATTCGGACGTCGGCATGATGGGCGGCTCGGAGGCGATGGAGTACATGGCGCCCTCGCCTGCGGGTGAGGACCGCATCGCGCTGGCAGCAGACGGCTCGTACGCGGCGAACGTTGAGCTCGCGGTGTCCCGCGCCTCGCAGCCGGACTTCGGACCATCCGCACCGATTTCGGAGCTTGAGACGCCTGGCATCACGACGATTGAGCAGCTCGCGGAGTACGTTGGGCGCGACCCGCGCCTGACGATGAAGTCGGTCATCGTCGTGCCCGAGGATGAGCGCGGGGGAGTGGTGCTCGCGCTCGTGCGCGGTGATCATCGGGTGCATGACCTCAAGCTGACGCGTGCCATCGGTGCTCCCTTTCGACCGGCAACGCCGGAGGAGATCCGCGCGACGTTCGGTGCCGAACCCGGCTCGATCGGCGCGGTCGGTGTGCGCGAGGGCGCACTGCGCGATGTGATCGTTGACCCCGTGCTCGCGACGGGCGGGTACCTGTCGGGGGCGAATCGCACGGGCTGGCACCTGCACAACGTGGAGCACGGGCGCGATTTCAGCGGTCGTCTCGTCGACATTCGGCACGTCGAGGAGGGCGAGCTATCGGTCGAGACCGGCAGCCCGCTGCGGATCGAGCCGGCCATCGAGGTCGGCAACATCTTCCAGCTTGGCACGCGCTACTCGGATGCCATGGGCGCCACGTACCTCGACGAGGATGGCACGGAGAAATCGATCTGGATGGGGTCGTACGGCATTGGGCCGGCCCGTACCGTCGCGGCGATCGCCGAGCAGTCACACGACGACCACGGTCTGATCTGGCCACCGGCCGTCGCGCCATTCGACGTGTGGATCACACCGATCGGCGAAGCGGCGCTCGCCTTTGCCGACGGGCTCGACCGCGAGCTTTCGTCAGCAGGGCTCGTCGTCGTCGTTGATGATCGCGAGCTGTCGCCCGGCGTGCGCTTCAAGGATGCCGATCTGATTGGCGTACCGCTGCGCGTCACGATTGGCAAGCGGCTTGCGAGCGACGGCGTGATCACCATCAAGCGGCGAGGCGTCGAGGGCGAGGCTGACGTTGCCGTGGAGGACGCGGCCTCGGCCGTCCTGCGGTCGTACGGGGACGCTGCTGCGGCGTCTGCCTAGGAGCGCCGCGCCACGGAGCTGCTCCAAGCTGCAGGTAGACCGGCCGGTCAGTGCCGCGGGGCGCAAGCAGGCGCCTTGGTGCACCCAAGGTAAACGGCGAGACGGCGGACGATGGATGCTACCTTGTGGCAGTAGCCGCACGCGGTGTGCCGCACAGCATTGGAGCTCCGTCCCTTCATGATTCACCCGAAGATTGATGATCTCACTGCGGTTGTTCCTTCCAAGTACGCGCTCGTCGTCGTTGCCAGCCGTCGCGCTCGGGAGCTGAACGATTATCACCGGCAGCTTGGCGAGGGAGACTTCACCGGCGAGAAGCACTACGCGCCGCCGATGGTTGAGTCGCGTTCGAAGAACTATCTGACGATGGCCCTTGAGGAGATCGCGGCGGACAAGATCGCGTGGGAGACCCCAGAGGTCTAGCCGCCTTGGACGGGCCCGCACCCGTCCTGCTCGCGGTTACCGGCGGCATCGCCGCGTACCGCGCCTGCGAGGTCGTGCGCGGGCTCGTCAAAGCGGACGTTGGCGTACAGGTTGCGATGACGCGCTCGGCGCAACGCTTCGTCGGCGAGGTCTCGTTTGCTGGGCTCTCGCGCCGCAGCGTCCTGACGGACGACCCGATGCCTGGGGGGCCGATCTACCCCCACCTCGACGCTGCGCGCGCGGCGCGAGTGATGGCGGTCGTGCCGTGCTCGGCCAACACGTTGGCCCGGCTCGCGCAAGGCCTCGCCGATGACGTCGTGGCGGAATCTGCGCTCGCGCTGGCCGGCCACCTCCTCGTCGCGCCGGCGATGAACCATCGCATGTGGCTGCACCCCGCCACCCAGCAGAATCTGCAGACGTTGATTGCACGGGGCGCCACCATCGTGGGGCCGGATCAGGGATCGCTGGCGGAAGGCGAGGAGGGGCTAGGGCGCCTCGCCCAGCCGGACCGCATCGTGCAGGCGATTCGCATGCAGCTCGGCGATGGCTCCCTGAGGGGCAAGCGCGTGCTGATCACCGCTGGTGGTACGCGCGAGCCGCTCGATAGCGTGCGCTACCTTGGCAACCGCTCGAGCGGACGCATGGGCGTGGCCCTTGCTGACGAGGCCCTCGCGCGTGGAGCCGACGTCACGACAATTCTGGCGAACACCCTCGTGCGTCCGCTCGGCGGCGTGCAGATCGACGCGCCGACGGCTGCCGACCTGCAGCGGGCGGCGATGGAGCACGCACCGCAGGCTGATCTGATTTTGATGGCCGCAGCCGTCGCTGACTTTCGCCCGGCGGCTCCCGAGGCCGCGAAGCGCCCTCGTGTGGGCGGGTGGGACCTTCGCCTTGAACCGACGGAGGACGTG
>CAMDVX010000106.1 GCA_945877865.1 Bifidobacterium breve | reverse complement strand
ACACGTCTCGCTGCCGATGTTGCGGATGTCGTAGGTCGAGCCATCCGGCACATACATGACATCTTCGGGGCCGAGCTCGGCGACGACCTCGCCATCGCTGTGGCTGGCACGGACGTACGTCTTGCCCGTCAGGGCGAAGAGAATCAGGTCGCCGCCGTGGGCTTGAGCGCGAGAGCAGCCTCCTGGCGAGAGCTCGATCCAGCCGGCTGTCAGGTGCTGCGTGCTCAGCTCGACGCCCGTCAGGGCGCCGGGGGAGTAGCGCAGGACCGCATCGCGCCGATCGTGAACGGTAAAGGGCCCAGTCCTACGCTCGCCCGTTAGGTGCGCGTCGTCGTGATAGCGCCAGTCGTCCCGCTCGAGGTAGGGGCGGGTGCGGGCGTGGGCGCCGCTCGTCCCGGCGGACGGCGGCGGCGCGAAGAGCTCGAGGACGCGCAGCGGCTGGCCGCCGTGGGCATAGACGTGCTGCCACGTATCGGGCCCAAACGAGGCGCTGTGCCCGGTCGGCACGTGGACGACGTGCCCGGTCTCCGGGTTGATCAGGATCATCTCACCTTCGAGCACGTGCAGGTACTCGTCCGCGCCGAAGATCGTTCGAAACTCGGGCGAGTGGCGGTACGAGCCCTGTGGGCCGACGCCGAAGACGAGGCAGTGGACGCGGGCGGTCGAGGCGTAGATCCAGTCGTTGACCTCGCCGGCCTCGTCGTCACCCCAGACGTGTCGGGTGACATCGACGCGCGAGATCAGCGTCGGGCGGTCGAAGTCGGGGCGGGGAGAGGGGCTGTACTTCGTCATGCGCTGGCCGGATCATGGCGGGCACGACGATCCCGTGCGACGTCGGGCCAGTCGCCGTAGCCGACCGCGGGAAATGGGCTGGTGATCGCGACGGCGGTGCCGGTGCGTCCGGCCTCCTGCGCGGCGAGCATGATCTCCAGCGCGTGGTAGCCGTGCTCGGGGCGAATCAGCGGCTCTCGCTCCGTCTCGATGGCCTCGACGAGGTGCGCGAGGCCGGCCGTCCAGCGCCACGTCGGGTTCGTCTCCGGGTGCACGCTCCACGCGTCGCGGCTGTTCTCCCAGACCTCGTAGCCGTCTGGTGCCCAGTCGTCGCCGAGCAGCTGCAGGGTTCCCTCCGTGCCGTAGAGCTCGATCGCTGGGGTGCGGTACTTCTGCATCGTGAAGCCGGTCGTGACGACGGCGAAGCAGGCGTTCCCGAAGTCGATCAACACGTGGGCGTTGTCGTCGGCCTCGATGGCCATGGGAGCGCCCTCGACGACGCGTTCGGAGATCGCCGTGCCGACCATGCCGGTCACACGACGCGCCGGTCCGAGCAGGGCGCAGAGGGACACGACGTTGTAGACGCCAAGGTCGAACAGCGACCCGCCACCGCTCTGGTAGAACCAGCGTCCCCAGTCGGGACCGGCCCAGCCGTAGCGGGCGCGGGCGAGCGTGGGGCGGCCGATGCGCCCGGCGGCGAGGTCGGCGTGGATGGAGCGGAACGTCGGCGAGAGCACGACGTGAGGAGCGGGCACAAGGTGGCCTGGCGCGGAGAGCGCCGCCTGCACGAGGCGTGCGGCGGTCGTCAGATCTGTCGCCATCGGCTTCTCGACGAGGACGTGCTTGCCCGCTGCGAGGGCCTGCTCAGCGAGCGGGCCGTGGGCTGGCATCGCGGTCAGAATCAAGACGATGTCAACGGCCGGGTGCTTGATGACGGCGTCCGGACTGCTCAGGTCATCCGCCACGCCGTAGAGCCCGGCGGCGAACGCGCGCTTCTCCGCAGCGGGGTCGTAGACCGCCTCGACGACGACGCGGCCGTCGCGGATCAGCGGCGCGAGCTCGGCGCGATACGGACCCTCGAAGACGTTGCCGAGCCCGATGATGCCGAGGCCGATCATGCGTCTGGGCCGCCGCTGTCGCGGGCGGTCTCGTAGTAGGCCGCGGTCCACGTCGGGTCGTCAACGTCGAAGCCGGCGCGCTCAGCGAGGATTGCGGTAGCAGCGCACGTTGCTGGCAGGTGCAGCGCGAAGGCGTAGCGCCGGTCGCAGGCGGTGCCTCCCGGAACAGTCAGGACCGTGGCGCCGGTCGCCGCGCAGACGCGAACGGCCTCGTCGAAGCCGGGGTCGCCGGTCGTTGCCAGGGCGAGCACGAGGTGGCTCGGGTTGAGCCCGTACATCACGCTGGTGGCGCCCTCGCGCGTCTCAGCACCCTCCGCCGGGATCCGCGCGATCTCCTTCAGCAGCAGCGCCGTCTCAAGGGCAGATGCCCAGGCAGGCCCACCGGCAAAGGCCGCTGCTGCTGGCGGAAGGGGCAGCGGTGCGACGTGCTCGGCTGCCCAGGCGGGAGCAGCAGCGATGGCGGCTTCAAGCCCCGCCAGCCCGCTGCGTGGAATGGCCTCCAGCTCGGGCACGCCTGTGACGCGGCCCCACAGCATGAGCCCGAGGGCAATGGCGCCGGCCAGCGCCTGCGTATGCGTGATCGCGCGCTGGTGGAGCACCGTCTGCAGCAGCACGACGTCGGCGAGGCCCGCCAGCGTGGAGCCGGCGTTCGCTGTGAGCGCGACGATCGGCCGCGGTGCTCCCTGCTCAATCGCGTGCACGACGTCCTTAAACTCGCCGGACGACGAGATGGCGAGCAGTCGATCGCCTTCGCGCCACTGGAAGCGCGGGTCGGCAACGACGCCAGCCGGCAGTGCCACGAGCTCGGGACCCGCACCGCTTTCGAGCGCGGCAAGGGCAAGCGCAAACGCGACGTAGTAGGCCGCGCCATTGCCGGTCGCAATCACGCGTCGCACCGAAGGATCTCGCAGAATTGTCGCTGCCTCGTCGACGCCGGAGGCCGCGTCGATCGTGCGGCTCAGCGCCTCCGGCATCTCCAAGACGTCAAGCCACAGTCCGGTGCTTTGCATTGGCGAGAGGCTACCAGAGCGTTCGCGATCATCATGCGAATGCCGGGCGGCTGTGCAGGTCGCCGCGTGAGCCCTATACTTGCGCGATCGACAAATCGTCAACATGGAGGAGAGACGAATGAGGAAACTAGTGCTCGCGCTGATCGTGGCAATGCTTGCCGCCTTCATCGCCGCATGCGGTGGCACGCCAGGCAACGACACGAATGCGGCTCCAGCTGAGTCCGCTGCAACGGTCGAAACCAGTGCCGCTGACGCAGACAATCCTTTCGCCAAGTACGGCGATATCACCCTCAAGGTGGCATCGGCAGACAACCAGGATCCCGGCCCGATGCCGGTCATCAAGGAGCTCGCCGCACAGTTTGAGGCCAAGTATCCCAACGTGAAGGTCGAGATCGACTTCAAGGGCTTCTCGGACTACATCAAGGTGATTCCGCTGCAGATGGCGAGCAACGACGCGCCAGACGTGGCTGAGGGCAACCAGGGCTGGCAGATTGACGGCGCGCTCGTCAAGTCGCAGCTGATCCTGCCGTTGACGGACCAGCTCGAGACGATGGGTTGGAAGGACTGGTACACACCGGATACGTTCCAGCAGTTCCAATGGGCTGATGATGGCTCCAAGTTTGGTGAGGGCACCGTGTATGGCGTTGGCCAGTTTGGTCAGTCGACCGGCGTGTTCTACAACAAGGCCAAGCTTGCCGAGGCTGGCATCGATCCCGCTTCGCTGACGACGTGGGACGCGTTCCAGGCAGCCGTTTTGAAGCTGCGTGAGACGCTGCCTGCCGACGAGCCGGTGGTCGCAATGGGCAACCTCGACGGCTATGCGATCGTGCACGCCTGGGGCATGTTCCAGGGCGCAAGCTCGACCGATGCGCAGTCGATTCGTGACTGGGTCTTCCAGAAGGACGGCGCTACGTTCGACAATGCCGAGAACATCGCGGCTTTGAAGCAGCTGCAGGATTGGGTCAATGCTGGTGTGTTTGGCAAGGACTACAACGCTGTGGGTGAGAACGACGCTGCTGCAGCATTTGCCAAGGGTCAGGGTGCCTTCATGATGGCGGGCAACTGGCAGGCAGGTGTTGTCAAGGAGGGTCTTGGTGATGATGCGGGCTTCATGGACGGTCCGCCCGGTGTTAGCGGCAAGCACATTGCGATTGGCTCGTCGTCGTTGCCGTGGCATATCTCGTCGAAGTCGAAGTACCCCGACGTGGCTGCGGCCTTTATCAACCACCTGATCAACGGCGAGGGCTCCGCCCAGCTGATGTACGACCAGGTGCAGATTCCGGCCGTGCAGTCCGCTCCGCAGCCTGAGGGCGATGAGTACCTCAGCCAGGTTGCAACCGGTTGGCAGACGCTGGTCAAGGATGGCGGTCTGACGCTGTTCCTCGACTGGTCGACACCAAG
>CAMDVX010000105.1 GCA_945877865.1 Bifidobacterium breve | reverse complement strand
AGCGGCGTGATCCGCCCGAACCAGGCGCTGAAGGTTGGGGGCGCGAGCGTGTGCTGCAGCTCGGTGACAATCGTCGACCAGAGAAGCTGGGCCGGTGTTGCTGCGTCGGGGGTGGCCATTGGGGAGGCGAGGTTAGCAGCCAGAACCGGTCTATGTCGTGGGGGTGCGTCGGGCTCGTTTGCCGTGTTTGCGGGAAAAGTACGCTATCCAAAGGGTTATCCCCAAGGTTGTCCACAGTGGGGGAAAAGTCGACAGCTGCGCGCTGCGGCGGGTGGACGCGGTTCTCGTTTGCTCCTGTTGACCTCCGCCCGGTATGCTACGTCCTCCCGTCGAGCGGAAACTTCATGAAGCGCACTTATCAGCCAAACGTACGCAAGCGAGCCAAGGTCCACGGCTGGCGCAAGCGCATGTCGACTCGAGCCGGTCAAGCGGTTATCCGCAAGCGCCGCGCCCGCGGTCGTAAGCGTCTGTCCGCCTGAGCCTAGAATGCCAGGAGGCACGCAGCGGCAAGGGCGGCTCACACGGTCGGCGGAGTTCGATGCCGTCTACCGGAGGGGGCGCTCTGCGGCGTCGCGCCATCTTGTCGCCTATTCCTTTCCCTCCGGGCAGTCCGAGGCCCGGCTCGGAATTGCGGTTTCACGGAAGGTCGGTGGGGCCGTGGTGCGCAATCGGATCAAGCGTCAGCTTCGTGAGGCCTTCGAGGAGCTCGGAGACCATCCGGTCGCGTTCGACGTGGTTTTGGTCGCGCGGCCGGGACTCGATTCGGCCATCGATTCGCAAGGGTTTCCCTGGTTGGTGCAAGAGGTCGGCGGGCTGATCGGTCGCAGCGGCGGAAGCGCGGCCGCATGATCGGCGACGCCATGCTTGCTCTCTACGCCAACGTGCTTCGGCCGCTCTGGCCGGGGGGTGCGCCGGCTATGCGGAACTGTCGCTTCGAGCCAACCTGCTCGCGCTACGCCGTTGAGGCGGTGCGCGTTCGAGGGCCGGTCGTTGGTCTCGGTCTGATCGTGTGGCGCCTCTTGCGATGCAACCCGTGGAATGATGGCGGACTAGACCCCGTCCAACGGACCCGCTAATGGATTTCTTCTACACGCTTCTCAAGCCGATCGTTGAGCCCCTGACGTGGCTGCTCGACTGGTTCCACACCACCGTCGGCCTACCTTGGGCGTGGGCGATTGTGGCGTTGACGGTGGTCGTGCGGATCGCAATGATCCCGCTGACCGTGAAGCAGCAGCAGTCGTTCCGCGCGATGCAGGTGCTGCAGCCCGAGATCAAGAAGCTCCAGACGAAGTACAAGGGCGATCGGCAGAAGCTCAACGAAGAGATGATGCTCTTCTACAAGGAGAACAAGGTCAACCCGTTCGGGTCGTGCCTGCCGATCCTTGTGCAGCTTCCGATCTTCTTCGGTCTCTATGAGACCCTACTCAACCTCAATAAAGAGGTTCAGGCTGGCGACGACCTCGCCATGTTCTGGGGTTGGATTCCCGACATCACGCTGTCCCTGAATTCGCTGCCGGCGACGACGCTCTACCCACTGATGGTGATCTATGTGCTGTCACAGGTTGGCTCGACGTTGCTGATGCCGACGTCGATGGATCCCAAGCAGAAGTACATCTTCCTGTTTCTGCCGATCGTCTTCGCGTACTTCATTGTCAACCCACCGTTCGGAACAGCAAGCTTTCCAGCTGGCCTGCTCGTCTACTGGATCACGACCAACCTCTGGACGTGTGGTCAGGCAGCGGTGATTCGGGTCTGGTTCCCGCCGCCGTTGCCGCCCTCGGCCAAGGTGCAGGCGGCGAAGCCGACGGGCACTATCGCGCAGCGGCTGGGCATCGGCAAGGCGCCGGCGCCCAACGCCATGCCGAAAGCGAAGAAGCCGAAGGTCAGCACAGCGTCGGCCGAGGCCGCCTCTGTGGTTGAGACGAAGCCCACCGCTCCCACCAAGGCGCAACGCAGCAAGCGACCGGCTAAGCCCAAGGCAGCGCCCAGGCGGCCGCGGACCACTGACGGTGGCTCGACGCCACAGGACGAGCAGAAGGACAGCTGACGATGGCCGGGCAGACGTCCGCAGAAGGCACAGGAGAGACAGTGGGTGAGGCGCGCTGGGCCGTGACACGTGAGCTTGAGCGGCGGTATCCTGGCTTGGATCGAGAGGCCATCGAGTTTCAGGTGTTGTCTGAGGGGGAGCGGGGCTTGATGGGCGTTGGCCGGGAGCCGGCGCGAGTGCTGGGTAGGCTGACTGAGGTGCCGGTCTCCTCCGGTGCGACCAAGTTACCGGAGCGTCGGGCGAAGCCGCGGCCACGCAGCACGACGCCAAGCTTTCCGCCCGCAACGGGCCCGGAGGCCGAGCGAGTCAGTGAGGTGCTCGGTGCGATCTGTGGTGGCATTGGCCTCAACGCCACCGTGGTGGTGGGCACGGGTCCCGCAGGCTTGGTGGCCACCGTGGAAGGCGATGACCTCGGTCTTTTGATCGGCAAGCACGGTCACACGATTGATGCCGTGCAGTACCTCGTAAATGCGATCGTGCTCCGGGGCCAGGAGGATGCCGCACCAGTCATCGTCGACGCGCAGGATTATCGCCGCCGCCGTGAGACGGTGCTTCGCGAGGCCGCAGAGCGGGCAGCGAAGGAGGCCTGTGCCACCGGCCGGCCGGTGTCGCTGGAGCCGATGTCTAGCGCAGAGCGAAAGATCGTCCACCTCGCGCTGCAAGGCCGGTCCGATGTCGCGACTGAGTCGGCCGGGAAGGAGCCGGCGCGCTGCGTCGTAGTGGTTCCGTCTCCTCCGAGCGAGTAGCTGTTTCACGTGAAACACGATCCCCTGGCGGCCTTTCTGGGCCTGATTGCAGATGCACCTCAGCGGCTCGTCGCCGATGCATCCCCACAGGCATTACAGGCACACGTTGACGATGCCCTCGGCAGCTTGCCGCTTTTGGCGAGCGAGTCTGGCCCATTGATCGACGTGGGCAGCGGCGCAGGCCTGCCGGGGATTCCAATCCTGCTTGAACGTCCGGATCTCACGGGGGCGTTGCTCGACAGCCGGGCGCGGCGTTGTCAGCACCTAGCTGCGGCCGTCGCGGCAACGGGGCTTGATGACCGCGTGACCGTGCTCAACCTCCGTGCGGAGGTTCATGGCCACAGCTCGGGACGTGGGCACTACGGCATCGTCGTGGCAAGAGCCCTCGCGGCAGCCCAGGTGGCAATGGAGCTTTGCATTCCCCTCGCCCGCGTTGGCGGCGTCGTGCTCCTTCACGCTGGCGCCGTGAGCGCGGCCGAGCTGCGGACGGCTGCCGGTGCGCTTGGGGCCGAGCTGGAGCAGATCGAACCAGTTCCCGGCTTCGATAATCGCCATCGAATCACGTTTCGCAAGCTCAGCCCTTCAGCACCGAGCTACCCCCGCCGAGCAGGCGCTATCGCTCGCGACCCACTCGTCCCCCAACCAGACTAGGATCTAGGTATGTCCCGCATCTATGCACTTGCCAACCAAAAGGGCGGCGTCGGGAAAACCACGACCGCGGTCAATGTCGCTGCCTGCATCGCCGAAGCCGGAGCGCGCGTGCTGCTGGTGGACTTCGATCCCCAGGCCAACGCCACGACGGGGCTTGGGCATCGGCCGGTGCGCGGGCGCTCCACCTACGAGGTTCTTCATGGTGTTCCGCTCGCCGACATCATCATCCCATCAGGCATTCCAAACCTCGATCTCGCGCCCGCACATCCCGATCTCGCGGCGGCGGCCGTGGAGCTTCCTGAGCGCGACGATCGAGAGCAGCTGTTGGGGAAGGCGCTCGCGGAGGTTGATGATGAGTATCCCTTCGTGCTGGTCGATTGTCCCCCGGCCCTCGGCATGCTGACCGTCAACGCGCTGGCCGCGGCCAATCGACTGATCGTGCCGGTCCAGTGCGAGTACTACGCCCTGGAAGGCCTTGCGCAGCTGCTGGAAACGGTTGAGCTCATCCGAGCCCGCATCAATCCGCACCTGCAGCTGTCGGGTCTGCTGCTGACCATGCACGACAGCCGCACCCGCCTCAGCCTCGATGTGGCGAGCGAAGTACGAGAGCACTTCGGGAGCAAGGTTTTCGATAGCGTGATTCCGCGCTCGGTGCGGCTGGCGGAGGCACCCTCCCATGGCCGTCCAATCTCTCAGTTCGACCCGCTGTCTGCCGGTGGGGATGCCTACTACCGATTGGCGCTAGAGGTCGTCGAACGTGGCTAGAGCGACAGGGCTAGGGCGCGGCCTGTCGGCGCTACTCGACCCTGCCGCCGGCGAGCCAACGCTCGTCATGCTGCCACTCAAGCACGTTGAGCCGAACCCTCGTCAGCCGCGGCGGACGTTTGAGCAGGAGGCGCTGGACGAGCTTGCTCGCTCCATCGCTCAGGACGGCATCATGCAGCCGATCATCGTGCGATCCGTACCCGATGGTCGCTACGAGATCATCGCCGGCGAGCGACGCTGGCGCGCGGCCAAGCAGGCTGGGCTCGAAACGATCCCCGCCATCATCCGCCGCGCAGACGAACGGCAGACGCTAATTCTCGCGCTCGTTGAGAACGTCGTTCGCGAGGACCTCAACGCAGTTGAAGCAGCGCGGGGCTACGCGGCTCTCATCGACGAGCTTGATCTCACCGCGGCGGAGGTTGCCGAGCGAGTTGGCCGCAGCCGCTCGGCCGTGGCAAACTCGCTGCGACTGCTCGATC
>CAMDVX010000104.1 GCA_945877865.1 Bifidobacterium breve | reverse complement strand
CGCGACTTTGGTCGCGCCACCCACCACCAACCCAACCGCTTACTTCTTCGCCTTGACCTTGCCCTTGGAGTGCGGCGAGACGGCCATGCGATGCGGGAGCTTGACGAGCGACAGCAGCTCGCCGTGGAAGTTCTTGCCCTGCTTCTTGGCCAGCTGCTCACGCAGCTTCTTCGTCTTCGACTCGTCGATCACGAGCGTCTTCGGGTCGAGCACGACGCCATAGGCGTCGCGCGCCAGATCGAGCGTCGTGAAGTCGTCGAGGATGTCCTCGACGACCAGCTTCGGATCGCGCTCAAGCGGATTGCCGTAGCCACCGCCGCTTGGCTCGATCAGCTGAATCGCATCGCCCGGCTCGCACATCAGGCCCGTCACCTTCGCAGGGATCTCCTCGAAAGAGCCGTCAGCCTTGTGGTGCTGCACCATCGCCGGCAGGCCGTCATAGCCGCCGAAGATGCCGCGCGGGGGATCCGAATGGCGATCACCCTCGCACGAGTACGCGCCCGGCTCAAGGAACCGGTTCGTCCGGACGACGCCGATGCCGCCGCGCCACTGGCCCGGCGCAGCCGGCTCGTCGCGCAGCTCGTAGCGCTCCGTCCGCATCGGGAAGCGCATGTCCAGCTCCTCGATCGGGTTGTTACGCGTATTGGCCATCAGGCAGTCGACGGAGTCCATGCCGTCGCGGCCCTTGCGACCACCGTAGCTGCCCTCGTTGACCTCGAGGTAGAGCCAGTACTCGCCCTTCTCCGGAATAAAGCCAGCGTACGAGCAGAAGTGGATCGCAGCAGAGTTACCCGCCGTCACCAGATCAGGCACGACCGACGACAGCGCGACGATCGTGTTATCCACGACGCGCTGGCACTGGTTGAAGCGCGAGAAGCAGGCACGCGGGAAGTTCGGATTGAAAATAGTGCCCTTCGGTGCAATCACGTCCACGCAGCGGAAGATGCCGTCGTTCTGCGGCACCGGCTCGTCCAGACGATCCTGATCCAGCAGGATCGTGCGGATCGCGAAGTACGCCGCCACCAGCAGCGAGCCCTCGAACGGCACGTTGTAGCCCGTCGGAACCTCCGCGTTCGACCCGGTCAGGTCGATCGTGACGTGATCGCCCTTGACGATGATCTTCGTCTCCACCCGCAGCCGGACGTCGCGGTTGCGGCCGTCATCGTCGAGCCACGCCGTCGGCGACACGTACTCGCCGTCAGGCAGCTTGCGAATCTCGTCGCGCAGACGCTTCTCCGAGTAGTCCATCCAGTCGTACGCCGCCGACATGCACGTATCTGCCGAGTACTTCTCGAGCAGACGGTAGAAGCGGTCGCGGCCGAGGATGCAGGCCGCCTTCATAGCCTCCATGTCGCCGCGATTCATCGTCTCCGTGCGGACGTTGTCGAAGACCATGCGATCCAGGTCCTCGTTGAGCTTGCCAGCGTCGTACCACTTGAGGCCGTTGTAGATCTTCGACTCGGCGTACATGTCGAACGCGTCGGCGTTGATGCCAGGGTACGAGCCGCCGACGTCCAGCACGTGCGCGGTAACGGCGGCAAAGCCGAGCACCTCGCCCTTCCAGATGATCGGCACGGCCACCGCAATATCCGGCGTGTGCGACGCACCGAGATACGGATGGTTGTGGATGATGACGTCGTCTTCCTTCAGCGCCGCCTTATCGATGCGATGCAGGAAGCCGCGGATGTACCACGGAAGCGAGCCGATGTGCATCGGCGTCGACTCCGACTCGCAGAGCTCGCGGCCGTCGACGTCAAACAGGCCCGCGCCGAGATCCTCGGACTCGCGGATGATCGACGAGTAGGACATGCGGAACAGCACGCCCGCCATCTCCTGCGCAATCGCGTCGAACGCGCCGCCGAGCACGCGCAGCGTGATGGGGTCGACCGGCACCCGCGCGCGGGTGGGCGGACCGGGGTTGATGCCGACTTCGGGCAGATCAGCCATTGGGAGTGCCTACCTTCTTCAACAGGTGACGGGGATCAGTGACCACTCTCAGCCGCCTTTGCAATCGCGGCGCTGTACTTGATGATGAGGTTGCCGTGCGGATCGACATCGCACGTGTAGCCCGGAGGCACCACGCTCGTCGAGTCGAACTGCGTGATGATCGCCGGTCCGGGGATGTGGTTGCCGGCGAGCAGCTCGGTGCGCTCGTAGAACTTCGTCTGGAACTTGGCGGGCTTACCATCCGCCTCGAACCAGGCGTCCTCGGTCATCTTCAGCGAGCCCTCCGGAGGAGTCGCCGAGCCTGCAGCGATCTTCGTCGGCTCGAGGCCCGGCATCTCGCCAATCGCGCGGACGCGAATGTTTGCGATCTGGACGTCTGCATCCTCGAAGCGCCGCGAAAACTCGCGCTCGTGAATGTCGTGGAACTGCTCCTTGACGTGGGCGACCCAGGCGGCGTCAATCGTGCCGCCCTTCGCGTCGACGCGAAGCTCGTAGCCCTGACCCTCGTAGCGGGCATCGACGACGCGCTCGATGCGGATTCGCGACTGGTCGATCTCATCGATAGCGAACTGCGCCATCGCCTCGGCCTCCAGCACGCCGAACTGCTGCTCCAGCAGAGCGCAGGCCTTCGCGTCGACGGCGAGGTTCGAAGCCATCACGTAGGCCGTCTTCGTGTACTCGTAGACCATGTCGGTCGTCAGCAGGCCGAGCGCCGCGGTGATGCCCGGGTAGTTCGGCACCAGCACGTGCTTGACGCCAGCCTCCGGAGCGATGTGCGAGGCGAACAGCGGACCGCCGCCACCCTCGGCGACCAGCGCAAACTCGCGCGGGTCGAAGCCCTTGCGGACCGACGACTGCTCGATCGCGTCGACCATCGAGTGCACCAGCACCTTGAAGATGCCGAGCGCGGCCTCCTCCGTGCTGAGGTTGAGCGGCTTGGCGATCTTCTCGTCGATCGCCTTGCGGGCGAGGTCGGCGCGCAGGTCCTTCTTGCCGCCAAGGAACAGCTCGGAGCGCAGCCAGCCGAGCGCAATGATCGCGTCGGTCGCCGTCGGCTCCGTGCCGCCCTGATCGTAGGCCGCGGGGCCAGGGGTTGCACCAGCCGAGCGCGGGCCGACGCGGAAGATGCCGCCCGAGTCGACGTACGCGATCGAGCCGCCGCCGGCGCCAATCGTGTCGACGTCGACCATCGGAATCATCGCCTGATACGGCCCGACCTTCGTGTCGAGCAGGTGCTTCATGCGCAGCTTGCCGTCCTGGGCCAGACCGATGTCGGCCGACGTGCCACCGACGTCAAGCGTGATCACGTTCGGCTCGCCGGCGACGCGACCAGCCCAGATGCCGCCGACGACGCCGGCAATCGGGCCGCTCATCAGCAGGTTGACGGGACGCTCAACCGCGGCCTCAGGCGTCGCGACGCCAGCGGCGCTCGTCATCAGATGCACGCCCGTCTTGACGCCCATCTTGCGCAGCTCGACGTCGAAGCGCTTGACGTAGTTCGAGACCTTCGGGCCGACGAAGGCGTTGAGCGCCACCGTGGAGAAGCGCTCGTACTCGCGGTACTGCGGAATCACCTCGGAGGAGACCGACAGGTACGCCTCCGGGAACTCCTCGCGGACGATCTGCGCGACGCGCTTCTCATGCTCGTCGTTGAGGAACGAGAACAGCAGGCAGACCGCGACCGAATCGACGCTCGCCGCCTTCAGCTTGCGGACCTGAGCGCGAACCTCCTTGTCGTCGAGCGGAATCTGCACCGAGCCGTCGGCAAGGATGCGCTCGTTGACCGTCAAGCGGTTGCGGCGGCGGGCGATTGGGAAGGCCTGCCACGGGAGGTTCTGCCACAGCGAGAAGTTCATCGGCTTCTTGTGCCGCGCGATGTGCAGGATGTCGCGGTAGCCGCGCGTCGTGATCATGCCGACGTTTGCGCCGTTGTGCTCGATCACGATGTTGGTCGCCACGGTCGTGCCGTGGAACACCTGATCAAGATCAGCCGGCGTAATGCCAGCCATCGTGCACAGCGTCGAGATTCCATCGACCGTCGCAATCGATGGATCAGCAGGCGTCGACGGCGTCTTGTGGACCAAGACCGTGCCCTTCTGATCATCGACGTAGATGAGGTCGGTGAACGTTCCTCCGACATCGACTCCGATGCGCTTCATCCCGCTCCTCCGTTTGCAGTTCTCTCCTGAGCCAGAGAGACGAAAGCCCACACTGCAGGCGGTCGTCGTAAATCCTCTAGGGGAGAGGGTTATAGAGTCATTGGGGTACCGCTGTCAAACCGCAGGCTCGCTTGCTAGCGCCAGCGGCTGCTCCAGAGCGGCCACCACGCCTAAGGCCCAAGCACCCGTACAGTGTCGTCCGTGTCCGCCTCGGGAGCAGCAACGGCCCGACCCTCGTGGATGCTGATGGCGCGAGTGACCGTGATCGCTCTGGCGATCGGCTACAACTTCGCGCTGATCGGGCCGATCGCGCGGCGGCTCAGCAGCGTGTTCGACGTCAGCCTCGGCGAGATTGGGATCCTCACGACGATGCTGCTCGTGACGCACGCGCTGTCTCAGCTGCCCGCGGCGGAGCCCGCGCAGCGGCTCGGGCCGCTCAGGCTCGTGCGGCTCTCGTTCGTCCTCGTCACGGTGGCGAACGTGGCCGGAGCGCTCAGCCCGGCCTTCTGGTTTCTCGCCGTCACGCGCCTGCTCGTGGGCTGCGGAACCGGCCCCGTCTTCGTGGGTGGGCTCGACGGCACGCGCCGTCTCGGTGGGCCGTTTCTTGCCGGCATCTTTGGTGGCGCCGCCACGCTCGGGCTCGGGCTCGCCC
>CAMDVX010000103.1 GCA_945877865.1 Bifidobacterium breve | reverse complement strand
GCGCTCGATCATGCAGGTTGATTGCCGGGTCTGCGGCGAGCCGCTCCGCGCAGCGGAGGCCTTCGGTGTGCCGATCCGCCGCAAGGCGGAGCCGTACGACAAGGGCCCCGTCCAGCTGCCCGAGTAGCCCGAACGGGCTGAGATCACTCTCCGGGCACGACCTCGCCGCGACCGATGCGCCCCAGCGCAGACGAGTCCTCCTCGCCATAGCCAGCGGCAATCAGCGCGTCCTGCCAGGCCGCCACGGTGCGCGTCAGCGCGAGCCGCAGGCCGGCAGCCTCACCCTCGGCGATGGCAATGCCGAGGTCCTTGCGATGCAGGACGGTACGAAAGCCCGCGGGATACTCGTGCGCGATGTACTTTGGCGAGCGGTTCCGCAGGATCCACGAATCAGCCGCGCCTCCGGCGAGCGCCTCAACGAGCGCCTCCAGCGGCAGGCCAGCCTGCTCCGCGTAGGCGAGCCCCTCACCGACGGAGGCGTACGTGCCGCTGATGATGATCTGGTTGACGGCCTTGGCGGCCTGGCCCGCCCCGGTCGGGCCGAGGTGCGTGATCGTCTTGCAGAACGCCTCGAGGATGGGCTTCGCAACGGCGAACGCCACGTCAGAGCCACCGACGAAGGCGGTGCAGACGCCGTTGCGCGCGCCCTCCGCCCCACCCGAGAGCGGCGCATCGACAACGTGGACGCCGCGATCGGCCAGCGCCTCGGCGATGCGCACCTCGCTGCTCGGGGCCACCGTCGAGCAATCAAGGATGATTGCGCCGTCGGCAATGCCCTCGGCAACGCCATGCTCGCCGAGCACCACCTGCTCGAGGTCGGGCGTGTCGGACACGCAGACGACGACCACGTCGGCGCCCGCAGCCGCATCGGCGGGCGAGCTGGCACGGCGGGCGCCGCGCTCGACGAGCTCGTCGGCCTTGGCCGCGGTCCGGTTCCAGACGGCGACCGTATGCCCAGCGGCGAGCAGGTGACCGGCCATCGGTCCTCCCATCGTGCCGAGCCCAACGCAGCCGACGGTAGCCATCAGCGGATCTCCGAGAAGTGGATCACGGTCACGGTGTCGTCCTCCCGGACGTCGCGGTTGTAGAGGCGACGCAGAAACTCGATGAACTCGTCGAGCGTTCGCAGCTGCGCGTTCTCGTGCTGGATCTCACGCGGCGACACATCGCCGAGCGGCTTCACTTCGACCTTGTCGATGACGGCATCAAAGACGCGGTCGCGCGGCCCAAAGCGCTGCCCGATCAGGACGGCCACGATCATCCCCTTCTGGTACTTGCCGCTCTTGTCGCCGAGGCGGATGGTGACCGTCTTGCGACGGCTCTTAACCTGGTCGGTGACCAGCGGGCTATAGAACATCAACGCGTGCACGTGCGCCTCCCGGCTATCTGACAGGCATCGTATCGGGGACGGGCTCCGGCAGGCGACCAGGCGTGGCGTGGTGGTGCTCGCGACGGCCGTCCGGCTGCAGCAAGGCGGACGGGTGGCTGCCGTGCCAGCAGGCTGATCACGCAATCAGTACCGCGTAGACTGGTGCGATGCGTCGCCTCTTCTTTGCCGTCTCCGCGACGATGTTCGTCGACTCGCTGCTGTACCTCGCGATCGTGCCGATCCTGCCGTGGTACGCCGAGCGCTTCGGCCTCTCCAAGTTTGAGGTGGCAGTCCTGCTGGCGGCCTACCCCGTTGCCTTCCTCATCACCACGACGCCCGCCGGCTGGCTGGCTGGCCGGGTCGGCCCGCGACGCGTCGTCATGGTCGGCACGGGGTTCTTCATCGCCTCAACGTTCCTCTTCGCGTTTGCACCATCCGCGCTGCTCGTCATCTCTGCCCGCATCCTGCAGGGCATCGGCGGCGGCATCGGCTGGGCAGCGGCGATGGCGTGGCTCACGAGCAACACCGCTCCCGAGCGCCGCTCGCGGGCAGTCGGCACGATCTCCGGCGTGCTCTCGGCCGGCGCCGTGGCAGGTCCACTGCTCGGTAGCCTCGCCAGCGCTACCTCGCCACAGCTGGCGTTCATGATTGCGGCGGCCATTGGCGTCGTGGCGATCACGGCAACGCTGTTCGCTCCGGCGGGCGTGAGGCCGCCCCGCGACCCGGCGCTCCACACGACGCTGCGCAAGCTCCTCGGGCACCCCCTCGTGATCGCCGCGCTGTGCTTTGCGCTCGCCGACGCGGCGGGCGTCGCCGCCGTTGATCTGCTGGCGCCGCTCGCGCTCGCAGCCGCCGGCGTGAGCCTGACGACGATTGGCATCGCCATCGCGCTGGGAGCCGTGCTCGGCGTAGGCGCGGGCTGGCTGGCCGGACGCGTCGGCGAGCGGTTGGGGTCGTTTCGGCTCGCCATGATCGGTGGTGCTGGGCTGGGCCTCCTCCCCGTCGCTCTCGCCCTACCGCTGCCAACGTGGGCGGTGCTCGCGGTGCTGGTGGCGGTCGGGCCGTTCTTCCCGATCCTCATGACCGGAGTCTTTCCGCTCACGACGCGAGCCGCCGACGACCTCGGCCTGTCCCACGGCACGGCAAACGCGCTCGTCAACATGGTGTGGTCGGGCGGCTTCGCCATCACGCCGCTCTTCATGGCGCCAATCGCCCAGCACTTTGGCGATCCCGCGGCCTACTGCACGGCCGGCCTGCTGGTCCTCGGGCTGATGACAACCGCGCTTGCGATGCGAGCGAAGGCCAAGCGGATGTCGCTCTCGCACTAGTGGATGCCGCTCTCGCACGAGCGAGCGGTTCCAGTTTGCGCTTTCCCACAACCTCTCGTACGCTGCGTTCTGGCACTCACACCACGAGAGTGCCAATGAATTTCCCCCTTCCACTACGACCTGGAGTTCAGTATGAACCTCAAGCCACTAGGCGACCGCGTGATCGCCGAGGTGCAAGAGGAGGAGCAGACGACCGCTAGCGGCATCCTCCTCCCCGACACTGCCAAGGAGAAGCCCCAGACGGGCCGCATCCTCGCCGTTGGCACCGGCCACTACGAGCTCGGCCACCACGTCCCCCTTGAGGTCAAGGTGGGCGACGAGATCATCTTCTCGAAGTACGGCGGCACCGAAGTCAAGTCCGAGGGCAAGGACTACCTGCTCCTCCGCGAATCCGACATCCTTGCGATCGTCGGTCCTTCCACGGCCAAGGCCAAGAAGTAACTCCCTCCCTCTCCCTGTAACGAGGAACGAAACACATGGCGCATAAGGAAATTCGATTCAACGAGGAGGCACGCCGCTCGCTTCAGCGCGGTGTTGACATCCTCGCCGACGCTGTCAAGGTCACGCTCGGTCCCAAGGGCCGCTACGTCGTCCTCGACAAGAAGTTCGGCGCTCCGACCATCACCAACGACGGTGTCACCATCGCCCGCGAGATCGAGGTCGAGGATCCGTTCGAGAATCAGGGCGCTCAGCTCGTCCGCGAGGTCGCCACGGCGACCAACGACGTTGCCGGCGACGGCACGACGACCGCGACGGTGCTTGCCCAGGCGATCGTGCGTGAGGGTCTGCGCAACGTCACCGCTGGTGCCAACCCGATGGGCCTCAAGCGCGGCATTGAGAAGGCCGTCGAGCAGGCTGTCGCCAACATCAAGGCGCAGTCGAAGGAGGTGTCGGGCAAGGAGGACATCGCCCGCGTCGCCACCATCTCGGCCCGCGATCGTGAGATCGGCGACGTGATCGCCGACGCGATCGAGAAGGTCGGCAAGGACGGCGTCGTCAACGTCGAGGAGGGCCAGACCTTCGGCCTCGACCTCGAGTTCACCGAGGGCATGCAGTTCGACAAGGGCTACATCTCGCCGTACATGATCACTGACGGTGACCGCATGGAGGCCGTCCTCGACGATCCTTACGTGCTCATCGCCAACCAGAAGATCACCGCGGTCAAGGACGTCCTGCCTGTGCTCGAGCAGGTCATGCAGAGCGGTCGTCCGCTGCTGATCGTCGCCGAGGATCTCGAGGGTGAGTCCCTCGCGACGATCGTCGTCAACAAGCTGCGCGGCACGTTCACCGCTGTCGCGGTCAAGGCACCGGGCTTCGGCGATCGCCGCAAGCGCATGCTTGAGGACATTGCGATCCTCACCGGTGGCGAGGTCATCACTGAGGAGATGGGCCTCAAGCTCGAGAACACGGCCATCGCTCAGCTCGGCCGCGCCCGCCGCATCGTCGTGACGAAGGACAACACGACGATCATCGACGGTGCCGGCAAGAGCGACGCCATCAAGGCCCGCATCAAGCAGATCAAGTCGGAGATCGAGAACTCTGATTCCGACTTCGATCGCGAGAAGCTCCAAGAGCGCCTCGCGAAGCTGTCCGGCGGAGTCGCCGTCGTCAAGGTTGGCGCAGCCACCGAGACGGAGATGAAGGAGAAGAAGCATCGCGTCGAAGACGCGCTGCAGGCCACCCGCGCAGCCCTCGAGGAGGGCATCGTGCCGGGCGGCGGCGTCGCCCTGCTGAACGCAGCGGCGAAGCTGAACTTCGACGAGCTCTCTGACGACGAGGCTACGGGTGGGCGCATCGTGAAGCGCGCACTCGAGGAGCCGCTGCGTCAGCTGGCGCACAACGCCGGCCTTGAGGGCTCGGTCGTCGTCAACGAGGTTCGCGGCGCCAAGCCGGGCTTCGGTCTGAACGTCGACACCGGCGAGCTCGTCGACCTCGTCAAGGCGGGCATCATCGATCCCGCCATGGTCACCCGCTCCGCGCTGCAGAACGCAGCGTCGATCGCCAAGAACATCCTCACGACGGAGGCCATCGTCGTCGAGGCGCCTGAGCGGTCCTCGGGCGGCGGCATGCCCGACATGGGCGGCATGGGCGGCATGGGCGGCATGATGTAGGAAGCGATTCGGGACCTGTTCCCGAATCCTGCTCGACCCTTGGGGCCTCCGGCGCTTGCGTCGGGGGCCCCTTTGTGTTGGCCGGGAACGTGGTCGAGCCGGTGCAGCCCACGGCGGCCCAGCGTGTCAAGCCGGGCCGAGCCGAGCCAGTTCAACCACGCCGAAGTGAGCCAAGGCCGGCCAAGCCGAAACGAGGCAAGGCCAGCCAAGCCGAAACGAGGCAAGGCCAGCCACGCCGAAACGAGGCACGGCCAGCCAATTTGCGCCCGGCCCAAGCCACCGCAAGCCAACTCGACCCTCCCCGACACGACCCGGCCCACCCATACGAACAGCGGGCTAGATTTGTCCGAGAGGGGCCAGACCCCACACGGGAGCGTGTCCGAAAGCAGACCCCAAACGGGAGCGTGTCCGAAAGCAGACCCCA
>CAMDVX010000102.1 GCA_945877865.1 Bifidobacterium breve | reverse complement strand
TGGGCACCCCACCTGACGGCTGGGACGCTAGCACCCGCGGTTGTCAACAGCGGTTCGCTGCGCGCCTTCATCCCAGAGGCCACGGCCTCGGCCTGCTTCGGTGGTGCGACCCTTGAGGACATCGTCGTAGCCCTTGAGGTCGCTCGTACCGCTGCGACGGAGGGAACCACAAGCCTCACGGCGGGCTCGCAGTTCACCGCGTCTGTCGCCACCGGCGGGCTGCTCATCACCGTTCCGACCATCACGTTCTCAAGCCCAACCTACCGAATCGCCGCGCCACGGCTGACGCGGCAGCCCGCAGGTGGTTCGAGCGCCAGCGCCACGGTGACGCGCAAAGGCTCCAAGGCCACCGTCACCGTAGTCGTCCCCGCAGGCTCAAAGGGAAAGCGGCTGGTCATCGCCGAGAAGATCGGCGTGCGATTCGTGGCTCGCTGGACCGGAAAGGCAAAGGCCGGCACGACGCGGATCCCCGTCACGGTCAAGGGGCTACGAGGCAAAGCGACGCTGCGCGTCACCCTCGCCGGTCAGACGATCGCCACCCTCAAGGTGTGAGCCACGCGGGTCCTTGCTCAGGCGGTGTCAGGCGCCATCCTCCCTGCTCCTACGTGGACGGCGTCGTCAGCAGGAGGCCGATCCCGCTGGGGTCCCGCACGAGCCAGCCGTCACCGTGATCGACGGGAATGCCACCAGCATCGCGGACGCGAGCGGCGGCGGCATCCCGGTCCGCGGTGGTCGGCAGCACGATCTCAACGTGACGCAGGCTCGCCTCGTGCGGAGCCGGCGGCCGTCCACCCTCGCTCTGCCACGTGTTCGCTCCCAGCTGGTGGTGATAGCCGTCGACCGCGAGAAAGGCCGCCTGCGAGCCGTACGTCGTGATGAGGTCGAAGCCGAGCACGTCGCTGTAGTACGAGATCGTGGCGGAAATCGAGGCGACCCGGAGGTGAACGTGGCCGATCGTCGTCCCGTCTGGCAGGCCCGTGAACGCCGTCTGAGGGGCTGTCGCTAACAGCCCTTCGAGGGCAAGCGGCGCCGTTCCCATCAGCTCAGGCACGCGACCTTCCCAGCCTGAGCGCGGACGGTCCCAGCACAGCTCGATGCCATGACCATCCGGATCTGTGAGGTACAACGCCTCGCTGACGGTGTGGTCCGACGCGCCGTCAATGGCGCTGCCGCTGCGGACCGCATGCAGCGCCCAGGCACCGAGCGCGTCACGCTCCGGCACCAGCAGCGCGACGTGGAAGAGCCCCGTGCGGTGGGGTGCAGGCACGACGCCTGGCTGCTCGACGAGCCGAACGAGCGTCCCCCGACCAGCGGCAAGCTCCGCGGCTCCACTATCACGGGTGCCCACTCGCAGGCCAATGACGTTGGTCCAATAGGCGACCGCACGGTCGAGATTGGCAACGCCGAGCTCCACCGCCCCGATCCGCGTCTGTGCGGGCAGCGCGGATCGATCGGTGGAGCTCGACGCCAGCATCAATCGTCTACGAGGCCTTGACCATCGAGAAGTCGAGCTCGATCGCGACCTTGTCGCTAACGAGTGCCTCCTCGTGATCGAACATCATTCCGAAGTCCTTGCGGCTCAGGTGACCACGCAGATCGACGCCGACGCGCTCGTTGCCCCAGGGGTCAGTGCCCGTACCACCGTGGGCGGCCTCAAGCACGAGCGGCTTGGTGATGCCGTTGATCGTGATGTCGCCGGTGACGTGGTGCTTGTCGCCCTGCGACTCGACCGCGCTGATCTGAAACGAAATCGCGGAGTGAACAGCGGCGTTGAAGAAGTCCTCCTTGTGGAGGTGCTCGTCGCGACCGACATCACCGGTGTGGACGCTGGCCACGGCGATCGAGCCGGCACCGGTGACGGCCCCATCAGCGGAGGTCAGCGAGCCCGAGAACTCGCCGAACTTGCCGCGCAGCTTGGCGATGCCAAGGTGGCGCACGGAGAAGTTGACGCTGGAGTGGGACGGATCAACGTTCCACGTGCCGGCGGGGACGAGCGGATTGCTAGCGGTCATCGGGTGTAGCTCCTATCTAGGTGGTCACGGACTGAGAACGAGTGACTTACTAAAAGTATTCCCCGGGTAAATTGGGAACCTAAAACGCTACTCGGAAAACGTCAGACGCGGTGCTCCCGTAGGGTTCCTCTGTGACCGCGCTCCTCCCCATGGCGGCAACCGTCGGCATCATTCTCGCTGCGGCCGCCGTCCGTGGCTACAGCGGCTTCGGGTTCGCGCTGATTGGCGTTGCCGGCCTCTCCATCGTGAGCGCCCCCGCCGTTGCCGTCCCGACCGTACTGGTGCTCGAGCTCCTCGTCGGCCTGCTCCTGCTCCCACCCGTCTGGGGGCAGATCAGCTGGCGTCCAGTCAGCGCTTTGCTGGCGGGCGCTGTGCTCCTCACGCCGGTCGGCGCGCTCTTTCTCATCCACGTCCCCGCGGACATCGCACGCCTCGGCATTGCGTTGGCAGTTGGAGCAGCCGCGCTTCTCCTCATCTTCGCCAATCAGACCCTCGTCGAGCCCTCGCGCGGCGCCACGCTGGCGACAGGCGGAATCGCAGGCTTGCTGAACGGTGCGTTTGGCATCAGCGGGCCGCCGATCGTCCTCTACTTTCTCGGCACGAACCGCGGCGCAGCGATCTCGCGAGCGTCCATGATGGTGTGCTTTCTCGTGCTCGATGCAATCGCAGTGGCGTCGTTTGCCGTCGGTGGATTGATCAGCCGTCAGGTCATCGTCGCGGTCGCAATCTGCCTCCCAGCACTTGCGCTGGGGTCCCTGCTTGGCCACCGTGCGTTCCACCGCTCTGATGGCACTCGCTTTCGTACCCGCATGCTGTGGATGCTCTGCGCGCTTGCCATCACCACCGGCATCGAAGGGGCTCTTGCGCTCCTCTAACGCCTGCGTGATCGCATGCTGCCCTTGGCGGGTGCTTCGGTTCGTTCGGTGCTCCTGCGCAAGGGCAGGAAGCCGCTGCCAGCAGCTCAGCCGACTAGACTCCCTCCCGTGAGCCCATGCCCAAAGCACACGACGGCTGAAGCCGACAACGTTGAGCCTCAGAGCTGCGAGCTCGTGCTGTGCCCTCGGGTTGAGCAGGCTTTCAGCCTGATCGGTAAGCGCTGGACCGGGCAGCTAATCGCGCTGCTCCTGCTCCGCGACGCTCGGTTTTCCGAGCTCGCGCGTGCCATTCCTGGCCTCTCCGAGCGTATGCTTGCTGAGCGCCTCAAAGAGCTTGAGGAGCACGGTCTCGTCAACAGGACGGTCGACCCCGGGCCGCCCGTCCGCGTGCTGTATGGCTTGACGAGGTCTGGCCATGAGCTCGAGCCCGCGATCGCGAAGCTCCGCGAGTGGGCAGAGGGTCACTCCAGCACCAGCTGACCGGTCGTTGATGGCGGCAATCGAGCTGCGCAGGCAGCGCTGCTTTGCTCTGATCGGCGGCAGCCTCATCCCACCAGACCAATAGACTCTGGCCATGAGCCTTGTTCCTGACATCACTGATGCTGCTCGTGCCGAGGCTGAGATCCACATCCGCGAGCACTCGCTCGGCGAAGCGCTGCGCATTGGCAAGCTGTCCCGCATCCGCGAGGTCGTGCTCGGCGCGCAGGACGGGCTGCTCGTGCCGCTCGGCGTCGTCACCGGCATGGCCGCGGCACACCCGGCGCAGGCGCTGATCATCGTGGCTGGCCTCGCCGAGGCCTTTGCCGGCGCAGTTGCCATGGGCAGCGGCTCGTACCTCGCGAGCGAAGCTGAGGAGGGGCTCTATCGGGCGGAGATTAGGGACGAGGGCGAGGAGATCGTCGAGCACTTCGAGCGTGAGGTAGCGGAGCTCGCTCTGATCCTTGAGCAGGAGGGGCTGCCGCGCCACGATGCCGAGCAGGTAGCGCAAGGGCTCGCTGCCAACGAGAACGTCTTCCTCCGCACGAAGATCCAGAAGGAGCTCGACCTCTCGCCGGATGCGGGTGGTGAGGCGCTCGGCGACGCCTTCGTCGTCGGCGGCACCTACCTCGGTGCCGCTTTTATCCCGCTCTGGCCGTACCTCGCCTTCGACATGAGCACCGCGCTGG
Organism: Bifidobacterium breve; assembly: GCA_945877865.1. Classification (GTDB taxonomy): domain Bacteria; phylum Actinomycetota; class Thermoleophilia; order Gaiellales; family F1-60-MAGs149; genus F1-60-MAGs149. The sequence goes on along the minus strand of CAMDVX010000102.1, from coordinate 1,188 downwards.
TTGTCAGCCTGCTGTCCACCCTTGTAGCGCTATTTATCCTCGGGATCGCCAAGGGCAAGGTGGCACGACTCGCGCTGTTCCAATCTGGTGCCAAGGTCGTCGTGATCGGCGGCGTCTCGGCCGGCATTGGCTTCGCCGTCGGCCACATCGTGTCGACCTACTTCGGGTAAGTCCACTTGCTGCTCTACGCAGCCGTCCGCTCCCATTCGACGAGCGCGCGGCGCATCGCATTGCGCACGATCGTCACACCCTCGTCCACGCCCATGCCAGGCTTGGCGAGCACCCGATCCGCTCCGACCGCCAGTGCCACCTGCGTGCTGGCGATCGCGCTGACCTCGGTCTCCGCGCAGGAGCCGCCGATGAAGACGCCGAGGCCTGCCTCCCGGCACACCTGGGCCGCCGCGACCGCCCGCGTCAGGCAGCCGAGGTCGGGCATCTTGATCTGGATCAGGTCAACGGCCGCGGCGGCGACGAATTGCGCTACATCCTCGTCGGTATTACAGAACTCATCCGCGACAAGGGCAACGCCGCTGCCACGGCGCCGCAGTTCGGCGCGAAGGCGCCTGAGCAGGTCGACCGTCTCGGTAACGTCCGCGCCGTAGCACGGCGATTCAACCGCGAGCGAAAGGCCGTCTGCTGCTGCCTCGGCGGCACCAAGAAACGTGGCCATCCGCTCGATATCCAAACCAACAACCTCCCCGAGCATTCCGTACACATCCAAGTGCAGCTGCGGACGATAGCCCGGCGCGCCAAGCACATCGACCCGACGTCGCAGCCAGGCCACGTAGTCGAGGAACCGCCCGCCGTCGTCGCCGAACGACGCGCGGGAATTGAACAGCCCATGCGGCAGCACCTCGACCCCGCGTAGAATCATGCGGTCGGCATTGACCTGACGGTCTTCGCCGCTCTGCGCGTAGACCGGGAGCAGCTCGGGGTGATTCAACCCAGTCAGCGCCGCGAGCACACGCAGCGGGCTGCTGCCCGCCTCAGCAGCCGTCGCATTGAGCAGCGCCTGGCTCAGGCCATACCGCACGGCGGAGTGAAGCGGGCGTCCGCCGGGACGGAGCTCCTCGATCAGCCGGCAGGCGTCGGCGAAGGTGAGGTTGCCGGCCGCTTGTAGCACCTGTGCTGCGGAATCGATCTCGACAGCGAGGACGGCGGGATCCACGGGTGCATCCCGCCCACCGA
>CAMDVX010000101.1 GCA_945877865.1 Bifidobacterium breve | reverse complement strand
CGGTCTCGCTGTCGACCATGACCGCCACCGTTGTGATGGAGCAGCTCGTGCTTGGCGCGACCCTCGCGGTGCTGCTCGTCGGGATGGTCTTTACCATCGACGGCGTGCCGGATTGGGCAGGGCGCGGCACGCTGATCCTGCTTGGCGTGATCGTGGCGGGCGCGCTGGGGCTCGTCGTCGTCGAGGCCTTCAGCCGCTGGCGCCTCAGCCGTGGTGACATCGGCGAGGACTACGCGCGCACGTGGTGGCGCGCCACGCTGCGGACCGTCGAGCTTCACGTCCACGCGATTAGCCAGGGCGCACAGCTGCTGCGCCAGCCGATGCTGGCGTTCGCCTCGTTCGGCGCGGGCATTCTGTCGTGGGTCGCCCAGATCCTCGGGATCTACTTCGCGCTGGCCGCCTTCAACATCGATGGCCACCGTCTCGCGGCTGCCTGCGTGGTGTTCCTCGTCTCGAACCTGGTGGGGTTCGTGCCGCTCGTGCCCGGCAACGTCGGGGTCTTCCAGCTAGCGGTCGCGACGGCACTGTCGCAGGCGTTCGACGTCGATTTTGCCTCTGCGGTGACGTTTGCCATCGGCCTGCAGGTGATCGAGGTCGCGCTGGGTGCGGGGCTCGGCTTCGTGTTCCTCTCCGTGGAGGGCCTGTCGTTCGGCGACGTGCGGCGCACCATCTCGCGGGTCGAGGATGAGGAGGAAGGCCGGAGGCTGCGGCCGCCGCCGCCGGTCGTTGTCGGCAGCCGCGGGGGAGCGCTCGGCACGTGAGTCGAGCGGCGTGCCTGCTCGTCATCGCTCTGGCCGCCCTCGGGTTGGCTGCCTGCGCGCTGGAGCCGCCGCCACGGACGGTCCCCGCAGGCTTCGCGAAGCCGCGCTTCATGCTGATCTCCGACGAGGCGCAGGGCCCGCTGCTGCTCGGCGGCGACTTCGGGCTCCGCAGCAGCTTCGACGGTGGGCGGACCTGGCAGACGCCCGCGGGCGGGGACGCGGCCGTGCTCGCCGGCGCCTCCTACGCGGATGCGATCGTCGTCTCGCACGGATCAACGAGCCAGTCCTACGGGTACGCCCTGACGGGCTCTCCGTCGGACAGCGTGGCGTGGCCGTTTGCCGCCCCGGTCACGCTGCTGGCGGGCCGCGCGCGTCAGGAGCGCGTCTGGGCGATCACGATGGAGGGCACCGCGCGTCTGAGCTACTCCAACGACGGTGGCGCGTACTGGTGGCCGATGCCGGCGATCGGCCTCTGCGCTCATCCGCGGATGCTCGCCGTTGGTCCTGGGGCCGCGGCGGCCAGCGATCGCCTGTGGGTGGCGTGTGGCTGGGAGGGCCTCGCCGTCTCGGACGATCTGGGCGTGCACTTTCATCAGGTGGCGGGCATCTACCGTGCGCTCGATGTCGCGGTGACGCGCGCGAAGGCCGGGCTCGTGGTGGTGTCGACGCCGCAGGTCGCCGTCACGAAGGACGACGGGGCGACGTGGACCTACACCTCGTTCTGGGCCGAGCGCATCGCGATCGACCCGCGCAATGCAGACCTCGTGTTTGCGATCGGCCGCGATAGCCGACTGCACGCTTCGCTCGACAGCGGCCTAACCTTCTAGCGGAGCAGCGCGATTGGTCCGGTCGCTAGCGCGGTGAGCCAGTCGGGCACCCGGAGCGGACGGCCCGCAGCGTTGACGCAGGCGTGCACGGTGACGGCGCTGGCGGCCACCGCCCCGTTGACCTCGACGAGGTACGCGATCTGCAGGGTCGAGCGGTTGGCCGTGGCGAGCGCGGCCCAGATCTGCACGGGATCGCCAAATCGGATTGCCCGCCGGTAGCGGACGCGGACCTCAACGACGGCAAGATCGAGGCCGTCGCGGTGGACCGTTGCGTAGTCGTGCCCACCAGCGGCCAGCAGCGCGACGCGAGCCTCCTCGAGCCAGGGCAGGTACGAGGCGTGGTGAACGACGCCCATCGCATCTGTCTCGGCGAAGCGCACGCGAATCGCGTGGACGAAGGGATAGCGGGCGGGGTCAAGCGGAGGGTCGATCGCTTCAATAGCCACGCCCGCAGGATGTCAGACGACTGGTCGCGCCGTCGCCGGGCCGCTACCGGGGTGGCGTCTCCGGCTCGTCGCTGGGATGAATGCTGCCGGAGGTCTGCCGCAGCGGCTGGCCGCCACGGCCGGACCGGTAGCCAATGATCTCGGCCAGAATCGCGACGGCGGTCTCGGCGGGTGAGTGCGCACCGATGTCGAGGCCGACGGGACCGTAGATGCGGCCGAGCTGCTCATCCGTGTTGCCCGACGCACGCAGGCGGGCGTTGCGCTTCTCCTGCGTGCGGCGTGAGCCGAGCGCGCCAACGTAGCCGACGCCGGCGGTGAGGGCGAGCGAGATGGCGGGGTCGTCGATCTTGGGATCGTGCGTGAGGACGACGAGGTGGTCGGCCGGCTCGAGGCCGAGCTCGGGGTAGGCCACGTCGGGCCAGGAGCCGAGGATCGCATCGGCGCTTGGAATGCGCTCCTTCGTTGCGAACTTGCCGCGTGGATCGACGATTGCCGTGCGCCAGCCGAGCGTCCTCGCCATGCGGCAGAGCGCCTCGGCGGTGTCGACGGCGCCGACGACGACGACGCGCGGGGCCGGGTGGATGCTCTCGATAAACAGCGTGACCTCGCCTTCGAGGTCGAGCGCCTGCGACCGCTCGAGCGCGATTGCCTCGGCGGCTGCAGCCTCCGCGGTCGCGCGCAGCGGTCCTGCGAGGTCGCCGGTGATCGTGTTCGCATCGACGTCGACGACGATGCTGGCTCCGTTCTGATCGCCGCCGAAGGCCGTGGCGATTGCGCCGCGCCGTAGCTGCGGCGGAGGTCGATAGCGGTCGAGTGAGACCCACAGCTCGCCACCGCAGGCCAGCCCAACCTCGAGCGCCAGATCGTCGGTGATGCCGTAGTGGATCAGCCGTGGTTCAGCGGTTGCGGCTGCGAAGAGCTCCTGCGCGGCGCCGTAGATGTCGCCTTCGACGCAGCCTCCGGAGACCGAGCCTGCCATCTCGCCGCTGGAGGAGACGGCGAAGACGCTGCCAATCGGGCGCGGTGCTGAGCGGTACGTTCGGACGACGGTTGCTAGAGCGACATCGTCGCCGCGGGCGACCCAGTCGGCCGCTGTCTGGAGGGTCTCGTTGTTCATGCTGCCCTCGTCAGGGTGGCAGATCTGACGTCCGAGCGTCGTCCTCCGGCCTTCTGCAGGGCGCCTGCTAGCGCCTCCAGCGCAATGAGGTTGTGTCCGGGGAGGAACACGTCGACGAATGGCAGAGCGGCGGCCATGCCCGCGGCGAGCGGCTCATAGCCCTCGGTGCCCTTCAGCGGGTTGACCCAGATGATCGAGTGCGAGCGTCGACGGAGGCGGGCCATCTCGCTGGCCAGCGTTGAGACGTCGCCGCGCTCCCAGCCATCCGACACGACGACGACGATCGAGCCTCGCGTCAGGCCGCGCCGTCCATACAGGTCGTTGAAGGCCTTGAGGGCATCGCCGATGCGCGTGCCGCCTGCCCAGTCGGGCACGGCGCGCGATGCGCGCAGCAGCGACGCCTCGGGGTCGTAGCCACCGAGGTAGGGCGTGAGCCGCGTCAAGCGCGTGCCGAACGTGAAGGCCTCGACCTTGCGGCCGGCGCTGACCGCCGCCTGGAGGAACAAGACGAGCGCGCGGCTGTAGGGCTCCATGGAGCCGGAGACGTCGCAGAGGAACACGATGCGGCGCTCGACGCGCTTGCGCTGCCGGAAGGCGCGCTCCACGGCCTCGCCTTCGCGGCGCATCGCGCGACGCAGCGTCTCGCGGGGTGCGATGTAGACGCCGCTCGACGCGGGTTCGAGGCGGCGCGACGGTCGCGTTGGTAGGACGCGCACGAGCCGGTCCATCAGCTTCCGCAGGCGGAGCAGCTCGCTGCGCGTGAGCGTGGAGAAGTCGCGCTCGCGAAGCCGCTCGTCGGCGCTATAGGCTGCGAGGACGTCAGGCTCCTCTTGGTCCTCGTCTGGATCTTCGTCCTCCTGGTCGCCGCCGGGTCGGGGCGTCTGCGTCTGCGGCTGGGGCCGCTCATCGATGCCGATGCCGAGGTCGGGGCGCTTGCCGCCGAGCCGCGTCGCGTCGCGCTCGAACCAGGCGCGGAAGGCCCGGTCGAAGATCTCGAGGTCGTCACGGCGCGCGACGAGGGTGCAGGCGAGTGCGGCGTAGACCTCGTCGCGGTGGCGAAGGTCGACCTCGTCGAGGGCGCGCAGGGCATCTTGGATGCGCCCTGGCCCGACCTCGATGCCGGCTTCGCGCAGGATCCTGCCGAACGTGACGAGCTTGCGGACGACTGCGTCGCCGGCGTTCATCAGGCGTCTGCGGCCTGAGCCGCGTCCGCGGCCGCGCGGGCACGGTCGACGAGGATTTGGAGATCCGCATCGCGGACGCGACCGAGATCCTCGTGGAACTTCAGGACGGAGCCGAGCGTCAGGTCGACGACGCCGGCCTCGATCTCCTCCTGTCCGAGCGCGAGCAGCGCTTGGGTCCAGTCGATCGTCTCCGCGACGCCGGGCTGCTTCGTGAGGTCGAGGCTGCGTAGCTCGTGGACGAAGGCTGCCGCTTGCGCGGCCAGCCGCTGCGGTGCCTCGGGCACGCGGGCGCGGACGATCGCGATCTCCCGCTCAAGGTCTGGCATCTCAACCCACACGTAGAGGCAGCGGCGCTTGAGCGCCTCGTGCAGCTCGCGCGTGCGGTTCGAGGTGAGGAAGACGACGGGGCGCCGCTCGGCCTTGATCGTGCCGATCTCCGGGATGGTGACCTGAAAGTCCGAGAGCAGCTCGAGCAGGAACGCTTCGAACTCGTCGTCGGCCCGGTCGATCTCGTCGATCAGCAGGACGGGTGGTACGGCGTCGTCGCAGGAGATGGCATCGAGCAGCGGCCTGCGCTCGAGAAAGCGCGGGCCGAAGAGCTCGTCGATGACTTCGTCGCTCTGGCGGGTTTCTCCGGTCGCTTCGAGCGTTCGGATGTAGAGCATCTGGCGGGCGTAGGCCCAGTCGTAGAGCGCATGCGCGACGTCGATGCCTTCGTAGCACTGGAGTCGGATGAGGCGGGCGCCCAGCGCGTCGGCGACGACCTTCGCGAGCTCGGTCTTGCCGACGCCGGCCTCTCCTTCAAGCAGCACGGGCTTGCCGAGCTTCAGCGCGAGGTGCACGACGGTGGCGAGACCGCGATCGGCGAGGTAGGAGCGCTCGGCTAGCGCGGTCTGCACGCCGTCGATCGATTCAGTCAGCTTGTTGTCGCTCACGGTGTCTCCAGGTCCGGGGGGCGCGTGCGTGAGGATACCGCCTTGAGTGGGCAGCGCGCTTCTGCGGTGCTCTTCGCGGGCGAAAGGGATTTCGCCGAAAGGGGCCGTC
>CAMDVX010000100.1 GCA_945877865.1 Bifidobacterium breve | reverse complement strand
ACCCGCGGGTCAGACCCGGCAGCTCAGGCTAGGCCGCGGCCTTCGAAGCGCTGCGCACGCCGGCTACGAGCATGATGCCGAAGCCGACCTTCGCGATCACGTCGATGACGGCGAAGACGAGGATCTCACCCGTAACGTCGAGCGTGCCCGTGCCCTCGGTGCCAAGCACCCAGAGGACCGGGTAGATCAGCCACAGAACGGTCAGAATCCCCAGCAGGCGCGTGTAGAGCGGAGCCATCCGCGCGTCGAGGTACTGCTTGGCCGGACCGTAGACGGCCCAGAGCACGAGCAGGAAGAACACGCAGCTCACTGCGTACCAGATCCAGCGATCAGACTGACCGATGCGCAGCGAGGCAACGAAGCCCGTCGCGATCATCATAATGTCAGCGCCGATCACGAAGCCGATGAGCCCGGAGCGCTCCCGAGCGGCTTCGCCGCCGCCGGTCACCGCGGCCATGCCAACCGTCAGCAGCCCGAGCAGCAGGAGGGGAGTGGTGAAGACCCAGTCGGCGTAGCGCGCGAAGAAGACGGCCTCGCCGTGCATCATCACGGTGCCAACGCCCGTCGCCATCGCGAGGTAAGCGCAGGCTGCGATCGCGCAGACGAAGAAGCTCGCCGTCACATGGTGCCGCTCGCTCTTCGGGAGGCTAAACCCGAGCGCCGCAATGGCGACCGCGCCGAGCGCCATCCCCGCGGTACCGATCCATAGGATCAGCTCCTGATTCGATGTCAATTCCATGAAGTACATCCTCCTCGTATTCTCTGCCGGTCGCCTATCGACCGCCTCACCTTTCGCACGACGGGCGAGCGAGGACCAATCGTCCCACGATCTATCAGCGACCCTCGCTGTCACGTCAATGCTCGAGAAAACGTAGCGCAGGTTCCGGCTGCGGACCGCACGGAGGCGACCTCGTATCCTGTGCGCATGGAGCGCTACGACCCCGCCGAGATTGAAGCCCGCTGGCAGGCCGTCTGGGCCGAGGAGCGCGCCTTCGAGGTGCCGAATCCCGCCGATCCCGCCGCGGACGAACGTCCCCGAGCGTACGTCTTGGAGATGCTGCCGTACCCATCGGGCGACCTGCACATGGGGCACGTGACGAACTACACCATGGGCGACGTTGTCTCGCACTTCCGTCGTCGCACGGGCTTTCAGGTGCTGCATCCGATGGGCTACGACTCGTTTGGGTTGCCGGCCGAGAACGCTGCGATCAAGACCGGCGGCAAGCCGGCCGAGGTCACGGCGCATAACATCGGGCGCATTCGCGCGCAGATGCTGCGGATGGGCTGGTCGATCGACTGGAGCCGCGAGCTGTCGACTGCAGACCCGGCGTACTACCGCTGGACGCAGTGGATCTTCCTGCAGCTCTTCGAGCGCGGCCTCGCCTACAAGCGCGGCGCGACGGTTAACTGGTGCCCTCAGGACCAGACGGTGCTGGCCAACGAGCAGGTCGTCGACGGCTGCTGCGAGCGCTGCGGCAGCGAGGTGGAGGCCCGCAAGCTCGAGCAGTGGTTCTTCCGCATCACGGACTACGCCGATCGGTTGATCGACGACATGGACCAGCTTGAGAACTGGCCGGACCGCGTCCTCACGATGCAGCGCAATTGGATTGGCCGCTCCCAAGGCGCGGAGGTGGTCTTCAAGGTCGTTGATGGCGCGTGGGAGATTCCCGTCTTCACGACGCGGCCGGACACGCTCTTTGGCGCGACCTTCTTTGTGCTAGCACCAGAGCATCCGCTCGTGCACGAGCTCGTGCAAGGGACGGCCGCGGAGGAGCCAGTTGCTGATTACGTGCGTCGGCACGGGTCCGAGTCCGTCGCCGAGCGCATGCGCGACGACCGGCCGAAGACCGGCGTTGATACGGGGCGGCGCGTTGTCAACCCGGTCACGGGCGAGGAGATTCCAATCTGGATCTCGGACTACGTCCTCGTTGAGTACGGCACAGGGGCGATCATGGCGGTGCCGGCCCACGATGATCGCGACCACGCCTTCGCGCAGGCGTTCGGGCTGTCGATCCGCCAGGTCGTCGCCGCGACGGACGGCGAGGTCGATGTGCAGACCGAGGCGTTTACGTCCGCCGGCGACGACGCCGTGCTCGTCAACTCGGGCCGCTTCGATGGCCTGAGGGTCGCCGAGGCGAAGTCCGCGATTGCCGCGTGGCTCGTGGAGGAGGGGCGGGGGGAGACGAAGACGGCCTATCGCCTGCGGGACTGGCTCGTCTCGCGCCAGCGCTACTGGGGCGCGCCGATCCCAATCATCGATTGCCCCGCCTGCGGCCTCGTGCCGGTTCCTGACGCCGACCTACCGGTCGTGCTGCCTGAGATCGACGATTACGCCCCGAAGGGGCGGTCGCCGTTGGCGGCTGCCGAGGAGTGGCGTAGCGTGCCGTGCCCGACGTGCGGTGCGGCGGCGCTGCGCGAGACGGACACGATGGACACCTTCGTGGACTCGTCGTGGTACTACCTGCGCTACGTGTCAGCGCTCGACGCAACGCAGGCGTGGGATCGCGCGGCCGTCGACTGGTGGCTGCCGGTTGGACAGTACATCGGCGGCGTTGAGCACGCGATTCTGCATCTGCTGTACAGCCGCTTCTTCACGAAGGTCTTGTTCGACGCGGGGTACATCGGCTTTGAGGAGCCGTTTGCGAACCTCTTCACGCAGGGGATGATCTACAAGGACGGCGCGAAGATGTCCAAGTCGAAAGGCAACGTCGTGGCGCCGGACGCGATCGTCAATCGCTACGGGGCGGATGCCCTGCGGATGTACGTGCTGTTCATGGGGCCACCGGATCAGGACAAGGAGTGGTCCGATAGCGGCGTGCTCGGCCCGTCGCGATTCCTCGACCGGCTCTGGCGGGCGGTGCTGCAGATTGCGGCCGCCACGACGGGCGAGGCGCTGCCGGCCGCTCCGGCTGCGGCTTCCGGTGCTGCGCTTGACCTTCTGCGCCTGACGCACCGCACAACGCAGCGCGTCACGGAGGACATCGACCGGCGCCTGCACTTCAATACGGCGATTGCGGCGTCGATGGAGCTCCTCAATGGCATCGAGAAGGCGCGGGACGAGCTCCTCCTCGAGCCGGTGGGTGGGGTGGCGCTGCGCCATGCGGCGGGCACGCTGGTCTGCCTGGTGCAGCCGTTCTCTCCGCACATCGCCGAGGAGCTGTGGTCGCGTCTCGGTGGGGAGCGCCTCTGGGAGGCGCCGTGGCCTGTCGTCGATCCGGCCCTGCTCGTCTCCGATACGTTCACGTGTGTCGCGCAGGTCAATGGCAAGGTACGCGACCGCATTGAGCTGCCGCGCGACCTGCCGGACGCGGAGGTGATCGCTAGGGTGCGTGCGCTGCCGAAGATCGTCGAGCACACAGGCGGCCGTGAGCCGGTCAAGGAGATCGTGGTGCCCGGCAAGCTCGTCAACATCGTCGTGCGCTAGGCCCGGGAGCCACTGGCTCGGCCTCGGCGTCGGCTTTGCACGGGGATCACTGCGGTTCCACGAACTGCTCGCGGGTTCGTGGAGCGAGGCGGCGAGCGCCGAGGCGTGCTTCGCGCGTAACGTGCGCAGCCGTGGGCGCCTGCGGCGTGGTTGTCCCGGGCAGGCTCCGCTCGTGTCCTTCCTTGACCGCAGAACGCTCCTCTTCGGACTCGCCGCGCTCCTCCTCGTCGCGGCGGCCATGACGTTTCTTCGAGGTCGGTCGGACACGGCACTCCCGCCGGCGCTGATCACCACCACGGGCACGGTGGCTGACGGCGCCGGCGGTGTTGCGCCAGCGCAGGAGGAGCCATTGGTCGTGGATGTCGCCGGTGCGGTTCGCCGCCCGGGCCTCTACCGGCTGCCGCAGGGCTCGCGGGTTGCCGATGCGGTCGCGAAGGCCGGGGGGATCACGAGCAAAGCTGATCGTCTCGCGGTCAACCTTGCTGCACTCCTCGTTGATGGCGAGCAGGTGCTGATTCCGGAGTCTCCACCCGTGGGGGGTGGCGCGGGTGGGGTCGCGCCCGACACGTCGGCTGGTGGCGAGCTGGTGCATCTCAACAGCGCAGACGCAGCGGCCCTTGACGCGCTGCCTGGCGTGGGCCCTGCGACAGCGCAGCGGATCGTCGATTGGCGCACGGCAAACGGTGGCTTCCGAACGGTGGATGACCTGTTGGAGGTGCCGGGCATCGGCCCTGCCAAGCTTGAGCAGCTGCGTAGCCTCGTCGCCCCGTGATGCGCCTGCGCGGCCTGGCCTGCGCGGATGCGCTGGGCTGGCTGCTCGGGCTTGGTGCGCTGGCTGCGCTACCACTGCCGGGCCAGGCTGGGCCGGCGCTGCTGCTGGCGGGGCTGGGTGGATTGCTGCTCCTTGCTGGGCGTCCAGGGAGCCGACGGGGAGCCGCGCTCGCAGCAGTCGCCTGCGTGGCGGGCTTCCTGATTGGGAGCCAGCGAGTGGAGACGCTCGGACAGCAGCCGCTACGAGCGCGCATCGGCTCGACGGTCGCGGGTGGCCGCGTGGTGGTGGAGGAGGCGTGGCGCGGCTCAAGCCACGCGCGCATCGCAGCCGGCACGCTGCTTGGCGCCAACGGTGGGCCGGTGCTCCTGCGGGTCGATAGCGGCGCGCCGCCGGAGCGCGGCAGCGTGCTCGAGGTCGACGGTCGGCTTGTGCGCCCGCGCGGTCCGCGCAATGGCTTCGATGAGGAGGCGTGGCTGGCGCAGCAGGGCATTCACGCCGTGCTGCGAATTACGTCGCTACGCGTCGTCGGTCGCCGTGGTGGCCTGTGGGGCCTCTCCGATCAGGTGCGCAGCGGGGCGCTCGCGGCGCTCGCTCCGGCTGGGCGGGGCGATCCGGGGCAGGTGGTGGCCGGCCTCGCCTTCGGAGCAGATGCGGGCCTGACGCCGGCGACCGTGGAGGCGTTCCGCGCATCGGGTCTGGCCCATCTGCTCGCCGTGTCGGGTGGCAACGTGGCGCTCCTCGTTGCGCTGCTGGTGCTCGCGACGTGGGTATTCGGTGGCAATCGTCGCCAGGCGCTGGTGCTCGCAATTGGCGTCGTCTGTCTCTACGTCGCCGTGGTCGGACCATCACCGAGCGTGCTGCGGGCCGGCGTTGCCGGCGTGGTCGGCTGCCTGACGTGGCTCGTTGGTCGCCCGCGTGACGCCTGGCGTGCGCTGGCGCTTGGCTTCGGCGGACTGATCGTGTGGAACCCGTGGTCGGTCCTTGACCCGGGCCTGCAGCTGTCGTTCGTTGCCGTGGCTGCGATCCTGCTGGTCGTTCCCTTCGTGCGTCGCGTCGGTGAGCAGACGGTGGTTCCTCTCGTCGTCGTGGCCGCCGTTGCCGTGACGGGCGCGGCGACGCTCGCGACCGCCCCGATCGCGTGGTGGCACTTTGGGCGGGCGTCCATCGTCGCGTCGCTGCCCGCCAACCTT
>CAMDVX010000099.1 GCA_945877865.1 Bifidobacterium breve | reverse complement strand
AAGCCGATCTTGCCGCCGAGCGCCTTGATGCGAGCCGCATGGTCGAGCTGATCGAGCGGACCGCGCGAGATGAGGATGTCCTCCGCGGGGTCGATGTTGGCGCCCATCTGCCAGACGACCTGGTTGTAGTCGTGCGGGTCAACCCACTCGTCGACGATGATGACCGCCTTCGTCAGCGACAGCAGGCCGGTTCCCCAGATCGCATGCATGACCTTCAACGCGTGGCCCGGGAAGCGCTTCCGGATCGAGAAGATCGCGCAGTTGTGGAAGGTGCCGGCGTACGGCAGGTCGTAATCGACGACCTCCGGCAGCGTGACGCGAACAGCGGGGAGAAAGATGCGCTCGGTCGCCTTGGCCAGCCAGAGGTCCTCGCAGGGCGGCGGTCCGACGACGATCGACGGGTAGATCGGGTCGCGCCGCGACGTGATCGCCGTGACGTGCAAGACCGGAAAGTCGTCAACTGGCGTGTAGTAGCCCGTGTGATCGCCGAACGGGCCCTCGGGGCGCAGCTCGCCGCGCTCGCAGTAGCCCTCGATGATGATCTCGGCGTTGGCCGGTACCTGCAGATCAATCGTCGTGCATTGCACGAGCTCGATTGGATCGTCGCGCAGCCAGCCGGCAACCATGTACTCGTCGATGTGCTTCGGCAGCGGCATTGAGCCGGAGTACGTCGTGATCGGATCGGTGCCGAGCGCGATCGCGACCTCCATGCGGCCGGCGCCCTCCGTCCAGTCTGCTGCCGCGTCCTTGTGCATCTGCCAGTGCAGCCCGAGCTCGCGCTTGGAGTGCTTCTGGAGCCGATACATGCCGACGTTGCGACCGCCCGTCACCGGGTCCTTGGTGATGATGTTCGCGAGCGTCATGAACGGACCACCATCGTCGGGCCAGCAGAACTGGATCGGCAGGCGGTCAAGGTCGGGCTCGGACCAGACGACCTCCTGACAGGGCGCAGACTTGACGAGCTTCGGGCGCGCGTCGGCAACGGACTTGAGCCGCCCGAGCGCACGCACCTTGTCGACCAGACCATCCGGCGGCTTCAGCTCGAGGAGCTCGCCGATCGCGTCGCCGATCGCGTCGAGGCTGTCGGCGCCCAGCGCCATCAGCATCCGGCGCTCCGTGCCGAACTGGTTGATCAGCAGCGGGATCTGCGAGCCTTTGACGTTCGAGAACAGCAGCGCAGGCCCGCCGCCCTTCATGGCCCGGTCTGCGATCTCCGTAATCTCGAGGTACGGATCGACCTCCTGCGTGACCTCAACGAGCTCGCCAGCCGTGCGCAGCTCTGCAATCCAGGCCCGCAGATCGCGTGGGCCGTTCATGCCGCATCGCCCATCAGCCGACGGTGCTCGGCCAGCGGCGCCAGCGCCTCTGGATCGGCCACCAGCGCGAGCAGCAGCGTCGGATCGCCGGCCCGCAGCGCGTCGCGCGCCTGCTGGAGGCCAGCGTCGCGGGGTCCCGCGATGTAGCGCGCCGTGGCCAGCCACAGCTCGCCATCGACGGCGTTACCGCTCTCCACGCGCAGGTGCGCGGCAAGCGAGACGAGGTCGGCGAGAGCGGCGATCGCGGCGACGTCACCAGCGCGACAGACGTGGACCAGACCCGTCGCGTAGAGGTAGTCGCCGAGCAGCAGGCCCTGCTCGCGGTCCGGCGCGGCGAACGCGCGACCGCGGGGAGCATGGTGCACGAGGAACCCTTCGTAGATCAGCTCGACGCCCTCCGCGAAGGCGCCGCCAGCGATCGGCCCGAACAGGGGCTCGTCGTAGCGATCGGCCGGGGCGACCGCGCAGCGGGACCACACGCGGCTGCTCTGCGAGGCGCTCTCGGCGATCGCGCCGATCATCGTCTGCGCGCCTACGCCAGCCATCGAGCCACATCAATCGCGCCGTAGGTGATGGTGGCGCGGGCGCCCGCGCGGCGAATTGCCACGAGCGACTCCAGCAGCGCAGCCTGGAAGACGAATGCCCCGGCAGCGGCGGCATGCTTGAGCATCGCGTACTCGCCGCTGACTTGGTAGGCAAGCACCGGCAGGTCCGTCTCGGCCGACAGGTCGGCGATCACGTCGAGCGAGGGCAGGGCGGGCTTAACCATCAGCATGTCAGCCCCCTCCTCTTCGTCAATCAAACCTTCGCGGATGGCCTCGCGGCGATTGGCTGGGTCAAGCTGGTGCGAGCGACGATCGCCCTGCGTCGGCGTAGAGCCGGCTGCGGCGCGGAAGGGGCCGTAGAAGGAGGACGCGAACTTGGACGAGTAGGCGAGGATGCCGACGCTCTCGCCGTACCCCTCGAGGTCGAGGGCGTCGCGGATCGCAGCCACCCGCCCATCGAACATGTCCGATGGCGCGACGAGATCGGCACCCGCCCGCGCGTGGGCGACAGCGGCCCGCGCTAGCCCCGGGAGGCTGGCATCGTTGAGGATCTCACCGTCCGTGCTGACGAGCCCACAGTGCCCGTGGCTCGTGTACTGGCAGAGGCAGACATCCGTGGCGATCACGAGGCCGGGGGCGGCCGAGCGAATTGCCCGCACGGCCTCGGGGACCGGCCCGTCCTGATCCCAGGCCGACGAGCCGACGGCGTCTTTGTCCTGCGGCAGCCCGAACAGCAGCACGCCGCTGACTCCCAGCCCGGCCGCCTCGGCAGCCAGCTCGGCAGCGAGATCTGCCGACAGCCGATCGACGCCTGGCAGCGCCGCGATCGACTCGCGCTTGCCCTCGCCGGGGATCACGAAGATTGGCAGGATCAGCTGCGACGGGGCGAGCGCGGTCTCGCGAACGAGCGCGCGGAGCGCCGGCGTGCGGCGAAGGCGGCGGGGACGGCTTTCAGGGAACACGGCCGAAGGGTACGTCAGGTGGGCTGCGACGCCTCGCGGTCGCACCAGCGCCGACCGGCGCGGACGGCGACGATTACCCGGTGACGGTGACGATATCGGTCGCCGTGACTGGCTCCGTGGACGTCTCCGTCGTATCGGTGAACACCTCGAACGTGTCCGTCGGCACCGGATCCGTCGACACGGTGTCGGTCGGCACGGTGTCCGTCAGCACGTCCGGCAGGGGCAGCTGCTGATCCGTCACCGTGAGGGTTAGCGACTCGGCAGCGGGCAACGTAAAGGTCGGCACGTCGCTCTTCAGACCGGTGGTCGAGTCGGTATTGAGCAGCTCACGACCGTTGACGGTCGCGACGGCGAGGATGATCGCCAGCAGCGCGATGCCACCCACGATGGCGGCCAGGCCAGCGTCGGAGATGCCTCGCCGCGGCGTCATCGGAAGCGGCGGCTGCGGGCGCGGCGCCGGCATCAGCTCAAGCGGCAGCTGCACACCGGCCAGCGCGCGGAGGCGCTCAGCGACAGGCCCAGCAGGCGGTGGCGGACGGCGGTCCTCGCTCGACAGGAGCGCGAGGATCAGGCCGTTGACGGCCGGCGGAACATCCGGGGCGAGGCTCGCGGGCGAGGCTGGCGGCGTGGCGGGCGCGTGACCCGTGACGAGGAGGTAGAGGATGGCGCCAAGCGCACGCAGATCGTCCGAGGCGATCGGCGACGGCAGCCCGGCGGCGGCGGCGGCGGCACCAGCGAGGCCGGCGCCCATCACGACCGGGCGGCCGGAGGCGTCAAGCACGATGGCGTCAGCGACGAGCCCGCCGTGGGCAAGGCCGGCATCGTGCAGCGCCCCAAGCGCGTCCGCGACGTCTGCCCCGACGAGCAGCGCGCTCGTCTGCGGCAGCCTGATCGCGCTGCTGAGCAATGGCCCATCAGCCTGCGCCTCAACGTGAACGAACGCTGTGGGTGGCTCGTCGACGACGTTGAGGATCGGCGCGAGGCTCGCCTGCCGGCACGTCTGCAGCGCCCGCAGGTAGCGCCCGACGGCTGCGGCACGCTCGCCGCCTTCGATGCGGGCGACGGCGACGCGGTGATCGGCAACCTGATCGACAGCCAGCTCGCGCTGCACACCGCCAATCGCCGGCAATGGAGCAACCGGGCGGTAGCGTCCGGCGTAGAGGTCGCTCATGGTCGGGCTCCGAGGATGAAAGACATCAGAATCACGCTCGCTGTATACCATGCCCTTCGCATAAAGAACGTGACCTTCACCGGACCATGACCACCGACCTGCCACACGAGCGTATTCCCGTTGCGGAGGCACGCGCGCGCATCACCGCCGCGATCCGACCGCTCGCTGCCGAAACGGTTGGGCTGGCTGAGCTCGCGGGCCGCATCGCCGCCGCGCCGGTGATCGCTCCCCACGACCTACCGACGCACGCGAACTCCGCCATGGATGGCTTCGTGGTTGACGCTGCAACGCCCGGCCCCTGGCGCATCGCGGCGCAGATTCTGGCCGGTGACGACCCTGCGGCGCTCGCACCCGGCACGGCCGCAGGCATCGCCACCGGCGGCGTCATCCCCGACGGAGCGGACGCGGTGCTGCCCGTCGAGGTGTGCAGCGAGCAGGACGGCCACGTCGCGACGACGGCGGCCGTCGAGAGCGGCGCCTACGTGCGTCCCGTCGGCGCCGACACACGACGCGGCGACGTCGTGCTGACGGCCGGCGCTCTGCTGACGCCACTGGCCGTCGCTGCCATCGCCGGGCTCGGCCTCACCGAGGCCACCTGCGTGCGGCGGCCTCGGGTCGCAATTCTCTCCACGGGTGACGAGCTCGTCCCGCCGGGCACGCCGCTGCGTCGCGGCCAGATCCACGAGTCGAACTCCGTGCTCGTCGCCGCAACGCTCGCCCAGCACGGCTGCGAGATCACCACGATCTGCAGCGTCGCCGACACGGCCGAAGCGACGCGCGACGCCTTCGCCAAGGCGATCGCCGACGCGGACATCGTCGTCTCCAGCGGCGGCGTCTCCGTCGGCCCGCGCGATCACGTCAAGCCCGCCCTGATCAGCCTCGGCGTCACCGAGCTCTTCTGGCGCATCGCCACCCAGCCCGGCCAGCCCGTCTGGTGCGGCAGCGCTCCCGACGGCACGCTCGTCGTCGGCCTGCCCGGCAATCCGCTCTCCTGCCTCGTCGGGCTCCACCTCCTGCTCGTGCCGGCCGTGCGGGCGCTGACCGGTCGCACGCCCGAGCCGATCACGACGCCCGCCGTCCTCGTCGCCCCGATCGCCCAGCTGCCCGCCCGCCTGCGCGCGATTCCGATGGTCCTCCACGACGGTAGGCTCGAGCAGCTCGGAGCCGGCGCCTCACACCAGCTGTCGCGGGCCGGCCGCGCCAACGCCCTCGCCCTGATCCCGATTGGCACCGGTGAGCTCGCTGCCGGCACCGTGATCGACGCGGTGCCGCTCGGGTAGTGCGTGGGTTTGGAGCCCAGCGGCGGCGCTGCTGGGCCGGTCGACAGTCGGGACCAGCCGACCTCAGGGGCAGTCGGCCCCCAAGACCACTCGGCTTTGGGGGGGCGGTCGGCTTTGAGGGGTCAGGCAGCTTTGCTTTGGGGTCAGGCAGCTTTGGGGTCAGGCAGCTTTGAGGGGTCAGGCAGCTTTGCTTTGGGGTCAGGCAGCTTTGAGGGGTCAGGCAGCTTTGCTTTGGGGTCAGG
>CAMDVX010000098.1 GCA_945877865.1 Bifidobacterium breve | reverse complement strand
GTGCGCCGACGCCCACGACGTTGCAAATCTTCGCGTTCGTGCCTGCGCCAGGAATAGCGACTTCTTCAGCCATGGAAAAAAACTCCTCAGTTAGGGGTTGGAAGGGATCATACCGGCCGGTTGGCGGATTGCGAGTCTCGCCCCTCCGTCGGCGCGATCCGATCGAACTCCGCCGAGGAGCTAAGGGGGTGCTCGCTGCTTCGCTGCTCTGCCTGCTCGATCACCTCCGTCAAGCCGACGGGTGTCGAGGGCACCATCCGTGCGAACGTGAGACCGACAGTGGCGCCCCGCCCGTTGACTGCGATGCCCCAGGCGATTGCGTGGTGCACCGTACGCTCCACAGGCACCTTGGAAACCAGACTCTGCCCGGCTCGCTGCATGCCGCGTTCCACGCAGACTGCAACGCAGGTGTGCCTGACCTGTGCAGCCCGAGGTAGAAGGGTTCTACGCATCGCGTGGGGAGGCACACGCGGGGGCGCCGCGCAGCGCCATCAGCCCACAGCCGCAGCAAGCGTTCTCTGCTGCGTTCGTGGGGGCTCGCCCCCGCGCTGCTATGGCTGCCGAATCTCGAACGTGCCGCCGAGCTGCAGCGGACCGTCGCTGTCGGGCGCCTGAGCGAACACCGACACGGACTCTGCGGCTCTCGTCTGCAGCAGGGTCGCCCCATCCTCGTTGCTGACGCCGAGGTCGATCAAGAACTTGCCGTTGCGCAGCATCGGGCTCGTCAGCTGCAGGCTGACAACCGTGGGCTCGCCGGGTTGCAGCGTTACGTCCGAGTGCGATCTGCTGCCGACGTGTCGGCCGAGCTCGTCGTGGATGCCGATCTGGATCGAGGCACGCTTGATCGGTTCGACCACGGTCAGTGAGACGGCGATGGTAAACGGCTCGCCCTCAACGAACGAGTGATGAGGCTCGCCCGCTGCATTCAAAATCGCGATGGTGGCCGAGAGCCCTGTCTGCTCGCGCTGTAGCTGCGATTGCTGCCCGGCCTCGTCAGCACGATGCGCGAGGCGCTCGTGGTACGTCGCCATCACCTCGGGGGCCGGTCCGGTAGTGATCACCTCTCCGTGGTCAAGCAGCATGGCTCGCTCGCAGAGACGCTCGACCGTTCCTGGATCGTGCGTCACGAGGATCATCGTGCCACCCTCGCGGCGATACTGCGCGATGCGTCCCATGCACTTCTGGACGAACGCCTCGTCGCCGACGGCAAGCACCTCGTCGAGCAGCAGCACATCCGGTCGGACGTGCATCGCGACCGCGAAGCCGAGGCGCGCGAACATGCCTGAGGAGAACGTCTTGACGGGCTGGTGCGCGAACTCCTCGAGCTCGGCGAACGCGATCACGCTGTCGACCTCGTGGCGCATCTCCTTGCGTGGGATGCCGTAGACGGACGCGGACAGGAAGATGTTCTCGATCGCGGAGAACTCGGGGTGGAAGCCTGCGCCGAGCTCGAGCAGCGAGCTCATCCGGCCGCCGACCTGACAGGAGCCTTCCGTCGGGCCGTAGATGCGCGCCAGCAGCTTGAGCGCCGTGCTCTTGCCTGACCCGTTGCGACCGATGATGCCGAACGTCTCGCCCGGCGCAATGTCGAGGTTGGCGTGGCGAAGCGCCCAGAACTCACGCGGCTTCGCCTGCTCGTAGCCAAGCAGGGTGGCCCGCAGCGAGCGGCCACCGGTGGCAGTGAGGTTGAAGCGCCGCCCGAGGTTCTCGGCGCGAATCCGGCCAGGCTCGAGCGCGCTCACAGCTCGACCGCGATCTGGTCGTCCTTGCGCCGCAGCACCCAGATGCCAAGCAGCGAAAGCGTTGGGCCGACGACGACGCAGTAGACGAGCAGCGGCCAGCCCGGCAGGAAGCCCTCCAGCGCGAGCGCGCGGATCGTCTCCAGGTACGGCGTGATCGGGTTGCCGTAGCGCATCACCATGATCACCCAATCGGGCGGGGTCACGGGAAACGCGCTGAGGCTATAGAAGACGGGCGTCAGGAAGAAGAGAGGGAGCAGCACCACGCTGACGAGGTGTGCGACGTCTCGGAAGAAGACGTTGGCGACCGCCAGCAGGCAGGCCAGTCCGAAGGCCAGCGACATCAGCAAGACGAACGCGATCGGCACGAGGATCACCGTCTTCCAGACCACGGGATTCGCGACGATGCAGATCGGGATAATGACTGCCAGCAGAATCGCGGTCGAAAAGGTGTTGGCCAGCATCACGGACATCGGCACGAGCTCGCGACGGAACCAGACCTTGCGGATGACGTCAGAGTTGGCGACCAGTGAGACCGTCCCGGCCGCGACGACCGTTGCAAAGTAGTTCCACAGCACGATGCCAACGAGCACGAAGACGGCGTAATTGGGAATCGACGACGTCGCAAAGAGGAAGGCGAAGATGAAGTAGTAGATGCCGGTCATCAGGAGCGGCTGGAGCAGGGTCCAGGCCGAGCCCAGCATCGAGTCGCGATAGCGCCCCCGCATCTCGCGGTGCACGAGCATGCGCAGCAGCTCGTACTGAGCACGCCGCCGCTCGCGCTTCGAGCCTGTGATCGGATCGGCGGAGCGAGGAGCGGGTCGAGCGTTCGCGGTCTCGTCAGGCGCAAGCACAGGCGGATGGTATCGGCACGGCGACGGATACGCAGGCGTACAGGGAGGGCGCACGAGCGCGGGCGGGAGCCAGCCGACGCCCCGTCACCGGATGGCGCAACGCCTGCTGACAACGTGTGCCAAGGTTGGGGGTGCATGGAGCTGACGGACCAGACCCGACTCGTACGGCGGCTCCGCATTGCGCTCGCGGGCGTGTCCATGCTCGTCGGGCTCTGCCTAATCGGCATCCTCGGGGTGCTGTTCTACTGGAACACGTACCTGCTCGGCAACGAGGGCGTTGACCCGTTCACGCGAGGGCCGTACGTCGTTGGTCTGACGTCATCCGCCGCCGAGCTGCGCTTCCTCGGTCCGAAGGCGTCGCAGGTGAAGCTGACAGCGGTCGCTCCAGACGGCAGGGTGACGGTCGCGACGAACGGTCGGTTCACGGGGCTGACGGCTGGGCAGCGCTACATCTGGACCGCTGCCGTCGACGGCATTGGACGCGCATCGGGGTCGTTTCAAACGGCGCCGACGGATCGGCAAGCGCCCGTCACCTTCGCCGTGATTGGCGACTACGGCTCGGGCAACGAGCACGAGTATGCCGTCGGACGCGGCCTTGCGGCCGTCAATCCGGCGTTTGTGCTGACGGCCGGCGATAACTCGTACCTCCTCGCCCTGCCACAGCTGTACGACCGCAACGTCTTTACGCCGCTGCGTGAGGTGATGGCAGAGGCGCCGCTGATCATCGACCTCGGCGATCACGACACCTTCTACGCTGCGGGTGGAAAAGGGTTGGCGGATGCGCTGGGAGCACCGAACGGTGGGATCAACTACACCTACGAGTACGGACCGGTCCAAGTGGTCGTGCTTGGCGTTGAGGGCGACGCTGCAGCCGTGGCGTATGCCAAGCGAGTGCTTGCCCAACCGTGGAACGGCCCGCGCTTCGCAGTGGTGCACACGCCGATCCAGTCGGGTGAGCCGCTCGTCGCTGTGCTGAAGGGCACGGTCGACGCGATCTTCGCGGGGCACCTGCATCGCTACGAGCGGAGGACCGTCGATGGCGTGCTGTCGATCACGGTTGGCAACAGCGGTCAGGGGCCCGGCAACGCGGAGTTTACGAAGGCCTCGCCGGACGCCGCATTCTCGACGATGGACTACGGATTTGTGCGCGTCGTAGCCGAGCCCACTCGCACGAGGATCGAGCTGATCGATGAGGCGGGCGTGGTCCGCGACTCGGTGACAGTGCCCAGATCGTGATTGCTCTGCGAGTGGTGATCGGCGTGCTGGCGCTAGCAGCGGCAATCGCGGGCCTGCTGATCCCGCCGCCGGGGGTCTACGCGATCTCCGGGGTGGCGGCGATCATGATCTTCCTCACGGCCTGCGGAGCGATCGCGGCAGATGCGCTGCCGCTGCGCGTCGTGCCGCTGCTCTGCTCGATCGCGACCGTGCCGCTGGCAATCGCGCTGATCGCGCAGCCGTTCTCCGTCACGTTCTACGCCGCCATCATCCTTGCGGCTCAGGCCGCCGGGTGGTGGTTCGCTCGACGAGCTGCAGGCGCTGCCGCCGTCGACTCGTCGCTCGCCTGACCAGCCGAGGCGGCATCGAGGCATCGCGCAGGCTCTTGGTCCAGCCGACGAAGCTCCCACGACGGTGGAGGCTCTCTGCGCAAAGCGGTGCCGTGGCGGGGATCGGAGAGGCGATCGCTAGCCATAGCCGAGCTCGTCGAGACGCTCATCGGAGATGCCAAAGTGGTGGCCAATCTCGTGCAGGACCGTGATGCGGATTTCCTTGCGTAGCGTCGCAGGATCGTTCGTCAGCCGCAGGAGCGGGAGACGAAAGATGATGATCCGCGTCGGCTCAAACGGCTCCTCGTGGCCGCGCTCGGTCTCTGGCACGCCCACGTAGAGTCCGAGCAAATCCGGCTCGTCGGCGTCCTCCTCCTCGACGAGCACCACGACATTATCGAGCGCGTCGGCTGCCCACTCGGGCAGCTCATCGAGGGCATCCTCGACAACCTGGTCGAAATCGGCTTCGTCCACACCCCGCAGGGTAAGCGAGGGATGACGGGGCCGTTGCCCGGGGTCGGGTAGACTGCCCGCGTATCGGGACGTGGCGCAGTCTGGTAGCGCACTCGGCTGGGGGCCGAGTGGTCGGAGGTTCAAATCCTCTCGTCCCGACCTCGTTTCGGCAGGAGTGGCGCCCCAAGGCGTCGCCCGCCGGAGCCTGTGCAGTGCAGAGCGGTGCAGAAGCGTCGCTCGCGTGTGCGCCGGTGGTGCCTACGGTCGGGCCATGGCGGATCGACTACTACGTCGACGAGTTTGGGCGTGCGCCGTTTCAACGGTGGTTTGCGCATCAATCGGATGCCGCTCGCGACGTCGTGTCGTGGGCCATTGAACGTCGTCTGGCGGTCTACGGGGTTGACGTGTGCAGCGACCATTGGGGTCGCAATCTCGGTGGAGGGCTCTACGAGCTCCGCGTGCGACGGCGCGCCCTGCTGCTCCGCGTGTTCTTCGCTGTCGAGCAGGATCGCGTCGTGCTCCTGTTCGGCGGTTACGACAAGGGCGCGCAGCCGAAGCTGCAGAGCGCTGAAATTGCTCGAGCGCGCCGCTGCCTGGCCGAGCATCGACGCCGGAGGGATATCCTGTGAGGTTTTATTGCATAATGGTTGTCATGAGAAACGTCTCAAATCAATTCGAAGATGACGTCCTCGCGATGCGTGCTGGCCTCACGCCGGAGCAGCGCGCGGAGGGCGAGATGTATGGTCGCGAGATCCTCTTGGCCAACACGATCACCGATCTTCGGCGTGCTCGCGGACTCACGCAAATGCAGCTCGCCGAGCTCGCCGGCGTCCCGCAGGGCCAGATCAGGGGAATCGAATGCGCGGTTGGCGTCAACCCCACGCAGAAGACGCTGCTCAAGCTGGCATGGGCGCTCGACGCAGACCTCT
>CAMDVX010000097.1 GCA_945877865.1 Bifidobacterium breve | reverse complement strand
TGTCACCTAAACGTGCAGCAGACCCCCCCACGAAATGGGCAGATGTCCGTTTGGGGTCTGGCCCCTTTCGGACACGCTGTCCGATTGGGGTCTGGCCCCTTTCGGACAAACGCCCCGCAGTTCGGGGTCTGCTTTCGGACGCGCACCGCCCTTCGGGATCTGCTTTCGGACACGCTGTCCGTTTGGAGGCTGGTCCCTTGCGGACACGCCGAACCCGCAGCCTCCTGATGGTCGTTCCCTGCTCTGACAATCCATGCCGCTGCTAGGTACCGAATTCCTCACCGCCTCCGCTACGCTGATAGCAACAAGGGAGGCACCGAATTGGTCGAGGATGCAGTCAGCGAAGCGAAGGTCAGGATGGAGAAGTCCGTTGAGTCGACGCGACATGAGTTCCAGACGGTTCGCACCGGGCGGGCAAACCCGTCGCTGCTCGAGCGCATCGTCGTCGACTACTACGGGACGCCGACGCCCCTCAATCAGCTCGCTGGTGTGCAGACGCCGGATCCCCGCTCGCTCGTGATTGCGCCGTATGACGTGTCTGCCCTCGGGGACATTGAGAAGGCCATCTTGGAGAGCGATCTCGGGCTCAATCCGAGCAACGACGGCAAGCTGATTCGCCTGTCGATCCCCCAGCCGACGGAGGAGCGCCGCAAGGAGCTCGTCAAGATCGTGCGTGGGCTCGCGGAGGAGGGGCGGATCGCGATCCGGAACATTCGGCGTGACGTGATGGCAGACCTCCACGCGCTTGACGGCGAGGTAGGAGCTGACGACATTCGTCGTGCCGAGGAGCGCGTGCAGAAGCTCACGGACGAGCACGTCGGCCAGATCGATGCCGCGCTGAAGCAGCGCGAGATTGATGTAATGGAGGTCTAGTCGCTCCTCGGGGTACCGTCTGATCTCGGCAGCGGCTACGCTGTACCAGCAGGCTCCCGCCGGCAACTCCGCACCGTGGCGATTCTCGACCGCATCCTCAGCATCCGCCGTTCTGGCCATGGCCCGACGGAGCCGTCTATGGCGACGTCCGTGGCGATCATCATGGACGGTAATGCCCGCTGGGCCAAGCAGCGTGGCCTGCCGACGCTGAGCGGCCACCATGCCGGCGTCCGCGCCCTCAAGCGCACCGTGGAGGCGGCGCCCGACCTTGGCATCCGATCGCTGGTCGTCTACGCCTTCTCGACGGAGAACTGGACCCGCCCGGAGGAAGAGGTGAGCGGTCTCATGGACCTGTTCGCGCGGACGATCGAGCGGGAGTTCATGGACCTGCACCGACAGGGCGTGCGGATTCGCTTCGTCGGGCGCCGCGACCGCGTCTCGCAGCGCATCAAGGCCCTGATGGACGACATGGAGGAGCGCACGCGCGACAACGAGCGGCTCGACCTGTTCGTCGCCTTCGACTATGGCGGGCGGGCCGAGATCGTCGATGCCTGCCGCCAGCTCGTCACCGATGGTTTGCAACCGGACGAGATCGACGAGGTCGCGATTCGCTCGCGGCTCGCCACGGCCGAGCTGCCAGACCCGGATCTGGTGATCCGCACCTCGGGCGAGCAGCGCGTCTCGAACTTTCTGCTCTGGCACGCGGCCTACGCGGAGTACGCGTTTCCCGAGACGCTCTGGCCGGATTTCGGCCCCGAGGCGCTGCAGCTGGCCGTCAGCGAGTTTACGACCCGGCGACGCCGGTTCGGCGGCCGATGACGGGCAGCCGACGCCGGAAGGCGTGCAGTGGGTAACCTCTTCAGCCGCATCATCGTCGCGGCGATCCTGCTGCCGCTCGCAATCGGCGTGCTCTGGCTGGGGGGCTGGTGGCTGACTGGGTTCGGCGTCGTTGTCGGCCTGCTGGCGCTGCACGAGCTGTGGACGATGGCGCGTGGGCACCGGCCGATCGTGATCGCCGGCTACCTTGGCGTGATCGCGGTGGTGGTTGGGGCCCACCTCGACGGCAACGAGGGCATGGTGCTCGCGCTCGCACCAACGCTGCTGATCGTCTTCATCCTCGCCGCAATCTCCCCGTCTCCCTCAGCATCGTCGCTGACGGGCATGAGCGTCACGGTGTTTGGCGTCGTCTGGGTCGGGGTCGGGTTGGGAGCGGTCGTGGTGCTGCGTGACGCGTCGTTCGACATCGTGCTGGCCGTGCTGGCCGGTACGTGGGGCGGTGACATCGGCGCGTACGCGATTGGGCGGCTGTTTGGCCGCCGCCGTTTGGCCCCCGCCATCTCGCCAGGGAAGAGCATCGAGGGCTTCGCTGGCGGCGTCCTGATCGGCACGGGCATCGTGTGGTGGATCCTCTACGGGCAAGGCTTCACGACGGTCGAGTCGCTGATCATCGGGTTCGCGATCGCGGTCGCCGGACCGTTTGGTGACCTGTTCGAATCGTTTGTGAAGCGCGACCTCGGCGTCAAAGACTCGGGCACCCTGCTGGCGGGCCACGGTGGCGTGCTCGACCGCGTTGACGCCATGCTGATCACGGCGCCTGTGGCGCTGCTGGCGCTCTGGGCAATCGGGTCGCTGTAGCCCGATGCGACGCATTGCCATCCTTGGCGCGACCGGTTCGATCGGCGTGCAGGCCCTCGAGGTCGTCGCTGCCCACGAAGACCTCGAGGTCGTGGCGCTCGCAGCGGCATCGGACGTGGCGGGGCTCGTTGCGGCCGCTCGCGCGACTGGTGCAGAGCACCTCTCCCTGCTGGATCCTGCTGCTGCGGCGAGCGCTGCCGCGGAGCTTGGTCGTCCAGTGCGCAGCGGCCCAGGGGCCCTCGTTGCCCTGCTCGCAGACAGCGGCGCAGATCTGGTCCTCAACGCCGTCGTTGGGGCGGTCGGCCTTGAGGCCAGCCTGGCGGCGCTCAACGACGGGTGTGATCTCGCGCTGGCGAACAAGGAGAGCCTCGTCGCTGGCGGCGAGCTCGTGCTCGCGGCAGCGCGGCGTGGTGGCGGCCGGATTCTGCCCGTCGATTCGGAGCACTCGGCGCTGCTGCAGTGCCTGGGGGAGCTTCCGCTTGACCAGGTCGAGTCGCTCGTCATCACGGCCTCGGGGGGGGCCGTTTCGTGGTCGTAGCCGTAGCGAGCTGGCGGACGTGGGTCCGGCGCAGGCGCTGCAGCACCCGACGTGGTCGATGGGCGCCAAGATCACGATCGACTCGGCGACGCTGATGAACAAGGGCCTTGAGGTGATCGAGGCCCACATGCTCTTCGGACTGCCGTACAGTGCGTTGGAAGTGGTTGTCCATCCCCAATCGATCGTGCACGGGATGGCTCGGCTACGTGATGGTGCGTTGATCGCACACCTCGGACACCCGGACATGCGGGTACCGATCTCCTACGCGTTGACCTACCCCAACCGCGCGGCAGTCCCTGCGCGGCCACTAGACCTCACGCAGGCGTTCTCGCTCGAGTTCGAGCCACCGGATCTGGAGACGTTCGGATGCCTGCGGCTGGCGATCGAAGCCGGTCAGGCCGGCGGCACTGCGCCAGCCATCCTCAACGCTGCGAATGAGAGTGCAGTGGCTGCCTTTCTCTCGGACCGGATCGGCTTTCTCGAGATTGAGGCCCTCGTCGCGGATGCGCTCGCGGCCGTGCCGACCGTGCCCCTTGACGAGCTGGCAACGGTGCTCGCCGCCGACGCCGCTGCGCGCAATCGCGTCGAGTCACAGCTCGCTGGAGCCGGCGCATGAGCTGGTCCTACAGCATCGTCGGGCTGCTGCTGCTGATCTTGATCCACGAGCTGGGACACTTCGTCGTCGCGCGGCTCGTTGGTGCGAAGGCGACGCGGTTCCTCGTCGGCTTCCCACCGGTGGCGCTCTCGTTCCGGCGCGGCGAGACGGAGTACGGGCTCGGCTTCATCCCGCTGGGCGGGTACGTCCGCATCGTCGGCATGAGCCGACCGCAGGCCAGCGACGTGATCGTCTGCCAGGACGCGCTTGAGGAGCTTACAGTGCGCCGTCGAGACGGCCAGCGCGAGATCTTTGGCCCGGCCGTCTCCGTGCTCAAGTCGCGGCTCGATGCCGGCGGAGACGATGCGCGTGTGGCGGCTGAGCGCGCGCTGCTCGGGCTTGATGCAGAGCAAGACCTGCTGCATCCGAAGACGTATCAGGAGACGCGCAGGGGTCTTGAGCGGCTGCGTGACGATCTCGATCGCCGCGCCTACTGGCGGCTTGCGGTGTGGCGTCGGATCGCGATCGTCGCTGCCGGACCCGCTGCCAACGTGCTGGCCGCCATCGTGATCCTGTCCGTCTTCTTCTGGCACGGCGTACCGCTCGAGAAGACAACCACGGAGGTGGGCGTCGTCTCGGGCAAGCCGGCGCTGGCTGCGGGCCTCCAGCCAGGCGATTCGATCATCGGCATCAACGGCATCAAGGTCGCTGGCAATTGGGAGCTCGTCACGAGCACGGTGCAGGCGTCGCAGGGCAGTCCAATCGTGCTCCGCATCAGCCGCGGTGGCGTCGAGCGGGCGCTCCCGGCCGTGCGGCCCGAAGCCGTTGACGGACGCTGGCTGCTGGGGTTCTCCGCTCAGCGCGTCTCGAACGGCGTCCGCACGGAGCCGCCGCTGCAGGCGATTGGCAGCGCGTTTAGCTGGTCGTGGTTCGTCACCCGGGAATCGCTGATCGGCCTCAAGAACATCGTGGTGACGGAGGATGGGCACAGGCAGGTCTCAAGCATCGTTGGCATCACGGCCGCCTCCGAGGAGAGCGTGCAGCAGGGCAGCTTTCTGTGGACGCTCGGGGTCATCTCGCTCGCGCTGGCGATCTTCAACCTGCTGCCGTTTCTGCCGCTCGACGGCGGTCACATTCTGGTTGCGGCGATCGAGAAGCTGCGGCGTGGTCGCCCGCTGTCGCGGCTCGTGATGGAGCGCGTCAGCATCGTTGGCATCGTCCTGATGCTCGCTCTCTTCTTGATCGGACTCAGCAACGACATCGGCCGGTTCACCGGTCCGTAGGTCCACGGTAGACTGACGGCCATGGCTAGCGAACGACAGATCAAGGTAGGCGGAGTCCCGATCGGCGGAGGCGCTCTGATCGCGGTCCAGTCGATGACGACCACGAAGACGTTTGAGGCCGAGGCCACGCTGGCGCAGATCGCGCGCCTCGTGGAGGCCGGCGTCGACATCGTGCGCGTCGCCGTGCCCGGGCTGCCCGACGTGGAGGCGCTGCCGCGGATCGTGGCGGAGAGCGGCGTGCCGATCATCGCCGACATTCACTTCAACGCCTCGCTGGCGCTCAAGGCGATGGACGCTGGCGTGGCCGCCGTGCGCATCAACCCCGGCAACATCGGCGGGGCGGACAAGGTGCGCGAGGTCGTTCGTAAGGCCCAGGAGACCAGCACGCCGCTGCGGATTGGCGCAAACTCGGGGTCGCTGCCGGAGCACCTCAAGTGGACGGCCACAGCGGACCCGATAGGCGCGCTCGTGAAGGCTGCGATGGAGGAGGTGGAGGTCCTTGAGGAGCTCGGCTTCCACGACTTCAAGATCTCCGTCAAGTCGACGTCGGTGCCGGTCATGATCGGCGCCTATCGTGCGCTCTCGCAGCTGGTGCCTTACCCGCTCCACCTCGGAGTGACGGAGGCGGGCACGCTCGTCACGGGCGCTGTCAAGTCTGCCATCGGCATCGGTACGCTGCTCGAGGAGGGCATCGGCGACACGATTCGGGTCTCGCTCTCGGTCGATCCTGTCGAGGAGGTTCGCGTCGCCTACGACATTCTGCGCGCGCTCGGCTTGCGGCACAT
>CAMDVX010000096.1 GCA_945877865.1 Bifidobacterium breve | reverse complement strand
AAAGCAAAGTCCTAGAGGCGTCGCGGGAGGCAACTTCGGTCTGGACTTTGCTTTGGTGCCTGACCCCAATGCAAAGCTGACCCGCCGTCTGACCCCAAGGCGCTGACCCGTCGCGGGAGGCAACTTCGGTCTGGACTTTGCTTTGGTGCCTGACCCCAATGCAAAGCTGATCCGCCGTCTGACCCCAAGGCCAAGCTGACCCGCCGTCTGGTCCCAATGCAAAGCTGACCTGCCGCCTGGTCCCAATGCAAAGCTGACCCGCCGCCTGACCCCAAGGCCAAGCTGACCCGCCGCCCACTGCCCCAGCCACGCGAATTGGCCGCGACCCAACCCACAACCCTCGCTCGCGGGCCCGGATCTAGGCGAGCAGGTACCGCAGGACGGCGATGGTGGTGTGGAGGCGGTTCTCGGCCTCGTCCCAGACGACCGATTGTGGCCCGTCGATTACCTCGCTGGTGACCTCCTCGCCGCGGTGGGCGGGGAGGCAGTGCAGGAAGATCGCGGTGGGTGCGGCCTGCGCCATCAGCGCCGAGTCGACCTGGTAGCCGCGGAAGGCGGCGAGCTTGGCCTCTGCCTGCGACTCCTCGCCCATCGATACGAAGACGTCAGTGACGACGACGTCGGCATGCGCCACGGCGAGGGCGGGGTCGCGCACCGCCAACACAGAGCCGCCGTGCGCGGCTGCGGTTGCTGCTGCCGTCGCCATCACCGCCGGGTTTGCCTCGTAGCCCTCGGGTGCGGCGATGCGGACGTGCATCCCGGCGAGGGCGGCTGCCTCGGCTAGGGAGTGAAACACGTTGTTGCCATCGCCAACCCAAGCGAGCGTCTTGCCACGTAGCGAGCCAAGGTGCTCGGTGATCGTCATCAGATCAGCGAGCGCCTGCAGCGGATGGTGATCGTCCGTGAGCGCGTTGATGATCGGGATCGTGGAGTGGCGAGCAAGCCCCTCGACGTCCGCGTGGCTGTAGGTGCGGATGAAGGCGGCGGCACACATGCGCGAGATCACGCGGGCGGTATCGGCGAGCGGCTCGCCGCGGCCCAGCTGGAGCTCGTCGCCGCGCGTGAAGATGGCGTGGCCGCCGAGCCGGGCAACGGCAGTCTCGACCGAGACTCGCGTCCGCGTCGAGGCCTTCGTGAAGTGCAGCAGGACGGAGCGACCAGCCAGAGCACCGTAGACGGCGGCCGGATCGGCCTTGGCCGCCCGCGCATCGTCGAGCAGCGCCGCAAGGGCGTCGGCGCTGAGGTCGCCAATCGTCAGGAGGTGCTTCTGCGTCATCGCGGCAGCGTACCGGGGACGTAGCTGGCTCGGCTCAGCCGATGAAGGCAGGCAGGTCGTCCGTCCAGGTAGCACCATTGGCGACGAGGCGCCAGCCGGCGGCAAAGCGCGTTTCGGCCCGGGTGGCATCGGGCGCGAGGCCAGCGTCGGACAGCCACTCCGTGTTGCCGGTCGCGGGGGTCCACGCTCTGCCATGGGCCCACCCACCGATGCGGATCACGATCGCCCGGTTCGGGTTGGCTGCGTGCAGCGCACGCGCGAAGGCGGGCATCTGATCCGCGCGGCTCAGCTCGTCTGTCGTCGACCAGTAGAGGATGATCTTCTGGGTCGAGGCCGCCAGCGCCGCAATCGAGGCGGTCTGGGGGCTGCGGGCGGCGAAGCATCCGGGCGAGAGGTACGGGGTGCCGTCGCACTCGGCAAACAGCGCTCTCTGGCGAGCCTCAGGCAGGTGCCAGAAGCGCTTGCCAAGATCCGTTGGCGCGTCCATCGCAACGATCGTGGAGACCATCTGCGGGTTGGTCGCCCCGAAGAGCAGCGCCTCCTGGCCGCCCATCGAGCCGCCGGAGGCGATGATGCGGGCAGGATCAATCCGCAGCCCGGGCAGCCGACGACGCAGCAGCGCAGGGACCTGAAGGTAGTCAGCGAGCGACTGCGGCGAGCCGTAGGTGTACCCACGGCTCTTTGCGCCCTGCCCGTCGAGGCAGGCAATGATGAAGCGAAACTCGCCCGGCGTGTTGCCGAAGGTGCGGTCGCAGACGGCGCGGTTGCCCGCCCCGTGGAACACCAGCAGCAGGGGCAGTCGCCGGCGCGACGGCACCCGCGGATACGAGACCAGCATGGTGCGGACCCGGCCATTCCAAGCGACGTACCACGTGCGCGCGGTCAGGGTGTCCGGCCCGTGCACACGAAACGTCGTCCTGCGCGGTACATCTGGCAGGTCGGTGTCGTCGACGTACGGTTGGTACGCGTAGTCGGGAATTCCGGAGTACGTCTCATCCGGGTCCGCCGCCGTCGCAGCGCAGGGCGGCAGCAGGGCGAGTCCGAGGAGGGTGACGAGGAGGGTCTTGCGCATGGCGGAATCGGACGGGTGCTCCCATCCTAGGAGCGGATTCGCCACCAACCGGGCTGTCTCCTGTCTGTCGCTACCGCGTGGCGCGAAATCGGCGGAGCCGCAGCGAGTTGCCGAGAACGAATAGGCTCGAGGTGGCCATTGCGAGACCCGACAGCATCGGGTTGAGATAGCCGAGCGCCGCGAGCGGCAGCAGCACGATGTTGTAGCCGAAGGCCCAGTAGAGGTTGCCGCGAATCGTCTGCATGGTCCGTCGTGCCAGCCGGACGGCATCGGCGGCGGCTCGGAGGTCGGGACGCACCAGCGTGATGTCGGCGGCGGCGATCGCCGCGTCGGCGCCGGAGCCCATCGCGATGCCGAGATCGGCCCGTGCCAGCGCAGGTGCATCGTTGACGCCGTCGCCAACGACCGCGACGGAGAGGCCGGCGGCCTGCAGACGCTGAACCTCGGCGGCCTTGCCTGAGGGCATCACGTCGGCGATGACGCGGTCGATGCCGACGATGGCGGCGACCGCGCGGGCGGCGGCCTCGCTATCGCCGGTCAGCAGGATCGGCTCAAGGCCGAGCGCACGGAGCTCTCGGACCGCGGCTGCGCTGGTCTCCCGCACCTCGTCGCTGGTGGAGAGGATGGCGCGAACCCTGCCCTCCCACGCGACGGCGGCGACGGCGCGACCGAGCGCGGCCTCAACGGCGATCGCGGTCACCAGCTCGGTGTCGAGCACGAAGCCATCGGCGGCGATGCGCTCGGGGCGCCCGACGACGACGCGGAGCCCGCCGACGCTCGCCTCAGCGCCGACGCCTGGGCGGGCGCTGAAGTCCGTCGCGCGCGGTGGCGTCGTCACGCCCGCGGCGATCGCTCGGCCAACGGGGTGCTCCGAGCCGGCCTCGACGGCCGCAGCGAGCTCCAACGCGCGATCGCCGTCCTCGCCTGCGGCCGCGTGCACGGCGGCGAGCACCATGCGGCCCTCGGTGATCGTGCCGGTCTTGTCCAGCACGATCGCGGAGACGCGCTCCGCACGCTCAAGGGAGGGCGCGCCGCGCAGCAGAATCCCCAGCTGAGCACCGCGCCCCGTGGCGACGAGCAGAGCCGCCGGCACGGCCAGCCCGAGCGCGCAGGGGCAGGCGACGACGAGGACTGCGACGGCGGGCGCGATCGCCTCCGCCAGCGAGGCGCCGGTCGCGAGCCATGCGATCAACGTGCCGCTGGCAAGCACCAGCACGGCGGGCACGAACCAGCCCGCGATGCGGTCGGCGAGGCGTTGCGCCGACGCCTTCTCGGTCTGGGCCTGCTCGACGAGGCGGGTAATCCGGGCCGCCGCCGAGTCGGCCCCGAGGCGCTCGGCGCGCACGCGGAGGACGCCAGTCGTGTTGAGCACGCCGCCGGCAACCTCGTCGCCAGCCGACACGTCAACGGGCACGCTCTCGCCGGTCAGCAGCGAGCGGTCCATGGACGACGCCCCGTCGATGACGGTGCCGTCGACGGGCACCCGCTCTCCCGGCCGCACGATGATGACGTCGCCGACCTTGAGCGAGGCGATCGGGACGACGACCTCACCATCGCCCAGCACGAGCGCGGCATCGGGCGAGCTGAGCTCGGCGAGGGCGCGGATGGCGCCTCCCGCTCGCCGCCGTGCCCGCAGCTCGAGCACGCGGCCCAGCAGGAGCAGCGCGGTGACGACCGCAGCGACCTCGAACGTGAGGGCGCCGGTCGAGCCGCGAGCCGTCAGCGAGACGTGCATCGGCATCGAGGCGGCATCGGTCAGGAGCAGTGCGGCGACCGAGGAGAGGTACGCCGCGAGCACGCCAAGGGAGATGAGGGTGTCCATCGAGGCGGTCCGGTGCCGCAGCGCGAGGTAGGCGGCACGATGAAAGGGCCACGCCGACCAGACGACGATCGGCGTCGTCAGCGCGCCAGCGACCCAACCCCAGCCCATGAACTGCAGGGCTGGAACCATCGAGAGCAGCAGCACGGGGAGGGCGAGGAGGACGGCCAGGCCGGCGCGCGCCGCGAGTGGGTCGCGCGCGTGCTCCGCCTGCCGGTGCTGCCCGATCGGCGCGGCCTGATAGCCGAGCTCGGCGACGGCTCGCACGAGCTGGGGGACGGAGGCGGCGCTCGGATCGAAGTCGATGGCGGCCCGCTCGGTCGCGAGGTTGACGGTGGCGCTGCGAACGCCGGGCACGGCAGACAACGCCGACTCGGTTCGCGCCACGCACGAGGCGCAGTGGAGGCCCTCAAGCGCGAGGTCGATGTGCTCGTCCGAGTGGGCAGTCGCGGTCGTCATCGTGCACACAGCATACATACCCCCCGGGGGTACTGTACGATGCTGGCATGGAGCCCAGCTCGCCGACCCGCGGCTACGCCGCTAGCAAGGACGACCTGATGGCACGGCTCGCTCGCGCCGAAGGGCAGGTCCGTGGCGTCGCCCGCATGGTGGAGGAGGACCGCTACTGCATGGACGTGCTGACGCAGATTGCAGCCGCCCGCGCCGCCCTCGATCGCGTCGCCCTCGGGGTGCTCGACGAGCACGTCCGCCACTGCGTCGTTGGCGGCCACGGGCCAGGGACCGAGGAGGAGCGCATCGACGAGCTGATGGCCGCCGTCGGGCGCCTCGCCGGACGCCGAGCGTGAGCGACGCTGTCGTGCGTCTGAGCCGGACGCCGAGCGTGAGCGACGCTGTCGCGCGTCTGAGCGGCTCCGACTACGTCGCTTCAAGCGCGCGCCTGCTCGCAGCGGCTGGTGCCGGCGCCTGCGGCCTGCAGGCCACCGTGGTCGTGCCTGCCGCGCTCGTGCTGGGGTCTGCCCAGCACGAAGACGACGTCGAGCCGAGCGCGCGCCAGCGCCTCGCCGTTGTGCGGCGTGGCACGGGCGGCGGCGCGGTGCTGTGTGACGAGGGCGTCCTCCTGATCGACCTCGCCGTTCCCCGTGGCCACCCGCTCGCGCCCGCAGACGTCACCGAGGCGTACCGACCAATCGGCACGGCGATCGTCTGCGTGCTGCAGCGGCTCGGCGTGCCCTGCCGCACCGTCACGGTCGCCGAGGCACGCGCAGCCGGCGCTGCCCAGCGGGCCGCTGCCCGCCACGCCTGCTGGGCCGGCCTGTCGCCCTACGAGGTCGTGCTCGCTGACGGCCGCAAGCTCGTCGGCCTCGCGCAGCGCCGCCGCAGCGGGGCGGTGCTCCACCAGATCGCGATCCCCGTCGCCAGCGCGCCCCGCGCCGTCGCAGCCTTCCTCGTCGCTGGCGGCGACGTCGAGCCATGGCTGGACGCGACCGCTTCGCTCCACGACGTGCCGTCCTGCGCGGCCCTCACGCCGGACCAGCTCTGGACCGAGCTGCATGCGCCGCTCGGATCCGCGCTGGCCGTGTAACGCCAACCGCGAGCTGGTCCGGGCCGCGCCTGCGCTGATCCCGGGGTGGTCCGTGCTTGACGGTTCGGCGGGTTCAGCTTTGCTTTGGGGTCAGGCACCAAAGCAAAGTCCCCGCGGTTGATCACTCTCCGTCACGGGGTGGTTCAGATTTGCTTTGGGGTCAGGCACCCCGGGGTGGTTCAGCTTTGCTTTGGGGTCAGGCACCCCGGGGTGGTTCAGCTTTGCTTTGGGGTCAGGCACCCCGGGGTGGTTCAGCTTTGCTTTGGGGTCAGGCACCCCGGGGTGCCT
>CAMDVX010000095.1 GCA_945877865.1 Bifidobacterium breve | reverse complement strand
ACGTGGTGGCTGGCAGCCGTTGGTGGCGTGGTCTGTGGTGCCGCCTGGTCGCTGCTGTTTCCCGCGCTGGCGCTGATGGCGATCGATCGTACGCCGGTCCATCGTCGCGGTGCTGCGCTGGCGGTCTACACAGCAGGGTTTGACCTCGGCTTTGCCGTGTCGGGTCCGCTGCTCGGCTACGTCGCGCACCAGTCGGGGTACGTCGCGGTCTATGGGGCGGGCGCGGTCTTTGCGCTCGCGGGCCTCGGGCTGGTGATCGCGAGCCGCAAGCGCTCCGAAGCCGTGCTCGCCTAAGCCTTAGGTTGAGCCTCTGAAACTCGGCGGATGCGTGCGGCAGCCACCACCAGCAGGGCTCAGACCCATCCCGACCGGCGCACAGCCATTGGCCTGCAAGGGTCGCCAAGCCGCCGCTCAGGCAAGCAGCGGCTTGGCGACGAGGCTACAGCACCGTGAGGCGTGCCGCGCTCAGCCCGAGCTAAGACATCCGCAGCATCAGATCCTGCGCCTGGGGCAGGACCTTGTCGAACGTTGCAATCGCCTCGTCGATCTGCTCCCGCGTGGTGATCAGCGGCGGTGAGATCTGGATTGCCGGATCACCCCGGTCGTCGGCGCGGCAGAGCAAGCCCTCCTTGAGCAGCGTCGGCGAGAGGAAGTCGCGCAGGAGGACGTTGCACTCCTCCTCGTTAAACGTCTCCTTCGTCGCGCGATCCTTGACCAGCTCCATCGCCCAGAAGTACCCCGCTCCGCGGACATCGCCGATGATCTCGTGGCGATCCATCAGACCGTGGAGCTGATCCCGGAGGTAGTCCTGGTTAGCGCGAACGTTCTCGATGACGCCCTCGCGCTCCATGATCTCAAGATTCTTGAGCGCCGCCGCCGCGACGATCGGGTGCCCGCCGAAGGTGATGCCATGCATGTACATGTGCTTGGTCGAGAGCAGCGTGTCGGCGATCTTTGGTCCAAACAGGACGGCTCCCATTGGCTGGTAGCCGCTGGTCAGGCCCTTGGCGCAGGTGATGATGTCGGGCTCGTACTCGTAGCGCTGCGACCCGTACCACTCGCCCAGGCGTCCATAGCCGCAGATCGTCTCGTCGGCCGCGTGCAGCACGCCGTACTCGCGGCAGATCTCGTTGACGCGCTGGTGATACTCGGGATGCGGCGTAAAGCAGCCACCGGCGTTCTGCACCGGCTCCATGATCACCATCGAGACGGTCGAGGGATCCTCGAACTCGATCACCTCCGCGACCTCGTCGGCGCACTTGAGGTTGCAGCCGCCCAGATCGGCGCAGTGGCCGCAGCGGTACGGGTTCGTTGGGGAGACGTGGCGGACGCCGCTCATCAGCGGCTCAAACGGCGCGCGGATGCTCGTGATGCCGGTCAGCGAGAGGGCGCCGTAGGTGGTGCCGTGGTAGGCGATCTTCCGAGCAATCACCTTGCGACGCATTGGCTCGCCAGTGGCGTTGTGATAATCGCGAGCCAGCTTGATTGCGCCCTCAACGCCCTCAGACCCACCAGAGACGAAGAACGCGCGGTCGATGCTGTCGGGCGTGAGCTCTGCCAGCTTGGCGGCCAGCTCGATCGCGCGCGGGTGCGAGTAGGTCCAGTTCGTGTAGTACGGCAGCTCCATGGCCTGCTCGAGCATGGCCTGGCCGATCTCCTCGCCGTAGGAGTAGCCAATCTGGACGGTGAAGAGGCCGCTGAGGAAGTCCATGTAGCGGTTACCGTTGGAGTCGTGCAGAAAAATGTTCTCTCCGCGCACCATCACCGGGTGCTTGTCCGGGTCGAAGCCGGCCATCTGGGTGAAGTGCAGCCAGAGGTGCTTCATCGCCATTTCCTGCAATTTCGCGGTGTCTACGGTCGCCATGGGTATCGCCTCCTGCTCGCATGGTAGCCGCCCCGCAGGGCGCAGTCCGCTCAGGACCCGCTGCAGCCGGTTATGCTGCGCCCATTCTGAGCGCCGTCGCATGGACGGCGGGGAGGCACACCATGGCAGTCGATCAGGGAACCAGCACGAAGACGGCGGCGCTCCAAGCCGAGCGCGAGCGGTGGGTCGCTGCGTCCGTGTACTCGCAGCCGCTGTTCGTCGACCACGCCCACGGTGCGCGCATCACCGACGTTGATGGGCGCGAGTTCATTGACTTCGTCGGTGGCATCGGCACCCTCAACGGCGGGCACACGCCAGAGGACGTGGTGGAGGCCGTCCGCGAGCAGGCGACGCGCTTCATGCACCAGTGCTTCTCCGTCGTGGGCTACGAGGGCTACATCGAGGTGTGTCGCCGACTCGTGGCGTGCCACCCCGGTGCTGGTCCGTTTAAGGCGCTGCTCGTCAACTCTGGGGCGGAGGCCGTCGAGAACGCGATCAAGATCGCTCGCTACGCCACCGGTCGTCAGGCGATCATCTCGTTCGATCAGGGCTTCCATGGCCGCACGATGCTTGCGATGTCGCTGACGTCGAAGCCAATGCCGTACAAGAAGGGCTTTGGGCCGTTCGTGGGTGAGGTCTACCGCGCACCCGGCCCCTATCCGTATCGCGGCGTATCCGGCGCAGACGCGCTGGCTGGCCTGCGCAAGGTCTTCAAGTCCCAGATCGATCCATCGGCCGTCGCCGCCGTCATCTACGAGCCCGTGCAGGGCGAGGGTGGCTTTCTGCCCGCACCCGCCGGCTTCATTGAGGGCGTCTATGCGCTCTGCCAGGAGCACGGCATCCTCTACATCGATGACGAGGTGCAGGCTGGCATGGGCCGGACGGGCACGCCATCAGCGATTGAGCACTGCGGCGTCTCGCCGGACCTCGCGACGTGGGGCAAGTCGATGGGCGGCGGTCTGCCGATCGCCGGCGTCACCGGTCGCGCCGACCTGATGGACGCGGTCCACGTCGGCGGCCTGGGCGGCACCTTCGGCGGTAACCCGATCTCCTGCGCCGCTGCGATCGTTGCGCTCGACGAGGTGCTCGATGCGGGCTATCAGGCGCGCAGCAAGGCGCTCGGTGAGGACATGCGCGGGCGCCTCGAGGCGATCGCCGGTCGCCACAGCTGCGTTGGCGAGGTCCGTGGATTGGGAGCGATGCTCGCGATCGAGCTGGTTCGTGATCCGGCGACGAAGGAGCCTGCGACCGAGGAGACGGCCCGCACCGTTGCGCTCGCCCGCGAGCGCGGTCTGCTGCTGATGGCGGCTGGCGTCTACGCGAACGTGATCCGCGTCCTCGTGCCGCTGGTTGCCACGGCGAGCGATCTCGACGAGGGCTTCGCCACCTTGGAGGAGTCGCTGAGCGACGCCTTCGCCGGGCGCTAGGCCCCGCTGGCGCGCACCGGGGCCCGACGCCGCAGTCGGGTCCCGGGCGGGGCACGCAGCGGACGTAGCCGGTGTGCTCGTCAGCTCGGCACGGGAGGGTCAACGCCAGTGCGGATGCGATCCCCATGCCGGTGGGGTGGAGATCGCCTGCGATCGGCTGCGACGCTGGTCTCCTTGCCTCAACCCGCGGACGGTCGTGCCTCTCTCTGCCGCACCAGTCTGGCCTGAGCACGCGGACGGGCTGTTCGGATGCGCGGGCCTCGAGCAGGCGGCATCGTCTCGTTCGACGGCAGCGGGGACGTCGGCAGCCAACGGGCAGAGGCCGCTCTGTTAACGCCACACCCCCTCTGGTCACGTCGTCGGCACCCAGACCGTCACCCGACGAAGCGGTCTCGCGGGCGTCCTTCGAAGCGGCGACAGACGAGCCACCGCAAGAGGCCACTGCGGTCAGAGCGACCGCGCGGCCCGCTCCGCCCTGCACGATGCTGCTACCCTACCGCTGGATGATGAACGTCTGGAGCCCACGACTCCGGTCCGGTGCAGCGCTGATGACGCTTCTGCTCGTGGCCGTGATTGCAGCAGTGCTGCCCGGGGCGTCCCGCGCTGACGAGCTGGCCGACGCCCGTGCCAAGGCCGATCAGGTTCAGCGGCAGCTCGATGCGCTCGACGCTCAGGTCGCCTCGGCTGCCGAGGCCTACAACGCCGCTCAGGTCCAGCTCGACGAGACCAAGGTGAAGATTTCCGAGAACAAGAAGCTGCTCAATGCCTCGCAGCAAAACCTTGAAGTCTCGCGCGTCGAGCTCTCAAACATGCTCGTTGATGCGTATCGGCGCGGGGATCCAGATATCGTCGCGTTTCTCCTGACGGCCGACTCGATCGACAGCCTCGTCGACCAGTCGCGCTTTATGCAGCGCGTCACGGCGCACGCAGCGAACATCGTCCGCGATGTCCGCACCTATTCGGCTGATGTCAAGCGGCACGCAAAGGAGCTGCAGCAGGAGAAGACCGATCGCAAGAGCGCGGTGCAATCGCGTGCCCGCGAGCGATCCGCCGCGCTGGCGGCGCTGGCTCAGCGGCAGCGCCTGCTCAACTCGCTGTCGGGCCGGATCAGAGCGATCATCCAACGACGCGAGGCGGCTAGGAGTGCCGCCGATGCGGCGCTCGGCGTCAACGCCGCTGCCATCCTCGCCGGAGCCAGCCTCGGCGAAAACGGCGACTTTTCCGTCGGTGGCTCGATCGGCGGTAGCTCGGACTACAGCTCGTCGATTCCCGCTCCCGCCTCGTCCTCCTCGGGTGGCGCTGCAGCGTCGGCTGCCCTCACCCAGCTCGGCACCCCGTACGTGTGGGGTGGTGGCGCGCCCGGCGGTTTCGATTGCTCCGGCCTCATCGCTTGGGCCTACGCGCAGGTAGGCATTTCGCTCCCGCACTACTCGGCAGCCCAGTACGCGATGGGCGTCCCGGTCCCACTCGACAGCCTTGAGCCTGGCGACCTCGTCTCCTTCCATGGCTCAGGACACATGGGCATCTACATCGGCGGCGGCCAGTACGTGCATGCTCCGCAGACCGGTGACTTCGTCAAAGTCTCAATGCTCTCAGACCGTGACGATATCGACGGCGCCGTCCGCATCGGCTAGAGGCCGATCGCCCGCCGGGAGCGCATCGGCAAGGAGCGGCTGAAACGGAGCTGCAGAGATCACGGCGACCCAACCTCAACCGGCTCGCAGGCTCATAGGCAGAGCACCTAGCGGCGGATGCGGAGCGTGGTGACCTCAACGTCGATGACCTTGTTGCCGCTCCAGTCCGTGGCGCTCGCCAGCACCGTGTAGGCGCCGGGCGCCTTCGGGACGGTGATGGCGATCACGCTGGAGCCTGAGCCGACGCTGACGACCAGCGGCCCGATCTTCGTCGCCGCTCCTGCCTTCGTGACGAGCCGAATCGTCAGCTTGACCGGCTTATCCCGCCGAATGCGCACCTTGATCTGTGCGGACTTCTGCTTCTTCAGCACGGATAGCTTGACGGGCTTCGGCAGCTCTGCGGGGCCGGTGAGCACCGGCGGCGTGATGAGGTCTCGCCCAAAGGCGATGCCGAGGTCGGTAAAAGCCGTGTCGCCCGTGATGCGGCCGAGCTGCTTGAGCTGGTCACGCATCAGCGTCATGTACTTCACCGGAGCATCTGCGCCCGGTGCGTAGCGGCCCCAGCCGCCCGTGTCATAGCCGGCCAGCACGCTACGCGTGGCGAGCACGCCTCGCGTAAACGCAGCGTCAAACGCCTCGTCACCCGTTGCCTCGGCGAGATCGTTGAGGGCGAGCACGGTCTGGAGATGCCCATTGAGCACCCGGTAGTCGGGAGCAAACACGTAGAGCGGAAACCAGAGCCCGCCACCATCAGTTGCAACACCGTGGGCGATGGCAGCGTTGCCGAAGCGGATTGCCGCATCGAGGTGGCGGTCGTCTGCCGTGATCCCCCATGTGCGGATCGCAGCCGCGGCCGCGACGCCCTCCGCCATCGCGCTCTCCCATGGTGCGGCGTGGCCCATCCAGGGAACGAGGTAGGGCAGCGTGAGGCCGTCCCCCGCGGGGATGGCGATCGTCAGCGCGGTGTCGAGGGCTGCGCCGACGCCACCCTCGGCGGCGATGCCCGCACCGGGCTCGAGAATTGCGAAGAACGTGCCGAGCGGCTGGATCCGCAGGCCCTGTCCGGCGTAGCTCTCGTAGACGACGCCGTCGATTCGGACCCGCGCGCCCGAGGCTGGCAGGCTATGGCCATCAAGGTAGCTAACGTTGCTCTGCAACTCGAGAAACACGATCTGAGCGAGCGCGGGGCTGAACGCCGCCTGATTACCAATCTGCGTCGCGCTCTTGATGATCGCGTT
>CAMDVX010000094.1 GCA_945877865.1 Bifidobacterium breve | reverse complement strand
GGCGACGGACCCTGCGGAGGCCTTCGTAATGTGTATTACGGAAAATTGCCAGGGCCAGGCCGATCGTTTCGACGGCCCCCGTCTTGCGCTCCGTGCGACGGATCAGCAGCGAGTCGCCCGGGGTGTCGTCGGCGACGACCTCGACGTCGTTGAGCTCGTCGCTCGCCCCGCCACCCTCAAACCAGGCGCGGATGTTCTCGCTATCCACGTCAGCCGACAGGAGCGCCGGCGTCCGCGCGAGATCTGCGGCGGCGGCTCCGTACTCGCCTCGAATGCGAATGAACATCTGCTCCTGCTCGCGGACGCTCCGAACGATCTCGCGGTAGAGGTCGACGGTCAGCTCGAGGCGTCCGTTGGGTCCGGATAGCGTCAGCTGCTCAAGCCGCTGCCCGATCGCGAAGTCCTCAACCTCCGAGTCCTTACCGAGGTAGAGCTGCTCCTTGCCGATACGGACGCGGTAGAGCGGTGGCTGCGCGATGTAGACGTAGCCGGCGTCGATCAGCCCGCGCATGTGGCGGTACAGGAACGTCAGAATCAAGGTGCGAATGTGCGCGCCGTCGACATCCGCGTCCGTCATGAGGACGAGCTTGTGGTAGCGGGCCTTGTCGATCGCAAGGTCGTCGCCCGTGCCGACGCCCATCGCGGCCACCATCGCCTGGATCTCGGCATTGGCAAACACGCGATCGCTGCGGGCTTTCTCAACGTTGAGAATCTTGCCGCGGAGCGGCAGAATCGCCTGGAACTCGCGATCGCGGGCGTCAACGGCTGTACCACCAGCGCTATTGCCCTCGACCAGATACAGCTCCGACTTGGCCGGGTCCGTGGAGACGCAGTCGGTCAGCTTCCCCGGCAACCCACCGCTGCCGAAGGCGGTTTTGCGGGCTGCCTCGCGCGCTTTGCGTGCGGCAGCTCGGGCACGCGCCGCGAGCACCACCTTCTGCGCGATTGCCTTGGCCTCGTTCGGGTGCTCCTCAAAGAACTCGGAGAGCGCACCGTTCACAGCGCTGTCGACGATGCCGCGAACGGAAGGATTGCCCAGCTTCGTCTTGGTCTGTCCTTCAAACTGCGGCTCAGGTAGCCGAATGGAGATGACCGCCGCGAGGCCTTCGCCGACGTCTTCGCCGCTGAGGTTCTCGTCCTTCTCCTTCAGCAGCCCCGCCGCCCGCGCATACGAGTTGACGACGCGGGTTACCGCGGTGCGAAAGCCGACGAGGTGGCTGCCACCCTCGTGGGTGTTGATGGCGTTGGCAAACGAGAAGATCGACGCTTGGTAGGTGCCATTCCATTGCAGCGCGACATCCACCTCGACCTCGGACTCAGGGTCACGCGTCTGCACCATCGCGATGGTCTGATGGACGGGGTCACGCCCTTGGTTGAGATGCTTGACGTACTCGCCAATGCCGCCCTCGTAGAACCAGGTATGGCTGGCGCCGTCGCCGCGGAGATCCTCAAGGTTCAGCGTCAGCCCAGCCGTCAAGAACGCCATCTCGCGCATGCGCTGCGCAAGGACATCCGCGTCAAAGCGAATCTCCTCGAAGATCTCAATGTCGGGAAGAAACGTGATTGCTGTTCCGGTCTTTCCAGAGTGCTTCGCGCCCTGGACGAGCGGTCCCAGCGGGTCGCCGCGTGAGTAGTCCTGTCCATAGGAGTAGCCGTCACGCCACTTCACCTCGACGTGGAGCTTCTCGGAGAGCGCGTTGACGACGGAAACCCCGACGCCATGCAGCCCACCGGAGACCTTGTACCCGCCACCACCGAACTTACCGCCAGCATGAAGCTTGGTCAGGACGACCTCGACCGCGGACAGTCCGAGCTCCGGCATAACTTCGATGGGTATGCCAGCGCCGTTGTCTTCGCAGGTAACGGCTCCGTCGGGATGGAGCTTGATCGTGATCTCATTGCAGCGCCCCGCGAGCGCCTCATCTACTCCGTTGTCCAGCACCTCCCAAACAAGGTGGTGCAGCCCTCGCGTACCAGTCGAACCGATGTACATACCGGGACGGCGGCGGACGGCCTCAAGGCCCTCCAAGACTGTGATGTTGCTGGCGCCGTATTCGTCGGTCAAGAGTCTCTCTCGGACGGGCATCAAGGGTGGTTGACGCACGTGGGATAGTACCAGAGTGATCGCAACGAAAGCCGCATTGTTATGCGCTTTTCGGCGATCGGTGGTGGGTCGCTCGTGGCCGGCTTGGGGCCATTGAGCCTGTCAGCGCTCGCCGCTGGTGATTAGCAGCATCAGGCGGTCGTTCGATTCTGGTTGCCACGGTACGAGAACGTGGAGAATCGCTCGCTGGGCGGCAGCGATTACGGGTCGCGTGATAGCGATGCCGCGATCGCTCGGCGCAGGGACTCGCGCAGGCGATCGTCGACGACGTCGACGACGATCGCTTCGGCGCGAGCGAGTGCGGCCGGCAGAATCGTCTGCTGGGTCGGCTGCACCTCCTCCGGGGCCTGGTAGACGACGCCAAGCTCGACCCGGAGGCTGGTTGGGGCGTCCGCGCCCAGGTGCTCAGCGAGTCGCTTCACGATGGTGCGCGATTCGAGCGTGACGGCGTGGACCCAGCTCGCGTCCGTGGCATGGACGATCAGCGTGCCGTCAGCCGCAATGCGTGCTGGGGTGGCGTACCGCGCGAGCGCCGCGCCCACGGCGGCAGGCCAGACCGACGCCACGCGACGGATGGGACCAAGCGAGGTTGGGATGACGCCGGTGATGTCACTGCTGATTGCCTCGGGTAGGACGTAGGCAGCCCGCGGCTTACGGCGTCGATCGGTCATTGCGTAGGAGCCAGCTCGTGGATCGCGTCGGCTAGTGCGTCGACGCCGTCGGCGCCCGTCGCGGTCAGCAGCACCTGTCCGTGCTCGCGGGCCAGCTGCACCAGCCGGCGGCGACGGTCGCGATCGAGCTCTGACAGCACATCGTCGAGCAGCAGAATTGGTTGCTCACCACGCGTCTCCAGCACTAAGGCGGCCTGCGCCAGCAGGAACGCCAGCACGAGGGTCCGCTGCTCGCCCTGTGACGCGCTGCGGCGAGCGTCGCGACCGGCCAAACGAACAGCAAGGTCGTCGAGGTGTGGTCCGACGCCGGTCGTCTGGCGGTCGAGATCCTCACGGCGCCGGGCGGCGAGCGCACTCAGGAGATCTGTCGACGAAGCTGGACCGGCCGGCACGTAGCTGAGCGTCCCCGGTAGGGGTGAGCCGAGCGCCTCGACGCGCTCCATGAAGAGCGATTGACAGCGTTCGATGAGACGCTCACGAGCTTCGACAATGAGGGCACCGCTGTTCGCCATCTGCGCA
Organism: Bifidobacterium breve; assembly: GCA_945877865.1. Lineage (GTDB taxonomy): Bacteria > Actinomycetota > Thermoleophilia > Gaiellales > F1-60-MAGs149 > F1-60-MAGs149. The sequence goes on along the minus strand of CAMDVX010000094.1, from coordinate 3,193 downwards.
TCCCAGGGATCGAGCTCATCCTCACTGCCCTCACGGCGGCGGATCCGCCGCAGGACGGCATTGCGCTGCTCCATGGCGTGGCGATAGGTTCTCCCATGCTCCTCGAAGCGCGGCCACGCGGCTTCGATGGCACGATCCATGGCGAGCCGTCGGACAGCTGGTCCCTGCTTGATTAGGTCCATCACGTCGGGAATGAACGTGACGGTGGCCCACGCGGAGCGAAGCGTGCGGCCGTCGACCTGTTCTCCGTTGAGCTGCGCGGTGCGGGCTCCAGGTCGGAGCTCGATCCGGACCCGAGCAGCCACATCACCAGTGGTTCCGTCGAGGAGAACGCCAAGGCTCGGCGAGCCTTCGCGAATCATGCGGTTGTCGGACGTCGGTCTCAAGCCGACGCCGTGCATCGCGAGGTGGGCGGCCTCCAGCAGGGAGGTCTTACCCGAGCCATTCGGGCCAACAATGGCCGTCACTCCCGCGTTCGGAGCTAGCTCCACCTGCTCGTGGCAGCGGAGGTTGGCTGCGCGGAGGCGGTCGATCCGCATTGCGCTCAGATTCTGATCGGCATGATGACGTACCAGAAGGAGCCGTCGGGGCTCTCAAGCAGGGCCGGTCGCAGCGAAGAGATCAGCCCGATCTTTACCTCGTCACCGGGAACGCTCTCGATGCCGTCGCGAAGGAACTCATGATTGAAGCCAATCTCAATCGTCTCAGCGCCGGTGTAGGCGACGGGAATCGACTCCGCGCCCTCGGCGACGTCTGCCGTCTTGGCGGAGAGGCTGAGCAACCCGGTCGTCAGCGCAAAGCGCACTGGCGTGTTTTGGCGGACGACGATGCCAACGCGCCGCACCGTTTCGAGCAGCTCATCCTTAGCGATCGAAATCGTGTGCTCGATCGAATCGGGTCGAAGCGCCTGGAAGTTGGGGAACTGCCCTTCGATGCGTCGTGCGCTCAGCCAATTGTCTCCCACCCCGAACGTGACGAGGCCTTCTCCGATGGCAATCGTGAGGCTGCCCGTGCCGGCGCTGGCAAGCCGCACAACCTCCTCGAGCGCCTTGATTGGAATGATCGCCTCGAGGGGCTCGGGTGGTGCGGAGGTCAGTGGGACCTCCGCGACTGCTAAGCGATAGGAATCCGTCGCGGCCATCACGAGGCGGTCAGCTTCGAAGCGCACGAGAGCACCAGTGAGCACGGGGCGGCTCTCATCGCGCGAAGCCGCACGCTTGACGCGGTTCACAACCTCAACGAAGGCGGCCGTGTCGGTTTCGAACGAGCGCTCGTGATCGATCTCCGGCAGCTGGGGAAACTCATCTACAGGAAGCCCATAGAGCGTGTACGACGAGGTACCAGCAGTGACGAGGACCCTTCCATCAGTGCCTGCCTCCAGCTCGACCGATTCACCCTTGAGGGCCCGGACGAGCTCAGGGGTGATCTTGGCGGGAAGCAGCACCGCGCCTGGCTCGATGACGTCGGCGTCCAGTGGAACGCGAAGGCTGATCTCAAGATCAGTTGCGGCCAGCTCGACGGGCTGCTCGGCGCTAATCGCTGTGAGGCGCACGTGCGCAGCGCTTTGGAGGTTGGCTCGGGTCGAGGCTGCACGGGCAGCTTGAGAGAGGCGATCTGCGAGGTGCTCTCGGTTACAGCGGATCTTCATGCGGCTTCCCCGGTGGTTATGTATGTAAGAGATTCATTTAGGTAGTAGTCATCATAGGGGCTGGGGATGGCTTTGATAACCCGCTGATTCCCTGCAGCGGCAAGGCGTGACAGGTCGTTGTGGGTGTTGAGAAGCCGTGGGTTGTCGATTGGGTAATCCCCAAGGCTGCCGTTGGTGGTTGCTGAGCTACTACTACTGAGGGACAAACCGGGGCGTTGTCCACACGGTCTCCCACGCTGATGCACCGGTTTGTCCACAGGAGGGGGCTTCATCCGAGGCGGCGAATCGTCGCCGTCAGCTCTTGGACCAGGTTGTAGAGAGCACGATCTTGCTTGATCTTCTTCGCGATCTTGTCGTGGCCGTAGTGGATCGTTGTGTGGTCGCGACCGCCGAAGAGCTGACCGATGCGCGGCAGCGACATGTCCGTCAGCTCACGGCTGAGGTATATGGCTACCTGACGCGGAAAGACGATTGCTTGGGTGCGTCGCTCGGAGCAGAGCTCAGCCATCGTCATTGAGAAGTGTTCGGCTACGACGCGCTGGACGCTCTCAACGGTGACCGGACGCGAGTCCTCGGGGTACTGCGAGCTCAGCACGGCTCGAACACTTTCCACGGTCATCGTTTCGGCATTGAGGAGTGACCAGGCAACGCTACGCGTGAGCGCTCCCTCAAGCTCGCGGATGTTCGTCTGGACGCGCATGGCAATCGCAGCGAGCACCTCAGGGTCGTCGATAGCGATCGCATCACGTGCTGCCTTCTTGTGAAGGATCGCGATACGGGTCTCGAGGTCGGGTGGTTGGACGTCGGTCATCAGGCCCCACTCAAACCTTGAGCGGAGGCGATCCTCTAGGCGTGAGATCTCACGGGGAGAACGATCAGAGGACAGGACGATCTGGCCGCCGCCCTCATGCAGGGTGTTGAACGTGTGGAAGAACTCCTCCTGAATGCCTTCGCGGCCGGAGAGAAACTGAATGTCGTCAACCAGGAGCACGTTGTAGGTGCGGTAGCGATTCTTAAACTGCTCGATGCGCTTCTCACGAAGCGCCTCGATGAAGTCATTGGTGAACGCTTCGCAGGTGACGTAGCAGGCTGTCAGGTGCGGCGTTGAGGTCGCGATGTAGTTTGCGATCGACCGCAGGAGGTGGGTCTTCCCTAGCCCTGTTGCCCCATGGATAAACAGCGGATTGTACGACTGGCTTGGGGCCTCGGCGACGGCCAACGCGGCGGCGTGTGCAAAACGGTTTGACGGACCAATCACGAAGGTCTCAAAGGACGCGTCGCGGTTATGGGGTCGCGTCGCAACCAAGTCAGGTCGGTCGGCGGCCCGGGTCGTGGTGGTGAGAACCACCGGGACTTCGGTCGGAGTGGGGGGAGGCAGCTCAGCCCGCGTGGATGCCTCGCTCCCCACGACGAAGGAGACGGCAAGCTCAGTGCCGGACGCGGTCGTCGCCGCCGAGGTGACGAGGTCGAGGAAGTGCCCCGAGATCCATCGTTGTACGAACTCGTTCGGGACCTCGAGCTCCAAGGTGTCGGTGCTCAGGTTGA
>CAMDVX010000093.1 GCA_945877865.1 Bifidobacterium breve | reverse complement strand
AGGCAATTGGGTAACCCACACGATGTGGGCAGATGTCCGATTGGGGTCTGGCCCCTTTCGGACAAGCCATCACCCGTCTCGGGCTCCTTGCGGACACGCCATCCGACCAGGATCTGCTTTCGAACACGCCATCCAACCGGAATCTGCCTTCGGACACGCCATCCGACCAGGATCTGCTGCCAAACACGCCATCCGACCAGGATCTGCTGCCAAACACGCCATCCAACCGGAATCTGCCTTGCGGACACGCCATCCGACCGGGATCTGCTTCCGGACACGCCATCCGACCGGGATCTGCTTCCGGACACGCCATCACCCGTCTCGGGCCCCTTGCGGACACGCCATCACCCACCTTGGGTCCGTTTCCGACAAGCCCCCCGACGAGAGCCTCTTGCGGACAAGCCGACGCCTCGTGGACACCCAAAGCGCCTCAACCGTGCTCCTGAGCCGCCCTTTACCAGGCCGACCAAGTGCGCCCGGCTAGAGCATCGCGAGGGCCTCCACGAGCCGATCAATGTCCGACTCGTCGTTCCAGAGGCCGACGGAGACGCGCGTGATCTCCGTGCCCGGGATGGACCGCACGATGATGCCTTGCCGATCGAGTGCCGCGACGGCCGCCGCGGCCGTCTGACCAGCGATGCTGAGGGCAACGAGCGGCGACGGCGCGTCAACCACGATGTCCTCGACGTTCGGCAGGTCTGCGACGCGCTGACGCAGCAGCCCGGCCAGCGCCATCGCGCGGGCGTGCCCGGCCTCAAAGCCGAGCTCGCTCCGCCACGCCAAGGCGGCGTTGAGCCCAACGAGGGCGGTGTGCGTCACGGTGCCGGGCTCGAAGCGGCGAGCGCCCGGCCACATGCGTGGACCGCTCGGCGTCTTCTCCATCGTGGGATACCCAGGGAAGGCCGGCGCGATCGACTCGACCGCCTCCGGACGAACGTACAGGCCACCGGTGCCCGACGGCCCGCACAGCCACTTCTGCCCGCTGATCGTGTAGAAATCGCAGCCGAGCTGTGGCGCATCAACCGGGATGCAGCCTGGGCCCTGCGCGGCATCCACGGCAAAGAGCGCACCGTGAGCCTTGACAACCTCGGCGATCCGCGCGATCGGCAGCACTCGACCCGTCGACCACAGGACGTGCGAGATCGCGACGAGCCGTGTGCGCGGCGTCAACGCAGCGGCGATCACCTGCACAGGATCGACCGCGTCCGTCAGGGGCAGGACGCGGGTGACGATGCCGCGACGCTCGCGCATCACGTCGAGCGGCACCAGCAGGCCCGGGTGCTCGGCATCACCGACGAGCACCTCGTCGCCCGCGTGCCAGTCAATCCCGCCGACGATCAGGTTGAGCCCGTCGCTCGTGCAGTGGGCAAGCGCGATCGTCTCGACGGGGGCGTTGACGACGGCGGCCAGCGAGCGGCGGGCCTCCGCTTCAATCTCGGCCTGCAGCGCATAGGCCGCATCGCCAATGCGGCCGTCCTCGTGCACCGCGGCAACGTGCGCCTCCATCGCCGAACGCACCACGGCGGGAAACGGACCATAGGTGCCGGTGTTGAAGTAAACCCGGTTTGTGACCGAGGGCATGGACTTTCGGAGCGAGCTGATATCGAGCATGGCGGTAGCGTACGGCCTCGGGAGCGCTAGCATCCGAGCATGCTGAGACGCCGCCGCTTCGGAGAGCTGATCAGCCGTCAGCTTGACCTGTACGCTCACGATCACGCAGACCGGCTGCAGGCCATTTGGGACGCACGCACGCGGTACCGCGCAGCGGGTGTGGATGACGCGGAGGAGCGCTACGGCGACTACGCCGACGAGATCGATTGGGCAGCCGAGGAGCTTGCGGAGATGCGCGACGCCTATGCGGCGACGCTGGACGAGGCGACGGACGAGCAGTACCTGCGCGAGTTCTCGAAGGCCGCGCACAAGGCGTTCCCTGAGATCGCGATCATTCTCGACACCCTCTAGCCCGTGGCGAGCACGGCTAGCGGGCGACGACGACGCGACCCGGAGCCGACTCGATGACGCGCGGCGCGATTGCCAACGTGTCGAGCCGCGCGCACCGCGCGATGTCGGCCTCGAGGCCGGTGCCGTGCAGATCGCGAGCGCTCTGGCTGTCCTCAAGCGCCGCGAGAGGATCCGGATAGGCGCGGACGATCGCAAGCGCGGTCCGCGCAGCGTCCGTGGCAGACGACCCCGGCAGCGCCGCGGCGAGGCGCTGGATGAGCACGCCCGCCACGTACGCGTCGTCGAGGGCTACCTCCCCGCGCACGCCGGCGCAGCGGACCGCGATCGTGCCATCCGCAGGCGCCGCTGCCAGCGCGGCCTCGACGAGCGCCTGGGCGCACACGAGTGCGCCGACGAGCACCGTCGTCGACTCCTCGACCGATTGGAGGATCGCCCGCGTGCCATTGGTCGTGGTCAGGACGACCCGCTCGCCGCGCGCCTCATCGTACTCCGCGGGAGAGTTGCCGAGATCGAAGCCAGCGATCTTCACGCCGTGCCGCTCGCCGCCGAGCAAGACGCCGTCTGCGCGTTCGCCGAACGCGTCGTCGATCTCACCGACGCAGACGACGGAGCCGTACCCGGCTGCGAGGGCGTGCGAGATCGTCGTCGTCGCCCGGATGCAGTCGACCACGATGGCGACGTCGCCGGGAGCGGGATCGCGTGGGCCGAGTGCCACGTGCAGGGTCATGCCCATGGAGTGTTCTACCGATCCTTAAAGGTGGTCGCCTGCGCGGCCTGCGCGGCTGCTAGCCGGGCGATTGGCACGCGAAACGGTGAGCAGGAGACGTAGTCCACGCCGACGTCATGGAAGAACCCGATGCTCGCTGGATCGCCGCCGTGCTCACCGCAGACGCCGAGCTTGAGGTTCGGCTTGGCCTTGCGGCCGAGCTCGCAGCCCAGCCGGACAACCGCACCGACGCCGTCGACGTCGAGCGTCTGGAACGGATTGGCAGCGATCACGCCGTCCTCGAGGTACTGCGTGAGGAACTTGCCCTCGGCGTCATCGCGGGACAGCCCCAGCACGGTCTGCGTGAGATCGTTGGTGCCGAACGAGAAGAAGTCGCCGTGCTCGGCGATCTGATCGGCGACGAACGCCGCCCGCGGCAGCTCGATCATCGTGCCGATCTGGATCGGGAAGTCCACGCCGGCTGCGGCCGTCTCCACGTCGATGATGTCCTGGACGAGCTCGCGCATCCGCAGCAGCTCCTCCGCAAAGCCGACCAGCGGAATCATGATCTCGGGCCGGGGATCGCCCCCTGCCTGCTTGACCTTCAGCGCGGCGCGGATGATCGCCCGAGCCTGCATCTCGTAGATCTCGGGAAACAGCAGGCCGAGCCGGCAGCCGCGCGTGCCGAGCATCGGGTTCGACTCCGTCAGCTCCTTGACGCGAGACAGCAGCACCTCGGCTGCGCGCAGATCGCCCTCGGCGCCGTGCTCGCGAATGCGCTCGACCGCCCGCGAGGCGTCCAGCAGGCTTGGCAGAAACTCGTGGAGCGGCGGGTCGAGCAGGCGGATCGTGACGGGCAGACCATCCATCGCCCGCAAGATTCCCTCGAAGTCACCCTGCTGCATCGGCGCGAGCTCCGCGAGCGCCTTCAGCCGATCCTCCTCGGTGCTGGCAAGGATCATGCGCCGCACCGACGGGAGCCGCTCCTCGCTCATGAACATGTGCTCCGTACGGCACAGCCCGATGCCTTCCGCGCCAAAGCCGCGGGCACGCTCGGCGTCCTCGGGCGTATCCGCATTAGCGCGGACGGCAAGCGTACGGATGTCGTCGGCCCAGGCGGTCAGCAGCTGGAAGTGCTCGTCGAAGCGCGGCGGCACGAGCGGCAGCGCGCCAGCGAAGACCTCACCGGTGGAGCCATCCATCGTGATCGTGTCGCCCTCGGCAAGCGTGCGACCACCGATCGTGATCGTGCGCGCCGTGAGGTCGATCTGCAGCCCATCGATGCCGGCGACGCACGGCTTGCCCATGCCGCGGGCCACGACGGCCGCGTGCGACGTCATGCCACCGTGGGCGGTGATGACGCCCTGCGCCACGATCACGCCGTGGATGTCGTCGGGCGTCGTCTCCCAGCGCACCAGCACCACGGGGATGCCGGACTTGCCGCGCCGCTCAGCAGAGTCGGCGTCGAGCACGATCTCACCGACGCCTGCACCCGGTGAGGCGTTGAGCCCCGTTGCCAGCAGCTCCCGCTCGGCGGACGGGTCGATCGTCGGATGCAGCAGCTGGTCAAGCTGCTTGGGATCGATGCGCTGCACCGCCTGCGCGCGGGTGATGACGCCCTCGCTGACCATGTCGCAGGCGACGCGGATCGCGGCCTGCGCCGTGCGCTTGCCCGTGCGGGTCTGCAGCAGGTAGAGCCTGCCCCGCTCGATCGTAAACTCGATGTCCTGCATGTCGCCGTAGTGCGCCTCTAGGCGCGCCATCGTGGCGACGAGCTCGGCATAGGCCTCCGGCAGCTCGCCTTCAAGCTCGGCCAGCGGCCGCGGCGTGCGAATGCCCGCAACGACGTCTTCGCCCTGCGCGTTGAGCAGGAACTCGCCGTAGAGGCGGTGCTCACCCGTCGAGGGATCGCGGGTAAAGCAGACGCCCGTGCCCGAGGTCTCACCGAGGTTGCCGAACACCATCTGCATGATGTTGACGGCAGTGCCGAGATCATCGGGGATGTCGTTTGCCCGGCGGTAGACGGCCGCCCGCGGGTTGAGCCAAGAGTCGAAGACGGCCTTGATCGCCAGCCGCAGCTGCTCGCGCGGATCGTCGCCGAAGGCGCCAGCCCCGGCCGTGGTGGACGCGATGTCCTTGAAGGTAGCGACGAGCTGCTCGAGGTCCTCCGCGCTGAGGTCCGTGTCGTTGCGGACGCCACGCTCGCGCTTGAGGTCGCTCAGCGCGTGCTCAAAGTCATCCGATGGCACCCCGAGCACGACCTCGCCGAACATCTGAACGAAGCGCCGGTACGAGTCCCATGCGAAGCGCGGGTTGCCGCTCTCGACGGCGAGCCCCCGCACGGCAGCGTCGTTCATGCCGAGGTTGAGGACCGTGTCCATCATGCCCGGCATGGAGAAGACCGCGCCAGAGCGCACGCTCACGAGCAGCGGCTTCGCAGGATCGCCGAGCCGGCGACCCGTGCGCTCCTCAAGGGCGGCGAGGCGCTCCAGCACGCCTTCCCAGAGCCCAACCGGCCACTCGCCGTCAGCGCGCATGGCTGCGACGCAGGCCTCCGTCGTGACGGTGAAGCCATCCGGCACAGGGACGCCGATGCGCTGCATCTCCGCGACGTTCGCACCTTTGCCGCCGAGCAGCGTGCGCATCTCTGCGGAGCCTTCAGACTGGTCGTAGACGTACTTGGTCACGCGAGTTCGCCCCCTGGGAGCACTGGTTGGGTGGCAGCCTAGACAACCGCAGCGCAGACCGCGGGCGGTCACCGTGGCGGAAGCGGCTAGGCAATACCGTCGTAGCGGACCGGAATCCGCTTGATGCCGTTGAAGAAGTTCGACCGCATGCGTTCCACGGGCCCGTCGAGGTGAAGCTCCGGTAGATACGGGATGAGCTCCTCTAGCCAAACCCGAACCTCAAGCCGGGCGAGGTGCGCACCGAGGCAGAAGTGGGGGCCGCCCAGCCCGAACGCCATGTGGCGGTTTGGGTCGCGCGCGAGATCGAACGTCGCTGGCGCGTCAAATGCGCGCTCGTCGCGGTTGCCCGACGTGAACCACATGACGACCTTGTCGCCCTGCCGAATCTGCTTGCCATGCAGCTCGGTGTCACGCGTCGCGGTCCGGCGAAAGTGATGCAGCACGCTGGCCCAGCGGATGATCTCCTCCGCGCCGGTCGTCGCCAGCGCCGGGTTGGCGCAGAGCGCGTCGAGCCGGTCGCGGCGCTCTAGCAGCGCCTGGATGCCATGGGACATCGTGTGCCGCGTCGTCTCGTTGCCAGCGGTAATCAGCAGCAGGAAGAACAGCTTGAACTCGTGCTCGGAGAGCCGCTCGCCGTCGAGCTCGCTGTTGAGCAGGATCGTCACGACGTCGTCGCCCGGTTCGCGCCGCTTGAGGTCGGCGAGGCCAAGGGCATAGTCGAACATCTCGAGCGCGGCCGGGCTCGAGAACGGTAGGTGCGCGTACTGGGATAGGTCGGCCTTGTCGGAGACCATGTCGGCGCCGACGAACTCAGGCTCGGTGTTACCGAGCAGGCGATCGCCGAGATCGACGAGCGTGCGTCGGTCGGCGAGCGGGGTGCCCATGATCTCCGAGAGGATTCGCATTGGCAGCTCGACGTTGACGTGCTCAACGAAGTCGAAGCGACCGAGCGGCATCGTCTCCGTCAGGATCTGACGGATCAGGCCGCGCACGCGGTCCTCGTAGTGCCCGATCGCACGCGGGGTGAAGCCGCGGTTGACGAGCGCCCGCAGCCGCGTGTGCCGGGGCGGATCCATATCGAGCAGCGACATTCGCGCCTCGACATGCTCGGGATCGAGGTCTGTCAGGCTGGTGCCACCGACCCCGTTCGAGAACGTCTCGTGGTCCTTCTCGATCGCGACGATGTCGTCAAAGCGCGTGACCGCCCAGAATCCGCGTCCACGC
>CAMDVX010000092.1 GCA_945877865.1 Bifidobacterium breve | reverse complement strand
TCGGAGGTTCAAATCCTCTCGCCCCGACCTCGAGCCAGACGCCAGCCGGCTACCCCGGCAGTGCGCCGCTGAACTCGTGGCCCTGTGGGCAGCGGGCCATGTAGCCGATGCGACCCTCCTCGCCGTGCGTTGAGACGGCGTCGGCAGCGAACGCGCAGCCGCACTTGGGGCAGAAGCGCGGGCGCTCCGTCGTGCCGGTGCAGCCTGGACAGAGCACGGGGAGCACACGCTGCGAGATGCGAAAGCCCGCGACGAACTCGTCGCGCGTCGTGGCATAGCGGTCGAGCGGACCACCGCAGCCGATGCAGTGATCGCGGTCTGCGACCGGGCTGACGCGGCAGATGAGGTCGGCTTGGAGCACCGCGCGCGACTCGTCGCTCGGGTCGAGCGCCTCGATCTCTCCGTCGATGCTGACCACGGCGCGCTCGTGCGAGACGCGTCCGAAGCGGAGGCCGACGCGGGCGAGAAAGCGACCGTCGACACCGGCGTCCGGGCCGGGGCTGTCGATGAGGACCTCGCAGCCGTCAAGGTCGAGCGGAGACTCGCCGGGTGCCCAGCCGGCGAGGTGCACAACGGACCGCGCCCCCGAGGCGCGCAGCCAGAAGGCGATGCCGTCCTCACCTGCGCAGGCAGCAGGCGACCAGACGATGCGGGCTTCCTCGACGGGCAGCTCGTCGCCGTCGATCCGGACCCAAGGCGCCACGCGGCCCTAGACGGTGCCCTGCGTGTGCACAGGGAGGAAGTGATCCACCGAGCGCAGCAGGGTGAGCTCGCCGGCGATTCCGCGCGTGTCGAGCTTCGCGAGCATGTTGCGGGCGAGCGCGTCGTCGGCGCCATACCCGAACGTGCGGGCGACGCGGAAGCGGAACCAGCCGCTTCGCCACGACTCGCCATGCCACGGGTTGAGGGTGCAGATCGCGAGACCCGCCTCCTCCATCCGGTCGTTATCGGAGATCTTCAGCTCGAGGAAGAGGTTCTCCCAGTCAGCCGGCTCGTCGCCGATAATTGCATCCCACTGCTGTGCAAGCGTCGCCATGGCTGAATCTTACCCGAGCAGTGGTCGGGAGCGCTTCCAGCCGTGGCTGGAAGGCTCTCGAATGCTCCTGTGCGGGTTCGCTGCCGCCGCTCGCGGCGACTTGGGGCCGCAGTGAAGGAGAACCCGTCGCGGGGGAGTAGACCTACACCGTGGCTACTCGCGCTCGCACGACCAAACCCGCTCCGAAGCGCTCTAGCGCTGCCTCCTCGAAGGCCGCGCCGAAGCGGGCCTCGACGCGCAAGGCCGCGCCGCGCAAGCAGGCGGCGCGCCAGCCCGTGGCACCACCGAGCCAGCTGCCTCGCATCCTCAGCGGCATCATCCCGATCCCGCTTGGCGTGTTCATGGCGCTGCTGCTGTGGTTTGGCCTGGACGGTTCTGCCGCTGGCTCCCGCCTTGCCGACGGCTCGTACGTGGCCTTTGGCATCTTCGCGCTCTTGCTGCCCGTGATCCTGATCGGCGTTGGCGCCCTGATCCTCCAGACGAACGTTCCCGCGACCCTGCGCCGCCGCCTTGCCGGCGTCCCGCTGGTGCTGCTGGCGCTCCTGCTGGCCATCTCGAACGATCGCACGACCGGTCGAGCCGCCGAGGAGTCTGGCGGGTACGTGGGCGGCAGCCTGCACGGGCTGCTCGGATCGGCCGTTGGCGATGCAGGGATGCTGGTGGCCGTCGCCCTGTTCGCGGTGGTCGGCATGATCCTGATCGCTGGTCAGACGTCCGTGGGGCTCTGGCGCGCATTCATCGAAACGCTCGTCGCTACGTACTACGAGGTTGGTGACCGCCGCCACGATGCGTCCACGCGCCGCGAGCTGCGTCGCGAGCACGAGGAGCACGAGCTCCGGCTGGACCAGCAGGAGGCCGCGCGCGCCCGTCGCGAGCGCATCCGGTACGACGACGTCGCCACGTTTACCCTCGCTGACCCGCTGGAGGATGCCGTTTTCTCCGATCCGGTCCGCGACCTGCCCTTCCCCAAGCTCGCCCCTGCGTTTCCCGACCTCGCCCCTGCGTTTCCCGACCTCGCCCATCAGGACTGGCCCGACCTCGCGGCTGAGGAGGAGCTCGAGCCGGCAGCCGCGGAGCCCTGGCAGACCGAGCCGGTGGCGGAGACGCCCGAGTCCGTGCTCGACCCCTACGGCGCCAGCGGCGCGCCGACGATCGACCTTAGCCCCGTCCCCGTCCAGCGTCCGCTGCACGTCGGCTATCGCCTGCCGGACCCGTCGGTGCTCAAGCGGTCGCAGGAGGCCCGGGTTGAGCAGGCTGCGCTCGACCGCATGGGCCGTACGCTCGTTGAGGCGCTTGGGAGCTTCGGGGTCGAGTCGCGAATCATCGGCACGGTCTCGGGCCCGCGGGTGACCCGCTACGAGATCCAACTGGCACCGGGCACCAAGGTCGGCCGCGTGTCGGCGCTCAAGGACGACCTCGCCTATGCGCTTGCCACCACGGACATTCGGATTCTCGCGCCGATCCCCGGCAAGCAGGCCGTCGGTGTGGAGGTCCCGAACCTGACCCCGAATCTGGTCACGCTCGGCGACATCCAAGGGCGGTTCCCCGCCGGCTGCAGCCCGCTCACCGTCTGGCTCGGCAAGGACATCTCGGGCAACCACGTCCACGCGGATCTCGCCAAGATGCCGCACATCCTGATCGCTGGCACGACAGGGTCTGGCAAGTCTGGCTCGCTGAACGCCATGCTCGTCTCGATCCTGCTGAATGCGTCGCCGGACGAGGTCAAGATGATCCTGATCGACCCGAAGCGCGTCGAGCTGAACCACTACGAGGCCATTCCGCACCTCATGACGCCTGTCGTGACGAACATGAAGAGCGCAGCGGCCGCGCTGATGAACGTCGTTGGCGAGATGGAGCGACGCTACGAGAAGCTCGGTGCGGCACGCTCGCGAAACATCGTCGAATTCAACAAGGCGCGCGTCGAGAACGGACGCGCGGAGGATGTGCTGCCGTACGTCCTCGTCGTCATCGACGAGCTGGCTGATCTCATGATGGTCTCGCCAGCTGAGGTCGAGGACTGCATCATCCGGCTCGCCCAGAAGTCTCGTGCAGTCGGCATCCACCTCGTGCTGGCTACCCAGCGCCCGTCGGTCGACGTCATCACCGGCATGATCAAGGCCAACGTGCCAAGCCGCATCGCCTTCGCCGTGTCCTCGATGACGGACTCGCGCGTGATCCTCGACACCCCGGGAGCAGAGAGCCTGCTCGGCCAAGGCGACATGCTGTACCGCCCGATCGGGACGAGCCGCATTCAGCGCATCCAAGGCGCCTACGTTGGTGAGGAGGAGGTTGGGCTCGTCGTCGAGCAGTGCCGCAACCAGGCAGAGCCCGAGTTCGAGGAGGGCTTCCTTGAGCTGCCGCAGATCGTCGCTAGCGCGAGTGGGCCGGGGAGCGGTGACAGCACGGACCCCGACGCGGATCCTCTGCTTGAGGACGCGCTCCGCGTGGTCTGCAACCACGAAACGGCCTCGGTCAGCCTGCTTCAGCGCCGCCTGCGCGTCGGCTACACGCGCGCTGGCCGGTTGGTCGACATGCTCGAGCGGCGCGGCGCGATCTCGGGCTACGAGGGCTCGAAGCCGCGTCAGGTGCTCGTCACCGAGGCGGACATCCCACGGATCATGGCCGGAGGCAGTGCGAGTGCCGCGCTGGTCGCGGCCGGCCCGCCCGCTGACGATCCGCCCTGGTCGGCAGCCGACACCAGTGCGTAGCGCGAAGCGATCAGCATGAGCTCCTTTCGGCAGCGGATGCAGCAGGGGCGGCCACAGCCGCCGCCCGGGCCGACACGCCGCTGGCTCGTGCCGGTCGCGGTCGGCTTCGTGGTCGAGGGAGCCATCGCTGGCCTGCTGCTGGCGACGGGCTCGAACAGCGTCTTTGGGCCCCTGCTGCTGCTCGTGGCGGCCTGCGTGCTCGGCTGGCGGTACGGTCGCCTGCGTGGAGCGATCGCCGCCGTCGGGCCGCTCGCGGTGCTCGTGATCGCCGAGCTCGTCCGGCAGAGCCTCGGCGGGACTGGGGGAGCCAATGCGATCTCAACTGCCCTGATCGGAACCTCTGCCGCCCTGTTTATCGGCTTCTTCGCCTGGATCAGCGGTGCGCTGCGGCGACGCTACCGACCGAAGCCGATGCCGCCCGCCAACTCCGCTGATGCTGACTACACTGCGCGAGGCCCATGGCGCTCGTAGAGCAACAGCAGCAGCCGGAAGCCGGCTTTACGACCTCATCCCGGCAGCTAGCCGACGGCTGGCGTCGGCTGGGCCGCGTCGCCACGGTCGTCGCGGTGCTCGGCGCGCCGAGCGTGTTCCTGTGGGCGTACATCGTCAAGGACTGGGGCCTGCTGCTGAGCCTGCTGTTCACCGTCGGGGTCGTTGCTGTTGCGCGGGGCGTGATCGACACGATTCTTCGTAAGCTCGTCCCCTGGCCGACGCTGTACGGCGACGATTCGCGCAATCGCCGCGAGACCGACGCGCTCGACCGCAAGCGGGCCTGGTTCTGGTCGCGGAAGATCCGCTTCGCGCTGTGGCTCGCCGCGATCATCACGATCCTCTACGCCGTTCGCGTCGCCACCGCCGCTCCGGAGGAGACGATCACGTGGTTCAACACGTTCTCGTGGCTGCTCACGGCGATGACAGGCGTCTTCAGCAACCCGCAGATCCTAATCCAGTTCGTCTTCGTCTTCTTCCTCTTCTTCGCCAACTTCGCGATCATGTTCGGACCGCTGCTGGCGATGGGCATCACCCAGATCAAGGGCTTTGAGCCCGGCGATGCGGACTGGGGCGTCAACCTTGATGACGTCCGTGGGCAGGCCGAGCCAAAGGAGGAGGTGCGTCGAGTCGTCGCCCTCTGGCAGTCGGGCGAGGCCTTCGAGAAGGCTGGCGGCAAGCGCGAGCGGGGCCTGCTGTTTCTGGGGGCACCGGGCACCGGCAAGACGATGCTGGCCAAGGCGATTGCGACGGGCTTCAACTCGCCGTTCGTGTCGATCCCCGGCTCGGGCTTCGCGAGCACGTTCATCGGCATCGACGCGGTGCTCGTGCGGTTTCTGATGTGGAAGGCCAAGCGGCTCGCCCGCAAGTGGGGCGGGCAATGCATCGTGTTCATCGACGAGATCGATGCCGTTGGCATGCGCCGGGCTAGCCTAGGGACGGGTGGGATGGGCGCGGTCGGTGCTCGCCCGCTGGCCTTTGAGGACGTTTACGACCAGCCCGGTGACACCGTGCTCGAATCGCTCGCGTGGCGTGAGCGGCGCTTCGCCGACCGTGATGAGGGTCCAGCCGTCTACCCCTCGGCGATCGTGCGGGGCTACAACAGGGCGGCGAACTTCATGATCCCTGGCGGCATGGGCGGCGGCGGCTCGCTCGCGCTCAACCAGCTCCTCATCGCCATGGACGGCATGGGCGGGCCACCGTTTGGCAAGCGCTTCCTGGCCAATCGCATCAACAACATTCTCGACGCGGTCTACCTGATTCCTCGACGCAGCTTTGGCCGGTCGCTGCGGGTGCCTCGGCCGCGTCCGGCCAACGAGCAGATCTACTTTATCGGTGCCTGCAACGTCCCCATTGAGGTCCTCGATCCAGCCCTCACGCGGCCGGGGCGAATGGGCCGCCACGTCTGGTTTCGCACGCCAACCAAGCAGGACCGCATTGACATCTTCGACCTCTACCTCGGCAAGGTCTCGCACGAGCCCGACCTCGACGAGCCGAAGCGCCGGGACGAGCTCGCCCGCATCACCAACGGCTACTCGCCCGCGATGATTGAGCAGGTCTGCTCGATGGCGCTGACGGTCGCGCACAACGAGGGACGCGAGCGCTTTGGCTGGTCGGACATCGTGGACTCCTTGACAACGGTGGAGTCCGGCACAGCCGTCGGCATCGAGTACGTGCCGGAGGAGACCCGCGCTGTCGCAATCCATGAGGCCGGCCATGCCGTCTGCGCGCACGTCTACATGAAGGGCGCAGAGTCAACCCGGCTCTCCGTGCGCATGCGTGGCGGCTCGCTCGGGCATCATCAGGCGCTGGAGACGGAGGAGCGCTTTAGCTCGTGGCGCCACGAGGAGCTGGGGCGACTGATCTGGACGCTCGGCGCGATGGCGGCTGAGCACGTCTTCTACGGCGAGAACTCGCGTGGCGTCGCCGGTGACGTGATGAGCGCGACGGCTCGCGCAGCGTGGATGGTTGGCATGTGCGCGATGGGGCCCGCGCGGGTTGACCTCGGACACGACTATGCAACGCAGGCGCAGGAGGATGCGGAGCGCGCCAAGGTCGAGGAGCGCTTTCAGCGCACGGGAGCGACGATCCTGAACAGCGCCCGCTCAGGTGACGTGATCGCGAGCGTCCTCAGCGATCCAACCGCTCGCCGCGATGCGGCACAGCTCGTCGGGCAGGCGTACCTCGCGGCCTACCACCTCGTGCTTGCCAATCGGGACGGTGTCGAGAAGGTCGCCGACGTCCTCGTCGAGCGACGCGAGATGCACGGCGATGAGGTGATTGAGCTGCTTGACGGCATTCAGCTCACGATCCCCGCTGTCGATCTGACGGAGGAGGCTTCGTGGCCGAAGATCTGACGCCACCGGCAAGCGGCGGCGTCG
>CAMDVX010000091.1 GCA_945877865.1 Bifidobacterium breve | reverse complement strand
CGGGCGCAGCCCCGACTCGTTCGACGTCGCGATCGAGGTGGAGCCAGAAGCGCTCACCGTCCGGCCCTGCGGGGATGAGCGGGTCGATCAGGACGATGCTGGCGCCTGCTTCGTGGTACAGCGAAGCCGCCACGCCGGGTCTGTTTGTGCGGCCAGCGGCTGGCTCTGCCGACGGGGCCGTCCATCGCCAGAGCCCGTCGGCGAGGCGGTCGACCTCCATCTACAGCCAGTCGTCCAGCAGGCGTCGCGCGATGCTCGCGGGTGGTGGTAGCCGCGGCAGATCGTCGCGGGTAAACCAGCGAACATCCTCGAGCTCGGCGGGGTCGGCGACGGCCTCGCCAGACGCCCACTCGGCCGTGAAGCCGAGCATCAGCGAGTGGGGAAAGGCCCAGCTCTGGCTGCCGAACCAGCGCGGCGCCTCGATCTCAATGCCTGCCTCTTCTCGCACCTCGCGGCGGACGGCGTCTTCTGCGCTCTCGCCAGGGTCGACGAAGCCGGCGAGCGTTGAGTACATCCCGGGAGGAAAGTGCGGGGAGCGGCCGAGCAGCACCTGATCGCCACGGGTGATGCGAACGATCACGGCCGGCGAGTGTCGCGGGTACGAGCGGTGGGTGCAGCTGGGGCAGACGCGGGCCCGATCCTCATCAGCACGCGTCGTCGCGATGCCGCAGACGCCGCAGTAGCGGTGGGTTCGATCCCACTCTGCCAGCTGGAACGCGCGGCCGGCGACGGCCCACTCCTCGTCCGACAGGCGGCCATGCAGCTGGCGCAGCGGCTCGGCTCGCCAGCCGTCGGGTAGGGGCTCGTCGCTGGCGATGCGCAGGGCCTCGACTGGCCTGCCATCGAGCGACCCCACGTGGACCGTGTCTGCGCTGACGAGCCCGGCTAGCTCGCCGCGGGTGGGCAGCCGAAGCTCGTCTGCTGCGGCGATGATGAGCGCGGTGCCGGTAAACAGCGCGACGCGATCGTCGTCGCCTGATTCGCCAAATCTGCTGATTGCGGGCACGAAGGTCATGCCCGCAGCATCGCAGGTTGGGAAAGGAGATACCTTTGGAACTGCGAATAGTGGCCCCATGACGTCGTCTGCAGCCGCCCCGATTCGCCAGCTGGCTGTGATGCCACGCCGGCTGCGGGTGGCGTCGCGTGCGGCCTCTGGTGCGCGCGTAATTTCGCTCGCCAACCAGAAGGGCGGCGTGGCGAAGACGACCTCGACCGTCAATCTTGGCGCTGCCCTCAAGGAGCTCGGCAAACGCGTGCTGGTCGTTGATCTCGATCCGCAGTCGAACCTGACGATGAGCTTTGGTGTCGATCCGGAGACGGTTGAGAAATCGATGTACGACGTGCTGGTGCACCGCGTCCCGATTGACGAGGTGATCCATCGACGCGAGGTCGACATCGCCGTTGGGTCGATCGATCTCGCTGGTGCCGAGCTCGCGCTCTCGTCTGCGATTGGTCGCGAGCGGGCGCTGGAGAAGGCCTTCATGTCGATCAAGAAGGAGTACGACTACATCCTGATCGACACGCCGCCTTCGCTGGGTCTGCTGACGATCAACGCGTTTACGGCCAGCGACGGCGTGATCGTGCCGGTCCAGTGCGAGTATCTCTCGCTGCGCGGGCTCGTCCAGCTGGAGGCGACGCTGGAGATGATCCGCGAGAACCTCAATCGTGGCGTCGCGATTGAGGGGATCTTGCCGACGATGCTGGACAAGCGGACGGTGCACGCCCGCGAGGCGCTCGATCTGCTCCACGCCAGCTTCGGCGATCTCGTCTTTACGACGCGGATCCGCAAGTCCGTCAAGCTGGCGGAGGCACCCGTGCAGGGCGGCTCCGTCCTGGCCTACGAGCCCGAGTGCGGGGCGGCCATGGCGTATCGTTCGCTTGCGGAGGAGGTCATCACTCGTGACGAATAAGCGAGCCAGCATGCACGACGGTCCGCTCGCGGATCTGTTTCGTGCGACCGAGTCCGCCAAGGCAGCCGAGGCCGCCCGTGAGCCCGCTGAGCCACCCGTCGCTGAGCCGCCTGCGCCCGAGCCCACTCCGCCGCCCGCACCGCCCGCGGTGCTGGAGCGCCCCGCTGCTTCGATCACGATCGTCCCTGAGCCGATAGGTCAACGCGTGCCGATTTCGCACATTCATCCTGTTCCGGACCCCGAGCCTGAGGTGGCGGACGTGGCTGCGCCCGTCGAGACCACCCGTGATCAGACGCCGCGCGTGCGCCCAGCCGCGGCGCGGACCGAGCCGCGACCGTCGCCGATCTCTCGTCACTCTGCGGCCAACGCGTACCTTGCGCTCATTCGCGTCGTCGGCGTCGGCGGAGCCGGCGTCAACGCGATCGATCGGATGATCGAGTCGGGCATCCGCGACGTGGAGTTCATTGCTGTCAACACGGATGCGCAGCAGCTGAGCGGCTCTGAGGCGCCGACGCGAATTCATCTTGGCGAGCGTCTCACGAAGGGCCTTGGCTCGGGTGCTCGGCCGGAGGTTGGCCGCGAGGCCGCCGAGGAGTCTGAGGAGGCGATTCGCGAGGCCCTGCGCGGCTCCGACCTCGTGTTCATCGCGGCTGGCGAGGGCGGAGGGACCGGCACGGGAGCGGCACCGGTTGTCGCTCGGATCGCCCGCGAGATGGGTGCGCTCACGATCGGCATCGTCACGACGCCGTTCCGGTTTGAGGGTGCTCAGCGTCGCGCTCAGGCCGACGCGGGCATCGCGATGCTGCAGGCGAACGTCGATACGCTGATTGCGATCCCGAACGACCGATTGCTGCAGGTGCTCGAACGCGGCGTGTCTGTCGTTGACGCGTTCCAGGTCGCTGACGATGTGCTGCGGCAGGGCGTGCAGGGCGTCTGCGATTTGATCACGACGCCTGGCCTGATTAACCTCGACTTTGCTGATGTGCGCACGGTCATGCGCGATGCGGGCACGGCGCTGATGGGCATTGGCATGGCGAGCGGTTCGAATCGTGCGCATGATGCGGCGACTCGCGCTGTTGAGTCGCCGCTGGTTGGTCATGAGATCAATGGCGCGACGGGCATCTTGCTGAGCGTCTCGGGTGGTCCGGACCTGTCGCTGCACGATGCGATGGAGATTGCAGAGATCGTCCGTGCGGCTGCCGATGAGTCGTGCAACGTCATCTTTGGTGCCACGATCGACGAGAACCTCGGTGATCAGGTCTGGGTTACGGTCATCGCGACCGGATTTGATCGTCCCGTCGGGTCGCGTCCGCTTGAGGCGTCGCTCAGCGGTGGCTCGGCGATCGTGCCCGCCTTCAACGTCCCGGTCACGGCGACGGCGACGGTGGCGGCGGACGACTCGGGCGCCGAGCTCGACCTGCCAAGCTTTCTGCAGTAGCGCGCGGCTAGCCGCTTGGTCGTCTCCATGGCGCACGCTTGACGCCCGCCGCCGAGAGGTTACGATAGGCGGGACTTGGAAGGCGCGGCAGCATCTCCACGCACGTGTCCGGTGACGTCAACGTTGGTGCGGTACGGCGCCGCCGCGTTGGTCATCGTCTTCTACGTTGACGCCTTTCTGCTCGGTGGGGAGTGGTCCAGTTGGGTGCTCTTTGGTGCTCTGCTGATTCCTGCGGTGGCTGGCATCATCGTTACTACCCGGCAGCTGCCCCGTGCGGCCCGTCCTCGGCTGATCGACGTCGCCCTCGCGTTGACGGCAACGCTCGTCGTGGCGGCCGTCGTTCGCGACTTCGGTCTCCCACCGGTGCTCGCCGCGTCTCTTGTGGGCGTCGTCGCCGCCCTCGCCTCGGTAGCCAATGACCGGCTCGGCTCGGTCGCCGTGCCGTGGTACTGCGGCTGCTTTGCTGGGATGACATCCGAGCTGGTGCTGGCAGATTGGCTGTCTGTAACCATCGCTGGTCTCGGTGCGGGGCTGCTTGTGTCGCTGCTGCGTACGACGTGGGATGGCGTGGGTGGAAAGCTGGGGCTGCTTGCCTTCTCTGGAGTCTTCCTGACGTCGTTCGTGTCGCGGGGGCTTGGCACCATTGGCCCGGGTGCGCCAGTGTTCGACTTTGATCTCGCTGACCGCCTGGCGCTCGTGGCGGTTCCGCCGCTCGCTGCGACGATTACGTGGGCGCTGTGGCGCCGCGGCAGCTCGCCGGTGTTGGCGTCGGCCGCTCCGACCGCAGCATTCGCTCTGCTGCTCCTCTTGCTCGACGACAAAACGCCGCTCGGCGATCTGATGCCCTTCACCTACCCGTCGCTGTGCATTGCCTGGTTTGGAGGCAGCTTCATCGGCATGACTGCTCCCGATCGCGTCGGCGGCCGACTCTGGCCGCTTCTGGTGGCCGCGTCGCTCTTTGGTGTGCTGCAGATCGCGTTTAAGCCGACGATCGCCGGTTTCGGTGGTGATTTTGGCGCCACCGCAAGCGTCGCCGTCGTTGCCGTCATCGGTCTCGTCGCGGTCGTTCGCCACGTTGCGGGTCTGCGCCGCGCTGCGGGCCCCTGATCGGCGTTGGCGTACTGCACCGGCGGGACACGGCCAATGCTGCGTATGTTGCGAATTGCACGCTAGAGAACTCATGGTCACCCGAAGGAGACATCGTGATGGCTGAACGCGTGCTCGTTACCGGCATCAGCGGCTACATCGGACAGCACTGCGGTGCCGAGCTGCTCAACCAAGGGTTCGAGGTGGTCGGGACCGTCCGCTCCCTGGCGAAGGCCGATGCGACGAGGTCTGCCATCGCAGCGGTGGCTCCGGTCGAGCGGCTGACCTTCGTCGAGGCTGATCTCCTGTCTGACCAGGGGTGGGACGAGGCCGTGCAGGGATGCACGTACGTCATGCACGTGGCATCGCCCTTCGTGCTTGCCGAGCCGAAGGACGAGAATGAGCTGATCACGCCCGCAGTCGAGGGCACGCGGCGCGTGGTCAGTGCCGCGCAGCGGGCCGGCGTGCGGCGCCTGGTGCTGACATCATCGGTCGTGGCCATGATTGCCGGCAAGCCGAGTGGCCGGTATGGGACCGACGCCTGGTCGGACACCAGCGCCAACATTGGTGCCTACGCCAAGAGCAAGACGCTGGCTGAGCGGGCCGCGTGGGATGCGGTGGCAGGCAGCGACATGGAGCTCGCGGTCGTCAATCCGGGCGCCGTCTTCGGGCCGACCCTTGGCGCCGAGGTTGATGGTCAGAGCGTCGCTCTGATGACGGACATGATTCGCGGCAAGCTGCCGATGGTCCCGGACGTGGCAATCGGCATGGTCGATGTCCGCGATGTGGCCCGCCTCCACGTCGCGGCGATGACAACCGCCGCTGCGGCCGGACGGCGCTTCATTGCCGCGACCGCCGAGCCGGTTGCCTTCACCTACTTCGCAGCGGTGCTTCGCGATGCCGGCTACTCGAAGGTTCCCTCGCGCAAGGCGCCGAATGCGATGATCAGGCTGATGAGCATCTTCGATCGAGAGGCCCGGGGGATGGTGCCCATGCTCGGAACGAAGGCCGCCTTTGACAATGCCGCCACCTTCGACGTGCTCGGCTGGCAGCCGACTGCCGTGGAAACCTCCATCAAGGAGATGGCGGCCGCAACCTGAAGTGAGAGGGTGGCATGGGCGCGAAGACGGACGTAGACGACCTTGACTGGCGCTCAGTGTGCCCCATGGCGTGCTGCCTCGACGTCCTCGGCGACCGGTGGTCGCTGCTGGTCGTGCGCGATCTAATCGGCCACGAAACCCGCACGTACTCCGAGTTTCTCGAGTCGCCCGAGCACGTCGCGACCAACATCCTCGCCGACAGGCTTCGGCTCCTGGCGTCGCTCGGGATCATCGAGCGCACAAACCCGGACGGAGCGGCCCGCAACAACGCGTATCGGCTGACACCGAGCGGTGCAGCACTACGGCCGGCGCTCGAGGAGCTCGGCAAGTGGGCGCAGACCTACCTGAAGCCGTATCACTCCGACATGGTGAACGTCGTCTGATACGCCCCGGGGGACATTCGCCGACGCGGAGCCTCGCTCCGCCAGCTCGGTTTCGGTGCTGACTGTCTGTGGGTGCATGCGATGCGCGCACGGGTCGTGGTCAGCGTCGTGTGCCTTATGAGCGCGGTGGGATGAGCCCTTCCGCGCGCAGCCCATCGGCGATCACCCGCGCCTCGGCGTGATCAAGCTTGTCGGCGCGGAGGAGCCAGCGCAGCTGCGTCGTGAGGTCGACAGCGTCTGCGTGCATCGCGAAGGCCGCCTCGGGGCTGCCCTTCTCGGCGGCGATCTCGGTCATCTGCTGGTGCAGGCGGTCGTCGAAGGGGTCTTCTCGCGAGTGCTTGGCCGCGTTCCACGCCTCGTCGGCGGGCAGCAGGCGTATCGCTTCGATCATCAGCTGGCGCCCGAGTTCGAGGTCGGCGTCATCGCCCTGATTGACAACGGCGTTGATACGCGCCGTCATCGCGCGGTAGGCGATGCTGTCTGGGTCGTCTGGTTCAGCGCACATCGAAGCGCCCCGTGATCGGCGAGTAGCTGATGGATCGATAACACCCGGTGCCGACGCACTTGAACCAGACGTTCGAGACCGACGCGTTGGCTTGCGAGTCGCGCACCGCTTGGTCCGTCGGGAAGGCAAATGCCCCGCACTGCGGGCACTGGATCTGGGAGGGGAGAGGGAAGGTCATGGACGGCTCCTAAAGTGGTGCCGGGTAGTCGCCTCTGATCGACTGGTGCTTACGGTCTGCGTGGCAGAGGGCCCGGAGGTGCTTGCGGGCCCTACTTATGCTTTTGCAGCT
>CAMDVX010000090.1 GCA_945877865.1 Bifidobacterium breve | reverse complement strand
GTCGCCGCGCTGCGGGTGCTGGGACGGGAGGCGCAGCCCTTTCGAACGGGCGAGCTGCTGACGTGCGTCCGCCGTCGTGAGCTTGGCCTCGTCGGCGATCCTGCCGCTGTTGCGACCGCTGCGATCGCTGCGGCGTGGAGCACGGGCCGGGTGCCGCTGATCGCGCCGATCGGCCGTGACGCCGATTCGCCCCGTCTGCTCAACGTCAACGCCGACGACGTGGCGGCTGCCGTGGCGGTGGCGCTCGACGCCGACGAGCTGGCCTTCCTCTCGGATGTGGCTGGCGTGCTTGATGAGGCCGGCAGCGTTCTGCCGAGCATCTCGGCGACGAGCCCACCGACGGTGAGCGGCGGCATGCTGCCGAAGCTCGAGGCCTGTGCGGCCGCACTGGCGGGCGGCGTGCGGATCGTGCGAATTGGCGCCGGCACCGTGGTCGTCCCATGAGCATCGCGGAGCGCGGCGCTCAGGCGATCATGCCGACGTACCCACCGCGGGCGCTCGCGCTCGTGCGCGGCGAGGGCTGCTGGGTCTGGGACGACGCAGATCACCGCTACCTCGACCTCGTGGCTGGCCTCGCTGTCGTCTCGCTCGGCCATGCGCACCCTGCACCGGCGCGTGCGCTGCTGGACCAGGCTGCCCGGCTCGGCCACGTCTCAAACCTCTACTGGAGCGAGCCGGCCGTCGCTCTCGCCGAGCGGCTCTGCGCGCTCAGCGGGCTCGACCACGTGTTCTTCTGCAACTCTGGGGCAGAGGCCAACGAGGCCGCCATCAAGCTGGCGCGGCGGCATGGGCGCGAGATCGGTGGTGCTGCGAAGCACGAGCTGGTCTGCCTCGAAGGGTCGTTTCATGGGCGGACGCTTGGCGCGCTGCAGGCGACGTGGGCACAGCCGAAGAAGCTCCCGTTCGAGCCGCTCCCTGGCGGCTTTCGCCATGTGCCGCCAAACGATGCCGCCGCTCTTCGCGCGGCTGTTGGGCCTCAGACAGCGGCGGTTCTGGTCGAGCCAATTCAGGGCGAGGGTGGCGTCTACGTCCTCGACGTCGAGTACCTGCGGCTGGCTCGGGACCTCTGCGACGAGCACGATGCGCTGCTGATCTTCGACGAGGTGCAGACGGGGATGGGTCGTTGCGGCACGTGGTTCGCCTTCGAGCAGACTGGGGTAATGCCCGATGCCATTGCCCTCGCCAAGGGGCTCGCATCGGGGCTGCCAATCGGCGCGCTCGTCGCGCGTCGGCTTGCCACGGGCTTTCAGCCGGGGGATCACGCCACGACGTTCGGTGGGTCGGCGCCGATTGCGGCGGCTGCGCTCGCCACGGTTGACGCCATTGAGCAGGAGGGGCTCGTCGCCAACGCCGCCACCATTGGGGCGTATCTGCGGCAGGCGCTGGCAGCCCTGCCGGGCGTCCGTGAGGTGCGGGGAGCAGGCCTGCTGATTGCCGTTGAGCTGGTTGATGGCGATGCCAGCCAGGCTGCCACAGACCTGCTCGAACGGGCCGTGCTCGTCAATGCCGTGTCGGCGACGGCGCTACGCATCTGCCCGCCGCTCTGCCTCAGCGAGCAGCAGGCTGAGGCTGCGGTCGCGGCGCTTTCCGCCGTTCTGCGCGCCCGCGTCTGAGACCTGTTGCGCGGTTTGCAAAAGTCACGCACACTAAGGGTATGCGCCGCATCTACGATCTCCTCGTCTCATTCGTCCTCGGCTACTTCTTCGGGCTGGGGGCGCTCTCGCTCGGGCACTTCGTCACGAGCTGGCCGGCGGACTACGAGCAGGCCGCGTATCTCGCGCTGATCAGCGGCGCCGCTGCCGTCGGCACGAAGCTCTATAACCAGCGGCTCTCGACGACGCGCGAGAGCTGAGCCACAGTGCTCCTTCACGGCATCCACCACTACACGGCGGTCACCGCCAACGGGCCAGCGAACGCGGCCTTCTACGGTGGCGTGCTGGGGCTGCGGCTGGTCAAGAAGACGGTCAACTTCGATGATCCCGGCGCCTATCACCTCTATTACGGCGATGCGGTGGGGAGCCCTGGCACGGCGCTCACGTTCTTCGAGTACCCGGGTGCACGCAGGGGGCAGCCCGGTGCCGGCATGATCGACCGCCTCGACTGGTCCGTTCCGGATCGTGCCGCGCTCGACTGGTGGGAGGCGCAGCTCGTCGGGCAGGCCGAGACCGAGCGCGAGGATGACGCGCTGGTCATCAGGGATCCTGAGGGCCTGGTGCTGCGGCTCGTGCCTGACGCCCAAGCGCTGTCGCTCCCGCACGCGAAAGCACCACACGTGCCCGCCGCGGTCGCCCTCCGGCGCATGACCGGCGTGCGGGCTCGCACGACCGACCCGAGCCGTAGCGCTGCCTCGCTTGAGGCCCTCGGCTTCGTGGCCGACGGTCCAGGCCGCTGGCGGACGGGCACGGGCGTGCGCAGCGCAGCGTACGAGCTGATCGCGGTCGACGAGGGCCCGGGGCTGGCCGGTGCCGGCACGGCGCACCACGTTGCGTGGGCCAGCCTTGATTCCGAGCACGACGATTGGCGGGCGCGGGCCGCGCAGGCGCAGCTGCGACCGACACCGGTCATCGATCGCGACTACTTTCACGCGATCTACTTCCGAGAGCCATCGGGGGTCCTGTTTGAGGTTGCCACCGATGGGCCAGGCTTCGACGTCGATGAGCCGCGTGCGGAGCTTGGGCGATCGCTGCGCATCCCCGCGCAGCACGCGCACCTGCAAGCTCTCCTCGAGCAGCGGCTGACCCCGATTCCCGACCCGTGGGAGCAGCACCGGTGACCGGCCTCACGGAGCGCATCCGCCCGGCACAGGGCGAGCCCGAGGGGGCGCTCGTGCTGTTTCATGGACGCGGTGCCGACGAGCACGATCTGCTGCCGCTGATCGAGGTCCTCGATCCCGAGCAGCGTCTCGTGGGAGTGTGCCCACGCGGCCCGCTGACGCTGCCGCCCGGTGGCGCCCACTGGTACGTCGTCCCGCGCGTTGGCTACCCCGACCCGGAGACCTTTCTGGCCTCCGTTGCCCTTCTCGCTGACTGGCTGGACGAGCTGCCCGAGAGGATCGGCGTGCCTGAGGAGCGGATCATCATGGGTGGCTTCTCTCAGGGCTGCGTGATGGCCTACGCGATGGCGCTCGCCGCGGCGCGGACCCCTCCCGCTGCGATCCTTGCGATGGTCGGCTTTATCCCGCACGTGGCAGGGCACGCGCTGGATCTGCTCGGGCCAGCTCGCCCACCCGCCACGATCGTCCACGGTTCGGTCGATCCGGTGATCGACGTGTCCTTCGGTCGAGCCGCCCGCGACGAGCTGCTTGCGGCCGGCTTGGAGGTCACCTATCGGGAGACCCCGGTCGAGCACACGATCGACGGCATGTGGCTCCCGGTGCTTCGCAATCAGATCGGCATGGCGCTGCGGTAGCGCTCAGCCAGAGCGAGTCGCCGACGCGGCAGTCCACGCCAGCGGCTTGAGGTCAAGGCGCTCCGAGGTAGGGGCTTGCGCCGTCGTGACGACGCTGACGGTCTCTCCGGCCTGCAGGTCGCCGAGCGAGGCTGCTCCTGCGCGCAGCGCGACGAGCCCGGTGCGATCGATGGCTGTGCCGTCCGAGGCTACGACCTTCGTCACGCGCACGACGATACGCCCATCGGCGCCGGTGGTGGCCCAGACGAGGCTGCCGGTGATCGTCAGCGTGACGCCGCTGGAGGCGTCCGGCTTCGTTGCCGGATCGCTGGCGTTGGGCTGGAGAATCGTTGCCTGCTGGAGCCAGCGAAACGGTGACATCACGGCGTTGCCGCGGTGCAGCTCGAAGTGGACGTGGCAGGCTCCACCGGCGGCGTCGCCCGTGTTGCCGACGTAGGCGACGACTTGCCCGGCCTTGACGCGCGATCCGTCGCGCAGCCCCTTGGCGAAGGCGCTGCGCGCGCCGTGCGTGCCGTTCATGTGGATGTAGCGGTACCAGGTGCTGCTGCCTCGCAGCGTCAGCATCCAGCCTGAGCGTGCGCCATAGTCGAGGCTGACGGTGCCAGACACGACGGCGACCGTTGGCGTGCCACAGGGGGCCATGAGGTCAGTGCCCTCGTGCCGGTTGCCCCCGGGCCGGGGCTCGCCCCAGTCGTCGGTGAAGTGCGCGCCGCCAACCACGGGGAAAAGTGCGAAAGGAGCCGCTGGCCCCGCCTGCGCGAGCGGGGCGAGGAGCAGCAGCCCAGTGATGATCAGCATGGCGAGTCGCATATAACGGCTGTCGGAACGTCCCGACGCTGCAAAGACTACAGGCTGCCCATCCGGTCAGCTGGCCGGTCGCCAGCGACCACTGGACGCATGTACGCCCGACAACGCTGTACCATGCAGACGAGCACGACGGACGCGCCTGGGACTCGCGGACGACGACCCCTGACG
Source organism: Bifidobacterium breve (assembly GCA_945877865.1). Taxonomy (GTDB): domain Bacteria; phylum Actinomycetota; class Thermoleophilia; order Gaiellales; family F1-60-MAGs149; genus F1-60-MAGs149. The sequence continues at coordinate 2,636 of CAMDVX010000090.1, read as the reverse complement.
ATCGCTGACCTGATGCCTCCTTCTCCTCCTCGCCGGACCCCTCTCTACGACCGCCACGTCGAGCTCGGCGCTCGGATGGTCGACTTCGCTGGGTGGGAGATGCCCGTCTACTACGTTGGCATCAATGAGGAGCACCGCGCCGTGCGGGCCCGGGCAGGCGTGTTTGACGTCTCCCACATGGGCCAGATCGAAGTCTCAGGAGCCGGCGCAGAGGCATTTCTGCGGACGACGCTCGCGAGCGACGTTGAGCGCCTCGTCGAAGGGCAGGCGCAGTACTCATTCCTGCTGAACGCCAAGGGCGGGATCATCGACGACCTGATCGTGTACAGGCTGCCCGCGGGCCGGTGGCTGCTGCTCGTCAACGCGGGAAACATTCCGGCCGATTTCGCGCACCTCGTCGGTCTCGACCATCCCAACGTGGACATCGTTGATCAGAGCGCCGACACGGCAATGATTGCGCTCCAAGGCCCCAATAGCCTGGATCTGCTGGCGGGTCTCTGGCCAAAGAAGGTGCCTGGCCCAGATACCCTCAAGCCGTTTCATGCCGTGGAGCGCAGCGTCGCCGGCGTTCCTGCCTTGGTCGCGCGGACCGGCTATACGGGCGAGCCTGGCGTGGAGATCTTGTGCGCTGCCGATCGCGCCTGCGATCTCTGGGACGGCATCATGTCGGGCCGCGAGCACGGGATCGTCCCCTGTGGGCTCGGTGCTCGCGACACGCTGCGGCTGGAGATGGGGTATCCGCTCCACGGGCACGACATCGATCCGAAGTCGACGCCGATTGAAGCGAACCTCGGTCGCTTCGTCCACCTCGGCCGCGAATTCATCGGCAGCACCGTGCTCGACCGGCAGGCGGCGAAGGGAACCAAGCGTCGACTGGTCGGCTTCAAGGTGGTCGATCGCGCAATTCCGCGTGAGGGGTACGCGATCCTCAGCGGCGGCGAGCACGTCGGCACCGTCACCAGCGGAACGCTCTCGCCCAGCCTCAACATCGGCATCGGGCTTGGCTACGTCACGACCGCTGCCGCGGCGGTCGGCACACCCATCCAGATCGACATCAGGGGGCGTCTGCGTGATGCCGAGGTTGTCTCCCTGCCGTTCTACAAGAAGGAGTCCTGAAGTCATGGCCGCCGATGAGACCTACCCCGCAGAGCTGCGCTACCACGCCGAGCATGATTGGGTGCGCGTGGATGGCGATGAGGCCTACTTCGGCATCACGTGGCATGCGCAGGACGCGCTCGGGGAGGTCGTCTACTTCGAGCCGCCGGCCGTTGGTACGCACGTTGAGGCTGACGGGTCGTACGGGTCGCTGGAGTCGGTCAAGGCCGTTTCGGATGTGATCGCTCCGCTCGCTGGCACGGTCACGGCGATCAACGATGCCGTCGTCGAAACCCCGGAGCTGGTCAACGAGTCGCCCTATGCGGACGGCTGGCTGATTCGGGTCAAGCTTGACGACGTCGCCGCCGCCGATTCGCTGCTTGACGCTGCCGCGTATCAGGCGCTGCTCTAGCCGGGCAAACGCGAGCCTGGCCGGGCTGGTCCGCGGCCGAGAGGATCCGTGCCACCATGAGGCGATGTCCACCGACCGAGCAGCATCGTGCCGTCGCTGCCGCGTCTACTGCGATTGGCTCGTCGAGCCGACCGGCTGCTTAGGCTGCCCCCGACTCTACGCCTATGACGCTGCGAGCGGGCGCCGCTACGTCGGCTGCGTGGCTCGCGTTCACGCGGCGGAGATCGACCTCGAGGCGCTTGAGCGCTGCCAGCAGGAGGGTCGCCGGTTCGGCGGCATTCGCTGCGCTAGCCGTCCGCTACCGATCTGCAGCGTGGTGGTGGAGGCCGCGTATCCGCAGCGGCTGCCGGAGATCGGCTGCGTCAACCCCGAGTTTCACGAGCCACCGGGTGGCGGCACGTTCGTCATCACTCGGCGCGATCACCCGCTGCCGCCCGCCGTTTGACGCCTTCAGCGTGGAGCGCGCGGAGCGCGCTGAGCTCCGCCGCATCCGGTCCGTCGCCCGTGCCTGGCGTCTCAAGAAGCTGCGGCAGGTCGGCAAGGGCGGGGTGAGAGAGCGCGTGCGCGAGCCCCTCGCCCATCTCGCCCTGACCGACGTTGGCGTGGCGGTCGCGGTTCGAGCCGCAGGCAGCCAACGCGTCGTTGACGTGGAGGCAGCGCAGACGCTCAATGCCCACGCGGTCATCGAGCTCGCAGACGAGGGCGTCGAGCTGGGCGCCGTCGGTCATATCGACCCCGGAGACGTAGGCGTGGCACGTATCGATGCAGAGCCCGAGCCGCGGATGGTCGATCGCGTTGATGATCCGTGCCAGCTCGACCGGATCACGGCCGATCGTGCCGCCTGCGCCAGCGGAGTTCTCGAGGAGCAGCCACGGTCCGTCGAGCGCTGCGAGCGCACGCTCGAGCTCGCCGACGATCTGGTCGAGCGTGGCATCGAGGCCCGCGCCGAGGTGCGAGCCGACGTGGAGGACGATGCCGTCGGCCGCGATCGCGTTGGCGACCGCAATCGTGTTGAGCAGAGCGCTGCGGCTCTTGGCGATTAGCGCCTCGTCGGGGGAGGCGAGGTTGATGAAGTAGATCGCGTGGCAGGCGATGTAGGCGATGTCGCCGCGCTCGCGGGCACCCCGTA
>CAMDVX010000089.1 GCA_945877865.1 Bifidobacterium breve | reverse complement strand
GGCGCGACGGGCGCAGGCGTTGGTGCGAGCGGGGCAGCTGGCGCAGGAGCCACTCCCGTCGCAGCGAGCGGCTGGCCGGGGATGCCGCTCTCCAGCGCCTCAATCCGACGCAGGGCGCCCTCAAGCGAGCGGTCTACCGCTGGGCGCGCAGCCTTGATTAGCAAGAGCTCGAGGGCCAGCCGGGGATCGCCGCCGCTGCGCATCGTCAGCTCGGCCTCCAGCAGACCATCGATCAGCGCGACCGCGGCCAGCTCGGTCATGGCGGCCGCCTCGCGCACCACGGCCTCCGTCAGCGCCGGCCCAAGCATGGCGCTCCGCGGCGGCGCGCCGAGCTCGAGCGTTAGCAGGATCGCCCGCAGCCGGTCGATCAGATCGCGGATCAGCCGCTCGAGGTCCTGGCCGCCCTCGATCAGCTCGTCGAGCAGCGTCAGCGCAGCGCGGGCGTCACCAGCGCTCGTGGCATCGACGAGGCGGGTCAGGACCTCCTCGTCGACGACGCCCAGGATCGTCTGTGCCGACTGCGTGTCGATCGTGCGGCTCTCGGAAGACGACAGCTGGTCGAGCGTCGAGATCGCGTCGCGAAACGAGCCGCCAGCGTGCCGCGCGATTAGGCGCAGCGCGCCCTCATCGGCCGTAATGCCCTCCGCCTGGACGATCGGCGTGAGCGCCTCAATCAGCTCGTCGGCCGTCGGCCGCAGAAAGGAGAACGATTGGCAGCGGCCGCGCACCGTGTCGGGCAGCCGGTGAGGCTCCGTCGTGCAGAGAATGAACACGACGTGCGCGGGCGGCTCCTCGAGCGTCTTCAAGAGCGCATTGGCCGCATCCGTCGTGAGCGAGTGGGCCTCATCCAAGATGTAGACGCGAAAGCGCCCCAGCACGGGCTGCTGCGCCACCCGATCGCGAATCTCGCGGACATCATCAATGCCACGGTTCGAAGCGGCATCCAGCTCGAGCACATCGAGGGCAGTGCCGTCGGCGATCGTCCGGCACGACTCGCACTCTAAGCAGGGAGTGACGGTCGGCGCAGCGGCGTGCTGGCAGTTGAGCGACTTGCCGAGGATCTTCGCCAGCGACGTCTTGCCCGTGCCGCGTGGACCGGAAAACAGGTAGGCATGGCTGACGCGCCCCTGCTCAATCGCGTTCGTCAGCGTCTGCACGATGTGGCGCTGGCCGACGACGTGGGCGAGGTCGAGCGGACGGTACTGGCGGTAGAGCGCGGACACACCGTGAGCCTACCAGCCACCCGCGGGCGGGATCGCCCGCGGGGGTTGGTAGTGGCCGTGCACCCGCCGTCGTTGGTGGCCGGTCTGTTCGGTTCACCTGCCAGTCGCTCCGATCAGGCTTGCCCGCGGCGCACCAGCGAGATCTCTGAGTGCTGCTTCCTTCCGGATCTGACACGGTTCGAGAATGCTGATCGCGCGGAACCTGACCCTCAACGCTTCTGGTGAGTGCCCCGTACTCCTTGTCACCCCCTCGGGAGGGAGTTGTGCCCGGCTAAAACGGATTTCCGGTACAGGGAACCGTAAACTCCCCGCCTAGCACGGCCACGGCAGAGGCTAGACGATCAGGCCCTGCTGCGGGGAAATCGATCGCCACGCCGATGCGCGTGACCCCGCTGACTATCATGGACCGGTCACTGATGCGCGAGGGGGGGAGGATCGTGTCGCAGGAGGAGCCGACCGCCGCTGGGTTGGGCGACGTCATCGCCGAGCACCTTGCGCTGCGTGCGCAGAACGCGGCGTTAGAGGCCAGCATGCCGCTTCGCGACTACCTACCCGTCGACTACGTCCCGCCCGAGCCGGCCCCCGAGCCGCCGCCTCGTCCGCGCCGCCGCGAGTGGTTTGACCTTGACGACACGGCCTCGGCCAAGTGGGCGGCCTAACCCACCCAGGCCGCGCGCAGACGCTTGGCTACGAGCCTGGGGTCGCTGGTGGCTCGGTCGGCGTGACGGTTGCCATCATCGGTCGCCGCTCGGGGTAGAACGCGAGGATCACGCTCAGCAGCGCGCCAAGCACGAAGCCAATCAGCCCGATCAGAAACGTCCAGAGGCCGATCGTGCTCAGAATCGGTATGCGGAGCCGAAACGCCGCGTCGGCTCGAATGCCTGGCTTGCCGTCGGCGCGCATCACCACGACCCGCGAGTTCTTGCCCGCGAGATCGGCGAGAGTCAGCGTAATCTCGTCGCCTCGCTCAGCGTGCACCTGGCGGATCCAAAAATCCTGCGCCGCAGGGGGCGGGACGGACTTGCGCGAGCCGTTCTCCAAGGTTAGCTTGACGGTCGTGCCGTTCGACGCGATCTCCCCCGGCCCGACCGACTGACCATCGCTTGTGCTGGAGCTGGAGCCCGAGCTAGTGGTTGTGGACTTCGTCGCCTTCGGCTCGACGCGGGCGATCGGCGCGTTGCGGAGGTAGCGCTTAACGTCGCGCGAAGGCGCGAGGCCGATGAACAGCGGCTTGTCGCCCGGCTTCGAGGTGAAGCGCAGGGTCACGCTGGACTCCAGCAGCACGGACGGCAGGTCCGCCGCCTTCAGCGAAAACTCGGGTGAGACGATCGCCACTGCCTTGCGGGGCACCGTAAAGCCGTCGAGCGGAAGCTCGAGGCGAGAGCCATCGCCGACGAGCCCGAAGAGGACCGCGCCCACGATCAGAAACGGCAGGGCGTGCAGGGCGACGAACGAGCCGAAGATGATCCCGAGTGGCTTCATGCGCGCATGCTAGCGCGAGACCGCTCGGCTGTCAGCGGCATGGCGTCGCCCGCGGACGGCCCGCTGCCACGGGGTCGGATCGCGTCAGACGGCATCCGGCTCGGGCTCAGAGCCAGCCGGCTCGACGTGCACGATCACATCGGCGGCTGGCAGCCTGTCGGCAACGGCCGACTCGATCTCGTCGGTGATCCGATGCGCAGCGCTGACGGTCATCTCTGGATCGACGACGACGTGGACATCAACGTGCCTAGTCGCACCCGAGCGCCGCGCCCGCAGGCGGTGATAGCTGAGGACGCCCGCGGGGCGAGAGGCATCTAGCGCGGCACGGATGGCCTCGAGGTCGCCCTGCGAGACCGACTCGTCGACGAGCACGCGGACGCCGCTGAGCGTGAGCCGGCCGCCGATGGCCGCAACCCAACCGGCAACGGCGATGCCGACGATGGCATCGACCTCAACCCAGCCGGTCAGGGCGACGATGCAGAGGGCGACCGCCGTGCCGAGGCTCGACCAGACGTCAGCCGCGATGTGTGCGGAGTCGGCCTCTAGCGCCGCCGAGTGCGACTCCTTCGCCACCCGCGAGAGACGGCGAGCGACGAAGAAGCTCGCGCCCGCAGAGAGCCCCATCACGATGATTCCGGCCGCCGAGTTCTCGACGGGGTGCCCGAAGGACCGCGCGGCCACGATCGCCACGAAGCCCGCCACGCCGACGAGGATCAGCCCCTCAACGACGGCCGAGACGTGCTCAAGCTTCTGATGGCCGAACGGGTGCTGCGGATCGGGTGGCCGGTCGGCTGCGCGAATCGCCAGCAGGGCGATGACTGCGGCCAGCAGATCAGAGAACGAGTGGGCCGTCTCGGCAAGCACGGCGGACGAGCCCGTGGCCAGCGCAACCAGCCCCTTCGCCGTCACGCTCGTCCCGGTCAGCGCAACGCTGAGCCACGCAGCGCGGCGCTTCACCTGCGAGCGGTGGGCTAGTGGCGCCGAGGGCATGGCTCCACGCTACCGGACGGCGAGGCAAGCCCGGGGTTGAGGCGCCCCAAGACCTGCAACCACGGTCCACCTTCGACTCTCAGAGTCGGCTACGCTGCTCGTCTGTTCGGACCACCTGCCGTCCCTGAGGCCCACACATGACCACGCTCCGCACCACCATCGCCTGCACCTTTCTCCTCGCCGCCGTCGCGCTGCTCGCGGCCTGCGGCTCGGACGATGCGGCGTCGACGCCAACCACCACTGCCGCCGCAGCGACGACCAGCGAGGCCTGCGCCAAGGAGAGCCTCGCGCTGCTGACTTCTGGCCAGCTGACGATCGGCACCGATAAGCCGGCGTACCCGCCGTACTTCATGGACGAGAAGCCAGAGAACGGGAAGGGCTTCGAGGGCGCGCTCGCGTATGCGATCGCCGACCAGCTTGGCTTTGCACCGGGTGAGGTCACCTGGGTCGTCGTGCCGTTCGACTCGTCGTACGCGCCCGGCGACAAGAGCTTCGACTTCGACCTCAATCAGATCTCGATCACCGCGCCGCGCCAGAAGGTCGTCGACTTCTCCTCGCCGTACTACACCGCTCCGCAGGCCGTGATCGTCTCGAGCAAGTCGCCGCTGGCGAAGGCCACGTCGCTGGCAGAGCTCAAGGATGTCCAGCTCGGCGTGCAGGTCGGCACCACCAGCCTCGACGCGGCCACGAGCGTGCTTGCTCCGTCGCAGGACATCAGGGTCTTCAACAACTCCAATGATGTCGTCGCAGCCTTCAAGCAGGGACAGGTCGATGCGATCGTGGTCGACCTGCCGACCGCCTTCTACCTGACCGCTGCCGTGCTCGACAACGCGATGATCGTCGGCCAGTTCAACGCGCCTGGTGGCGACCAGTGGGGCGCGCTGCTGCAGAAGGACTCCGCGCTGACGACGTGCGTCAGCAAGGCCGTCGACAGCCTCCGCGACTCGGGCGAGCTTGCGAAGATCACGGAGCAGTGGATGGGCACGGAGGCCGGAGCGCCCGAGCTGAAGTAGTGCAGCGGCTCCGCCGTTCCACTGGAGCGCGCCGATGAGCGTGCCCGCTGCGAGCCGCCGAGCGGTGCGGCTCGCAGCGCAGCGCCGCCGGGAGCGCCGGGGCACGCTGGTGGCCGTGCTGTCGACCGCGATCGTGATCGGTGGTGGTGCGGTCCTCGTCGGCACCAGCCAAGGGTGGGCCACCGTTCACGAGACGTTCTTCTCGGTCGATGCGTTTCGGACGTCCTTCCCCGACATTCTGCGCGGCTTCTGGATCGACGTGAAGCTGTTCCTCGTCGTGGAGGTCTTCGTCCTCGTGCTCAGCCTGCTCGTGGCGGTGCTGCGCTCGACGCGGGCAGCGGCGCTGTTTCCGTTTCGCCTCTTGGCGGCGCTGTACGCCGACCTGTTTCGCGGCATCCCCACGATTCTGATCGTCTACCTGATCGGCTTTGGCGTGCCCGCGCTGGCGCTGCCCGGGATGCCGAATGACCCGCTGCTGCTCGCCGCCGTGGCGCTGACGCTCTCGTACACGGCCTACGTGTCAGAGGTGTTTCGCGCGGGCATCGATTCGGTGCATCAGGGCCAGCGGTCGGCGGCGCTCGCCGTCGGGCTCTCGCGTGCGCAGGCAATGCGCTTCGTCGTGCTGCCACAGGCCATTCGCAACGTCGTGCCGCCGCTCCTCAACGACTTCATCTCGCTCCAGAAGGACGTCGCGCTCGTCTCCGTGCTGGGCATCGTCGAGGCCTTTCGCGTCGCCCAGATCGATGCCGCCTCGACGTTTAACTACACGCCCCTGCTGGCTGCCGCCGCCCTCTACGTGATGGTCACCGTGCCGCTCTCGCTCGTGCTCGATCGCATGCAGCGCCGGGGCCGGAGCCGGCGACGCCTAGAGGAGGCTCGCGCATGAGCCCTCCCGTCGTCGAGGTCGTCGGCGTGACGAAGGAGTTTGCCGGCAAGCCCGTCCTGCGCGGCGTCGACCTCGTGGTGCGCGAGCACGAGGCCGTCGTGCTGATCGGCGCCTCCGGCAGCGGCAAGTCGACGCTGCTGCGCTGCGTGGATCTGCTCGTCGACATCGACGAGGGCGACATCCTCATCGACGGCGAGGTGGTAACGGATCCGGCCTGCGACCCCCAGCGGGTCCGGCGATCGCTGGCGATGGTGTTCCAAAACTTCAACCTGTTCCCCCACATGAGCGTGCTTGACCAGATCATCCTCGCCCCGGTCAAGGCGCATGGCATCCCTCGCAGCGAGGCGCTGGCAGAGGGGCGTGCGCTGCTGGAGCGGTTCGGCCTTGCTGATCGCGAGCGCGACTACCCCGACCAGCTATCGGGTGGTCAGCAGCAGCGGGTGGCCCTGATCCGCGCGATCGCGACACGACCGAGGGCGCTGCTGCTCGATGAGATCACCAGCGCGCTCGACCCCGAGCTAGTCGGTGATGTGCTGGAGGTCGTCCGCGAGCTAAAGGCGGGCGGCATGACGATGCTCATCGCCACGCACGAGATGGCGTTCGCCCGCGACGTGGCCGACGAGGTCTGCTTTCTGCACGAGGGCCAGATCGTTGAGCGCGGCCCCGCCGCGCGGGTAATCGATGCTCCCGAGCGGCCAGAGACCCAACGGTTCCTCGCGCGCATGCACGCCGCGCGCATCATCTAAGACGACCCGGCCTCCCGCCGCGCTGTCGCTGGTATCCTCCGAGCACTGGAGAAGTGGCCGAGTGGCTGAAGGCGCCCGCCTGCTAAGTGGGTCTAGGGGGTCAACCTCTAGCGAGGGTTCGAATCCCTCCTTCTCCGTGTGGTCGAGCGTGAACGCCTGAGCCCTCGATTGTTGGCCCCGAAGCCCTCGCTTGGTGGTCGGTCACGCCTGCGGGGGCTTCCCGAGTTGGGTGGTTGCGGTGAGGGTGGTGGCGGAACGGGTGCTGCGTGTGATCCGCAGCTATGGCTCGCAAGGGTCGATGGTCGGACGTGCCGTGGGCGCTTCGGCATCGCGATCCACCTCGTGCTGCGTATCCCATAGAGGGCTGACCCGAGCGGGGTGCCACTCCCGTCGGAACTCGAAAACGGGTGACACTCGCGATGGACGCTAAGCCCATCGGATTTCCGAAAGCAGACCCCAAGCGTTTGTCCGAAAGCAGGCTCGAAACGTTTGTCCGAAAGCAGGCTCGAAACGGCTGGGTTTGTCCGAAAGGGGCCAGACCCCAAACGGACAGCGTGTCCGAAAGCAGACCCCAAACGGGCTGGGTTTGTCCGAAAGGGGCCAGACCCCAATCGGACAGCGTGTCCGAAAGCAGACCCCAAACGGGCTGGGTTTGTCCGAAAGGGGCCAGACCCCAATCGGACATCTGCCCACAGCGTGTGAGT
>CAMDVX010000088.1 GCA_945877865.1 Bifidobacterium breve | reverse complement strand
GAAACCCCAAAGCAAAGCAGCATCGCCTCGACCATCAGAACCGGCCGAAACCCCAAAGCAAAGCTGCATCGCCTCGACCATCAGAACCGGCCGAAACCCCAAAGCAAAGCTGGCTCCCTAGATCAACGCAGTCTGCGCTGGCAACGCCTTGAGATAGGCAACGACATCATCGTTGGCGACGACATCTGCGTACTTCTGGTTCATGTCGAACAGGTTGGCCTCGTGCGGACCTGGCGCGCGATCACCCGAGCACTCGCGCGGAACGATCGTGCGGTAGCCGTGCTGGAGCGAATCCACCACGGTGGCCCGCACGCAGCCCGACGTCGTGACGCCCGTGACGATGCAGGTATCTGCCTGCCACGAGGACATCAGCGCGCCAAGGCTCGTGCCCCAGAACGCGGAGGCAAACTGCTTGACGACCAGCGTGTCCTTGCTGGTCATGCCGAGCCGCTCGTCGATCTCGGCCCAATCAGAGCCAGCCTTCAAGACGAGCAGCGACGGTACCTTGGCCTGAAAGACCGCGGCAGCCTGCGCTGGAGCCTCGTCGTAGAAGACGGTCGTGAAGACTACGGGCACGCCCTTGTCGTGACAGGCATCCACCAGTCGACGATTCTCGGCGACGAGCTCCGAATAGTCGCCACCAAGCGGCGACGCGGGGTCCGTGAAGCCCTTCTGCAGATCGACGACGACCAGGACCGGCCGCCGGCCAAAGCCGGCGGCCTTCCCAAACCCTCGTGATTCGTAGAAGGAATCGGTGTCCTGTCCATGCGTGCTCATGCGGTAACGATGTCTCCCGGCATGTTGTCGGCCTCACGCACGCGACGCTGCGCAGCCTCACCCGACTCGAGCGGCGACCAGCGCAGCGGCACTGCGGGGATCGGCGGCTCGAGGCCGGTCTCGGCCTTGCAGTTCGCAAGCACCTCCGCCAGCGGCGGGCCGTAATCGAACGCTTGCGGCTCGCCGCGCTCGGTGCGCTGACGATCCCGCTCGCTCGCCGTGGCCGCCTCGTCGACGGTGCCATCAGCAGCGATCACGACGCCGTAACCCTCCTTGGCGTACTCCCTGCTGACCAGACCGTACGAGACGTCCTTCGCGACGATCTCGCTCGGACGATCCAGACGATCCTTCCAGCCACCACCACCAGCGGTGCGGTAGATCAGCATGTCGCCCGGCAGCACCTCGATCTCATCGCACTTCGACGGCAACCGCTCCTCGGTGCCATCGACGCGCCTGAGGATCTTCTCCGAACGTCCACCCGGCAGGCCACCGAGCACGCCCCACGGGCGAGTCAGCCAGCGGTCGTCGTGGATCGAAACCTGACCTGGCTCGAGATAGATGTAGCGCTTCTCGACGCCATTGCCTCCGCGATGCAGGCCGGGACCACCCGAGTCGGTGATCGTCGTGTAGCCGTCGATCCGCATCGGATAGTAGGCCTCGAGGTACTCCGTCGGGATGTTCTCGAACAGCGGCCACCACGAGTGCCCGTCCATGCCATCGCCGATCGGACGCCCAGGAATGCCGCCGTACAGGATCTCCATGGCGAAGAAGAAATCGCCCTTCTCGCCCCAACCCGAGTACAGCATGTACGGCGAGGTGCCGTAGCCCGCTGCCGTGTTGATCTCGGGAGCCTGCTTGCACAGCGCGCCGCCGAGGACGTCGAACATGCGCGCGAGCGCGTGGGTTCGGCACCCGAGCGCCGAGGGGAACCTCGGTCGCAGCAGGCAGCCCTCGGGCAGAATGATGTGCAGCAGCGGGTAGAACCCGTCGTTGAACAGGATCTGCGGATCGTTCACCATGATCAGGTAGATCCCGATGAACATCTTGAACATGCCCTCGGAGAGGTAGAAGTTCACCGGCCCCATGGCCTGCGGATCCGTGCCCGACCAGTCGAAGAAGGCATGGTCGCCTTCTCTCCAGATGGTCAGCTTCATCTTGAACGGCCCGTTGCCGAGACCGTCGTCGTCGACGTAGTCCTCGAACGACTGCGGCACCTCTGGGATGGCCCAGTGGATCAGCTGCCGCATCGCGGCGAGCGTCCGGTCGAGCAGCGCCTGCAGCGCCGCCAGGTAGGTCTCCTTGCCGAAGCGGTCACACAGCTCCTGCACGCGCTTCTCACCCGAGCGGCAGCCCGCGATGAGCGCGAACAGGTCGGCCCGGTTCATGGCCGCGTTGCGCATGTTGTTGAGGATCAGCTCGAGCACCGGCCGCTGCACGACGCCCCGCTCCATGACCTTGATCGGGGGGATGATGAGCCCCTCGTCGTAGATCGTCTTCGCGTTCGTCGGCAGGGAGCCCGGCAGACGGCCGCCGGCATCCATCATGTGACCGAACTGGCTGGACCAACCAACCAGCTCGCCGCTGTGGAAGATCGGAACCAGCACGAGCCAGTCGTTCGTGTGGGAGATCGAAGCCGAGCACTTGAACGGGTCGGCGCAGAGAATCACGTCGCCCTCATAGATGCCCTGATCCCAGTCCGCCATCATCTCGTTGATGTAGGCGCCGAACTGCCCCACGACCATGCGGCCGCGCGGGTCGGTGATCATCGGGAACTCGTCGTGCTGCTCGCGGATGACCGGGCTCATCGCCGAGCGGAAGAGCACGGCGTCCATCTCATAGCGGGCGCTCTTGAGAGCACCCTCGATGATGTCGAGCGTGACCGGATCGATATTGACGCCGGTCGGGATCTCTGCGATCCGAAGCTCATCTGTGGTTGTTGCCATTAGAGCTCCTCCCCTCAGGCCTGTGGGTTGATCAGGATGTTGTAGAACTCGTCCATCTCGGCCACATAGCCGGGGAGGACCACCGTCGTCGAGTCGAACTCGGTGACGATTGCGGGACCATTGAACTTGGCGCCCGGTGTCATCTTGGAGCGGTCGTAGATCTTCGCCGGAATCTTCTTCCCGTCGAAGACGATCTCGTGATCAGCGAAGAACGCAGACGAGGCGTCGTTCGCCGCAACCGTGCCGGAAGGCAGCTGGATCTTCGGTACTGCCCCGTTGCCGATGCAGCGGAGGTTGACGATCTCCCGCGCTGCATCATCCATCTTGAAGCCGTACAGCTGCTCGTGCAGCGCGTCGAACTGGTCGCCAAGCTGGGCGATGTTGCCGGTCTGAACCTCGGCGATGTCGATCGTGACGGGGATCTCGTAGCCCTGGAGCACGTAGCGCATGTCGGCGAGGTACGTGACCCGCTGATCGTGCGCAGCGATGCCCTCGGACGTCATCCACTCCCGAGCGCGGCCGCCGAGGTCGTCGAGCACGGACTTGACGTCCGCAGGATCGGCCTCATCGATCGGCTTGACGATCGTCTGAGCGAACTCGTTGCGGAACTCGGCGACGAGGTCGCCGACCGCGCAGAGCAGCCCCGGGGAGGGCGGCACGATCACGGGGAACGAGCCCATCAGCTCGGCCACCGCATTCGCGTGCAGCGGACCCGCACCGCCGAAGGCGACGAGCGCGAAGTCGCGCGGGTCGTAGCCGCGCTGCACCGAGACCAGACGGAGCGCGCCCGCCATGTTCTCGTTGACGATCTTGATGATGCCCTCAGCGGCCGCGTCGAGCTCGAGGCCCATCGCGTCGCCGATCGTCTGCACCGACTTGCGCGACGCCTCGACGTCGAGCTTCATTTCGCCACCGAGCAGGCTCGCTGGCAGGTGCCCGACGACGACGTTTGCGTCGGTCACGGTCGGCTCCTCGCCGCCCTTGCCGTAGGCGGCCGGACCGGGCTCGGCACCAGCCGATTGCGGACCAACGCGCAGCGCCTTGGTGAGCTGCGGCACGTGGGCGATCGAGCCACCACCCGCACCGACGGTGTGGACGTTGATCGACGGCACCTTCAGGCGAAACTGCCCAATGGTGGTATCGCGGCCGATCGTCGGCTCACCGTTCTGGCAGAGCGCAACGTCGGTCGACGTGCCACCCATGTCGAAGGTGAGGATGTTCGGATGGCCCGCTCGCGTGGACACGTAGAGGGCACCCGCAACGCCGCCGGACGGACCAGACAGCACGCCGTAGATTGGGTTACGACCCGCCTCACGCGTGGTCATCAGGCCGGCATCCGAGCGCAGAATGTTGACGTCGCACGTGGCGCCAGCAGCCTTCAGCTCCACGTCAAGGCGATTAACGTAGGCCTGCACCTGCGGGCGAACGTACGAGTTCATGCAGGCGGTCAGCGTGCGCTCGTACTCACGGAACTCCGGCACGACGTCGCTCGACAGCGTGACGGGGAAGTTCGGGTAGAGGCGCTCTACGATCGCGCCGATCTGCTTCTCATGCGTGTTGGAGATGTAGGAGTTGATCAGACCGACCGTGAGGGACTGCACGCCGCTCTCGACGAGGTCCTTGACGATCCGCTCAACCTGCGCCTCATCAACAGGCACGACCGTCTCGCCACGAGGACCCATCCGCTCGATGGCCTCACGCGTATCCGCCAAGGATGCCGGCGGCTCGGGCTTCTGCATGATGATCCAGCCGGCCAACGGGCCCGGCGTCTGCGAGCGAGCCAGATGCAGGATCTGCGAGAACCCTTGGGTCGTGATCAGGCCGACGCGGGCACCCTTGCCCTCGAGCACGGCGTTGGTCGCGACCGTCGTCCCATGCATGATGTTGCGCAGATCGGAGGGGCTAATGCCCGCCGTCTCGCACATCCGCTTCAATCCCGTCAGCACGCCCTCCGAGGGGTCGCTGGGGGTTGAGGGGGTCTTTACGCGATGTTGCGTTCCATCGTCATCGTTGACGAGAAACAGGTCGGTGAAGGTTCCACCGACGTCTACTCCTAGGCGGTACGCCACGAGTCCGTCCTTTCTCTCCACTTGCAGGGCATTACGCTAGACGATCCCGGCCTCTTGCAGCGTGCCGAGCTCTCCTTGGGAGAGCCCGACTAGGCCGCACCAGACCTCTTCGTTGTCCGCACCGACCTCCCACTTGCCACCCCAGCGGATGCCGCCGGGCGTCTCGGAGAGCTTCGGTGTGATGCCCGGAATCGGCATCGTGCCGATCTCGGGGTCTTCCAGATCCACGATCAGCCCGCGCTCGCGGAAGTGCGGATCCTCGAACATGTCGGCGGCTGAGTAGACGCCAGCCGAGACGACGTTCGCCTCGGCGAGCATCGCGTCGAGCTCTGCGGCCGTGTAGCCGACCGCCCACGCACCGATCAGCTCGTACAGCTCGTGCTCGCGCTCGCCGCGCTCGCGATGCGTCGCGTAGCGCGGATCCTCGCCGAGCTCGGGCTTTCCCATCAGCGCCGCGAGGCGCCGCCAGAGCGAGTCGTGGTTCGCCGCGATCACGACCCACTTGCCGTCCTTCGACTGGTGCACGTTGGACGGCGCGATCTTCGGCAGGTACGAGCCAGACGGCTCGCGAATCACGCCGGAGAGCCCGTACTCGGTGACCGTCGACTCCATCATCGCGAAGCACGCATCGACGATGGCGGCATCCACAACCTGACCCTTGCCGCCGCCCCGCGCATCGCGCCAGTAGAGGGCCATCAGGATGCCCTCGAAGGCCTGCTTGGCGGCGAGCGAGTCACCGAGGGAGATGCCGCAGCGCGGCGGAGCCTCACCCGGATAGCCGTTGATGTAGCGCAGCCCGCCCATCGCCTCGCCTGCCGCGGCAAAGCCGACGCGGTCCTTATAGCGGCCCGTCTGGCCATAGCCCGACACGCGCGCGAAGATCAGCTTCGGATTTCTAGCCAGCGCCTCGTCCGGACCAATGTGCCACTTCTCCATGGTGCCGGGGCTGAAGTTCTCCAGCGCGACATCCGCCTTGCTCATCAGCTCGAGCGCCAGCTCCTGTCCGCGCGGCTCGCGCAGATTGAGGGTGACGACCTTCTTGTTGCGGGCAAGGCTCGGCCACCACAGCGTGCGGCCGTTCACGCGCTCGCGGCCCCACTCCCGCATCGGGTCACCACCAGGCGCCTCGACCTTGATCACCTCAGAGCCGAAGTCGGCAAGCAGCGAGGCGCAGTAGGGGCCCGCCAGCAGCTGGCCAAACTCGATCGTCTTTACCCCCTCGAGGGGGCCCGCCGGAGTGGAATCAGTCTTGTCGGTCACGCATTACCTCGATTAGGAAATCCCGTGCAGTCAGCACGTGAAGACGCATCGCACTCTCGGCGCGCTCGGCCGAACCAGCCCGCAGGCTGGCCACAATATCGCGATGAGCGGCAAGCGAGCGCCTGCACTCGTCGCTCTCCGCCCAGAAGACGGCCTTGAAGGTCCGCGGGATGCCGGCGACGGTGCGCAACGCGCCCGTCAGGCGCGGGCTAGCAGCCGCTGCGACGACGATGCCGTGGAACTCCTCGTTCGTAGCCATCAGCGTCTCAACGGTCCGCCGGCTGCTACCGGAGAGCGCCTCTGCTCGGTCACATGCCGCGTCGAGCGCTGCAAGCTCGTCTGGCGTGATGCGGCTCGCCGCCGCGAACGCCGCGCGGGCCTCGAGAATCGCCCGCACCTCGTAGAGATCCACGAGATCGTTCGAGTCGAACGCGCGCACAACGGCTCCACGGCGCGGCTCGATCTCCACGAGCCCGTCGCCCTCGAGCAGCATCAGCGCCTCTCGAACCGGCGTGCGTGACGTCCCGAACCGCTCAGCCAGCGCCTCCGTCCGCAGGCGCTCGCCGGGCGGAAACTCGCCACCGATGATCGCCCCGCGTAGATCCTCGTAGACGCGCTCCGCGCTCGTGCCCACCGGTGCAGAGACGCTAGCCACAGTTTGCGTACAAAACCACAGATCCATGGGGAATGCAAGCGACTAACGGGACTAATTGCATGCAAAGTGGCTCGGCGGCGCCAAGCAGGGCGGGGTCGGATCGTTCACGTGTCCGCACGGGGCGAGACCCGAAGCCGGCAGCGGATTGGTCGAACGGTGCCCGGCCCCAAGCGGGCAGCGTGTCCGCACGGGGCCAGACCCCTAGAAACCACCCCGACCCCAAACGGGCAGCGTGTCGGAGAGCAGATCCCAAACGGGCAGCGTGTCGGAGAGCAGACCCCAAACGGGCAGCGTGTCGGAGAGCAGACCCCAAACGGGCAGCGTGTCGGAGAGCAGACCCCA
>CAMDVX010000087.1 GCA_945877865.1 Bifidobacterium breve | reverse complement strand
GCGAGCTCCGTCCCGACGTCCACGGCGTCGCCCTCGGCACGTGGATCCGCGTGGGCTCGCGCGACGAGGAGGCTGCGCAGGCGGGCGTGTCGCACCTGATCGAGCACCTGCTGTTTCGCGGGTCGTCACGCTACGACGCTCTGTCGATCGCGGAGACCTTCGATCGCTTCGGCTCAGAGCTGCAGGCCTCGACGACGCGCGAGGAGACCGACCTGTACGCGCGCGTGCTCGGTGAGCACCTACCGAAGGCTGTGGACATCATTGGCTCGATGGTTGCGGCTCCGCAGTTCGCCGACATCGACGCTGAGCGCGAGGTTGTCCTTGAGGAGCTCGCGCTCTACGAGGACACGCCGGACGAGCTCGTGCACGACGTCCTCGGAGAGATGCTGTTTCCCGAGCAGGCGGTCGGGCGCCCGATCGCGGGCTATGCCGCGACCGTTGAGCAGCTCGATCAGGAGCGCGTGGTCGCGCACCACGCGCGACACTACACCGGCAGCCAGATCGTGATTGCCGCAGCAGGAGCGATCGACCACGACGAGCTCGTTGCGCTCGTCGAGCAGTCGTTCACCGGACTGCAGCCCGCCGCTGCGCCAGACCGTGTGGACGCGCTGCCTAGCCATGGTGAGGCGCGCTTCGTCGAGCGCGACACCGAGCAGACGCACATCGCGATCGGTGGTGCTGGCATTGGGCGTCAGGACGACCGGCGCTTCGCCCTTGCCGTGCTCGACCAGATCCTCGGCGGCGGTGCCTCCTCGCGTCTGTGGCAGGAGATCCGCGAGCAGCGCGGTCTCGTCTACAGCGTGTACTCGTACGTGGCGTACCTCGAGGAGACCGGGCAGGTCGGTCTGGCGCTCGGCACCCGTTCGGAGAACCTCGCGGAGGCACTCGCCATCGCTGGTCATGAGATCGCAGCCTTGTCGCGTGGGCAGTTCCGCGACGGCGAGATCGCTCGCGCACGGGACAACCTCAAGGCGCGCCTGCTGCTCAACATGGACTCCACGGCGGCCCGCATGAGCCGGCTCGGGCGGAGCCTAATCTCGGGCGTTGACCTGCTGGCCGATGAGGAGGTCGCGCGACGCATCGACGGGGTGACGGAGCAGGGCGTGCAGGAGCTCGCCTGCGAGCTGTTCGCGACGGATCGGCTCTGCGTGGCCGGGATTGGGCCAGACGAGGGCGCCTTCAACGAGGCGCTGGAGCGGTTTCGTCAGCCGTTTGTCGATGGCCTGCGACGCGATCGTCAGGCTGTCAAGCCGCAGAAGAGCATCGACCGTCGTAGCAGCCCAGGCGAGGTCGGCACGTGATGCGGGTGCTCGTGGCTGGTGCAACCGGCAGGCTGGGCGCGCCCATCTGCTCCGCTGTCGCCGCCGCAGGTGACCTCGTGCTCGCCGGTCGCGTCGCGCGCTCACTGGAGGGCGGTGAGGAGGGGGCGTTCACGACCCTCACCGCAGGGCTCGCCAGTGCCGCACCCGACGTCGTCGTCGACGTCACAGCACCCGACTGCGCTGAGGGGCACAGCCTGGCCGTCGTCGCCGCCGGGCTCCCGCTCGTGCTCGGGACGACGGGTCTGTCAGCCGCCGGGGCAGAGCGGGTCGGCAAGGCAGCGCTGGACGCAGGTGTTCCAGTGCTCTACGTCCCAAACTTCTCGCTCACCGCCGTCCTGATGATGCGGTTCGCCGCCGCCGCCGCTCGGTTGCTTCCCGACTGCGCAATCGTTGAGGAGCACCACGTCGCAAAGCTCGATAGTCCGAGCGGGACGGCACTGCGGACGGCTGACCTGATTGAGGAGGCCTGTGGCCGCCGTCCAGCCATTGCGTCAGTCCGCTTAGAGGGCCTCGTCGCGAACCAGAGCGTGCTGTTTGGTGCGCACGCCCAGACGCTGGAGATCCGTAACGTTACGACCAGCCGTGAGGCCTTCGTTCCAGGCGTGCTGCTCGCGCTCCGCGGCGTGGGAGCACTCACCCCGGGCCTGCACGTCGGCCTCGATCACGTTCTGGACTAGCGTCGTCCGCCCCGAGCAGGGACGGACGACGCTAGCTGCAGCTCATTGCCTGTTGGCTTCGGGGTTGCTGACGAGCTCGCGGCGCGTCGGCCCGCCGATCCAGTAGAACAGGAGACCCACCGCGGTCGTGATGCCGATGGCGATGAGGGCGTACAACGTGTACTCACTGCGCGTCACGCCCTCAGGCAGGCCGGAATCGTTGATGAAGCTCCCGTCGACGAGAAAGCCGGGGAAGATCCCCGAGATCGAGGCGAGCACAGCCCAGAACGTCGTGAGGAGACCGCAGATCCAGACGCCAATCATCCCACCGGGGACCTTGTAAGGCCGGTGGGTATTGGGGTGGCTGCGTCGCAGCTTAATGAAGGCCGGGAAGATCACGATGTAGCTGATCGTCGTGAAGAGCAGCACGATGCCGATCATCACGTTGAAGGCGTCGGCGGCGCTGCCCTCGCCGATTCGGACGGCAGCGACGAAGACGATCGTGGAGAGAATCCCCGAGATCATGTTCACGTTGAGTGGCGTGCCGAAGCGTGACGAGAAGCGACCGAGCCACTTCGGGCCGGTGCCGTCGATCGCGGCGATGGCCTGCGCTCGGTCGGAGCCCATCAGCCAGGTGCTGGCGCTTGACACGACGGCCAAGATGAACATGACGACGGCGAGCTTGATCAACACATCGGCGGCGCCACCGTAGACCGTGAAGACCGTGTCGACGGCATCGAGGAAAGCAGATACGCCCTTGCCCGAGATCTGGTCGGCCGGGACGACGCAGATGATCGCCAGGATCGGTAGCCCGTAGAGCAGGATCGACGTGATCATTGCCCGTAGCACGGTGAAGGGGACGTCCTTCTGGGGGTCCTTCATCTCATCACCCGCTGCGCTGGGTAGCTCGAAGCCAACGAAGTTGAAGAACAGCAGGGGCACCAAGGCGATGAACGCACCCCACGTCGGCGAGAAGTCGCCCGCAGCCGGAAAATTGAGACCGTTCTGGACCGCGTAGATCACGGTGGTGATGGAGAAGAGACCGATCACCACGATTCGGCACATCGCTCCAAGCGTCGGAATCCACTTGCCGATGCCAAACGAGAGGATTGCGGATAGCACCGAGAACCAGATGTAGACGAGGCCCACGATGTAGAAGGCCACGCTGCCGTTTTCGAAGTTCCAGATGTAGCTCTGAATCGCGGCGACGGCGAGCAGGGCGAGAGTGGCGCCGATCCAGACCGGGTTTGAGAACCAGTAGAAGATGGCGTTGACGCCGGCCACGAGGCGACCCCAGGCCAGCCTCGTCCAGATGTAGGAGCCGCCCTCCTCGGTGAACGCTGCGCCGAGCTCGGCGGTGAGCAGGCCGTAGGGAATGAAGAAGAAGATCGCGAGGAAGATCAGCCAGAGAAAGCCTTGGGCCCCCTCGACGGCTACCTGCCCCAGCGTGTCGACGCCAACGATGGTGCAGATGAGAAAGAAGAAGATGTCGAAGCGGCCGAAGTGCCGCCGTAGCTTCGTCTTCTCCTCGAGTGCCGCCGACGTGATGAGATCGGCGTTCCCGACGTGCTTGCGTACGGCCATAGTCTCCTCCTCTGTCCTCTCCGGACCCGTCGATTCTCGCACGTTTCGGTCCGGCCTGCGGGCTGTGCGGATCGGTGTCGGGGTATGCTGGCGCGCACCGCGAGTTGGGAGCACGCATGCAAGCGCCATTCGGCAGAATTTTGACCGCCATGATTACGCCGTTCTCGGCTGATGGATCAATCGCCCTCGACGAGGCCGTCCGCATCGCCGAGCACCTCGTGGCGCACGGGTCAGAGGGCATCGTCGTGCACGGCACAACCGGCGAGGCCTCGACGCTCACGGACGACGAGAAGCTAGCGCTTGTCGAAGCGGTGGCGGGAGCAGTTGGCAGCAAAGTGCCGGTGATTGCAGGCACGGGCTCGAATGACACGGCCCACTCCGCGCACCTGACGCGAGCAGCAGCGACGCTCGGTGTCGCGGGCTTCCTGGCCGTCACGCCGTACTACAACAAGCCCCCGATCGCGGGGATCGAGGCGCACGTGCGTGCGATGGCGGCGGCCGCTGGCGATCTTCCGCTGATTCTCTACAATATTCCGCAGCGCGTGGTCCTTCACCTCACGCCGGCCGAGCTTGATCGCCTGTCGCAGGTCGACACGGTCGTAGCTGTCAAGCAGGCCGTCACCGACCTCGACGAAGCCCGCCAGATCGTTGAGGCTGGCCGGCTCGCCCTATACGCGGGCAACGACGACCTCCTGCTGCCGTTCGCGCAGCTCGGCGGCGTTGGTGGCATCTGCGTGGCCAGCCACATCGCCGGTGACGACATGCTGGCGGTGCAGGCTGCAGTGGATCGTGGTGATCTGGCGGAGGCTCGGCGGCTGGACGCGGCGCTCACGCCGCTCTTCGAGGCCCTGTCCGTAACGGTCAACCCAATCCCGATCAAGACGGCGATGGAGCTGCTCGGCTTTGCCACGGGGAATCTTCGCCTGCCACTGGTACCAGCAACGCCAGCCGAGCGCGCCACGGTGCGTGAGGCGATGGTCGCCCGCGGCCTGCTCGGGTGAGGACGGGTACGCTGCTCGCAACCGCTCGAGAAGGATCACCCGTGAAGCGCAAGAAACGACGTTCCGCACCGAAGCCCCACCGCGTCCGCAAGGCGATTCGCCGACGCAACGCGGCTCGCGGCCGCTAGCGAGCGCAGTGCGGGCCTACGCCTTTCTTGGCGATGGACTGCTGGTCTACCAGCGCGCGGTGGTTGGTCTCGTGCGCGAGCGGCTTGACCTTGAGGTTGACGATCCGGTCAAGGCGCACCTAAGCGAGTTGGAGGGGCTGTCCGCGGGCGATCCTGCTCTGCTCTTCCTCTGTGGATTGCCGTACGTTCGGGCGCGCGATCAGGGCCTGCCGCTGCAGCCGCTCGTAGCTCCGGTCGCTGTGGATGCTCCAGACGAGCCTCCCGGCTACTGCAGCATGTTGATGGGAAGGCCGGCGCTCGCAGGAGCAGAGCTTGCTGGGCTTGACGATCTCGCGCTCGGCATCAACGGCTATGACTCGCTATCCGGCTGGGTGCTGCCCGTTAGCATGGGTCTACCGCTCAGCGCGTGCTCGTCGACCACGGTCACGGGCGGACATCTCCGCTCCCTGGAGGCGCTCGTGGCTGGCACGATCGACTGCGCGCCGATTGATTCGATGCTGCTTGCGGCGGAGCTGATCGCCCGACCCGACCTCAGCGGATTGCCTGAGCTGGCGGTGTATGGTCCGGCCCCGAGCCCGCCGGTTGTGCTCGTTGGTGGCGATGCCGCGCTGGCCGCCCGGCTCACCGCTGCGCTGGCAGCGCTGCACGAGGACCCCGCTGGGCGTGCAGCCCTTACCCTTGGCTGCATGGCGCGCCTCGCTCCCGTTGCCGATTCGACGTACGACATCGTTCGGACCCTCGACCGAAAGGCCGCCGCATGCACGCCCTCGTAGTCCTCGCCCATCCCGAGCCGGAGAGCTTCACGGCGGCCTTGGCCCGTACAGCGGCAGACGCGCTGCGGACCGCAGGCTGGACCGTTGAGCTTGCTGACCTCGCGGCTGAGGGCTTTCGGCCGGATGCAGGTCGTCATGACCTCACGCATCCCCCTGAGGGTCCACTGCAGCTGATGGCGGCGCAGGAGCAGGCGACGGCGACCGGAGGCTACGCCCCCGACGTCGCCAGAGAGATCGTCCGCCTGCAGCAGTGCGACCTGCTCCTCACGGTCTTCCCTTTCTGGTGGTTCTCGCCGCCGGCGCTGCTCAAGGGCTGGTTCGACCGGGTCTTCGCCAACGGCATCGCCTATGGACATGATCCCTACGACGAGGGGCCGCTGAAGGGCAAGCGGGCGCTCGCCGTTGTCGCCATCGGTGGTGATGAGGCTATGTACGGGGAGGCGGGGCGCGCTGGCTCCATCGAGGCGTTGCTCAACCCGCTCCTCCATGGGACGTTTCGCTACTGCGCCTTCGATGTGTTGAAGCCATTTCTCGTGTTTGAGGCTGATGGCCCGGAGAATGCCGTTCGCGAGTCGGCACTGCGGGAGCTCGGCGCAAGGCTCACGTCGGTTGAGGGGGAGTCTCCGATCGAGACCCGGCCACTGCGACAGCAGTGAGCGCAGGACCGACGGATGCCGCTGACGTCGTCCGCGGCAACGCTCGTGCGAGCCTCGTCGCGGTATTCATTGGTGGCATGGCGGGGGGAGCACTGCGACTCCTGCTGGTGCTCCTCAATGGTGGAGTTCCCTGGGGCATCCTGATCGCCAACGTCGGCGGTGCCCTCCTGCTGGGGTTTCTCTTCGAACGGCTCGTCGAGCATCGGCTCGAGCGGGCCGCGGTCTGGGCGTTCGTCGGGCCTGGCCTGTGCGGTGCGCTCACGACCTTCAGCGCGCTCCAGCTTGAGCTCGTCGAGCTAGCGCGTGGCGGCGAGGCGATGACGGCGGTGGCATACCTCCTAGCGAGCCTTGGACTCGGGGTGCCAGCTGCTGCCAGTGGGCGCCGGCTAGGGCGGCTGCACCGATGATCGGCTGGTACCTGCTCGCGCTGCCACTGTGCGGCCTTGGCGCCGTTGGTCGCGTGCTGGTCACACAGGCGACGGAGCAGCGGCTCCCTGGCGGTGCGCCAACGGCGACCGCGCTGATTAACGTGGTTGGTGCCGCTCTAATGGGCATGTTCGCGGCGGTCTGCGGAGATGTGTGGCTGATGGTCCTCGGTGGTGGTCTACTCGGCGGCTTCACGACCTTTTCGACGTGGATGGTCGAGGTCGACTCGCTGCACCGCGCCGGACGCTGGCGCCATGCGTTGCTCCTGCTCGTGGCTCCGATGGTGGCCGGCATCGGAGCCTTCGCGGCAGCACGCAGCCTCTTTGGATAGCGCGGTTGCGGTGCCTTGAGGTCGGTGTCTCAGGACCCGTGGTCGATGCGCGTGTTCCCACGGGCCCAGACCCCAAACGGAGGTCGTGTTCGAAAGGGGTGTCAGGTCCCAATCGGAGCGTGGGTCGGCGAGGGGCGAGGTCCCAATCGGTGGGTGTGTTGGAGAGGGGGTGAGGTCCCGGTCGGTGGGTGTGTTGGAGGGGTGGGTGAGGTCCCGGTCGGTGGGTGTGTTGGAGG
>CAMDVX010000086.1 GCA_945877865.1 Bifidobacterium breve | reverse complement strand
TGCTCAGCGAGAGCGTACGACGCCTCCTGCAGCGCCTCGGCCCGCTGGCGAATCGCCGCCGGGTCGCTGCCCTCGAGAGCCGTGCGCAGCTCGGCAGCGGCGGCCGCGATCTTGGCCTTGACCTCGTCGTCGACCTTGTCGCCGTGCTCGGCAACGGTCTTCTCGGTCTGATACAGCATCTGCTCGGCCGTGTTCTTCGCCTCGACGAGGTCACGCGCCTGCTTGTCCTCGTCTGCGTGCTGCTCGGCGTCCTTGACCATCTGCTGGATCTCGTCCTCACCGAGGCCCGAGCCGCCCTCAATGCGGACCTGCTGCATCTGGCCTGTGCCCTTGTCGGTCGCGGACACGCTGAGGATGCCGTTGGCGTCGATGTCGAACGTCACCTCAACCTGCGGCATGCCGCGCGGCGCCGCGGGGATGCCAACCAGCTGGAACTTGCCGAGCGTCTTGTTGTACCCCGCGATCTCGCGCTCGCCCTGCAGCACGTGGATCTCGACGGACGTCTGCCCGTCTTCGGCGGTCGAGAAGACCTCCGACTTGCGGGTCGGGATCGTCGTGTTCCGCTCGATCAGCTTCGTCATGACGCCGCCCTTGGTCTCGATGCCGAGGCTGAGCGGGGTGACGTCGAGCAGCAGGACGTCCTTGACATCGCCGCGGAGGACGCCGGCCTGGATGGCCGCGCCGATCGCGACGACCTCATCCGGGTTGACGCCGCGATGCGGCTCCTTCTTCGTGATCTCCTTGACCTTGTCCTGGACGGCCGGCATGCGGGTCATGCCGCCGACGAGGATGACATCGTCGATGTCCGCGGGGGACAGGCCCGCGTCGGAGAGCGCCTGCTTCGTGGGGCCGACCGTGCGCTCGACGAGGTCGTGGCAGAGCTCGCCAAGCTTGGCCCGGTTGAGCGAGAGGTCGAGGTGCTTCGGGCCGGTGGCATCGGCGGTCACGAACGGCAGGTTGATCTGAGTCGTCTGTGTGGACGAGAGCTCGATCTTCGCCTTCTCGGCGGCCTCGTAGAGCCGCTGCAGCGCGAGGCGATCGGCCGCGAGGTCGATGCCCTGCTCACGCTTAAACTCCGCGACCATCCAATCGACGATGACCTTGTCGAAGTTGTCGCCGCCGAGGTGGTTGTCGCCGGCCGTCGCCTTGACCTCGAACACGCCGTCGGCGAGCTCGAGCACGGACACGTCGAAGGTGCCTCCGCCGAGGTCGAAGACGAGCACGGTCTGCTCGCCCTCCTTGTCGACGCCGTAGGCAAGCGCCGCGGCGGTCGGCTCGTTGATGATGCGAAGCACGTTGAGGCCAGCGATGCGGCCAGCGTCCTTCGTGGCCTGGCGCTGCGCGTCGTTGAAGTACGCAGGCACGGTGATGACCGCGTCGGTCACGGGCTCACCGAGCTTGGCCTCGGCATCCGCCTTCAGCTTCTGGAGGATCATGGCGGAGATCTCCGGCGGGGAGTACTCCTCGCCAGCGGCCGACACGCGGGCATCGCCATTGGCCCCCGAGATGACGCTGTAGGGGATCATCGTCATCTCCTCAGACACCTCGGACGACTTGCGTCCCATGAAGCGCTTGATGGAGAAGATGGTGTTCTCTGGATTGGTGACGCCTTGCCGCTTGGCGGGCGTGCCGACGAGCCGTTCGCCGTCCTTGGTGAACGCGACGATGGACGGCGTGGTGCGTCCGCCCTCGGAGTTCTCAATGACCGAGGGCTCACCGCCCTCAAGGACGGACATGCAGGAATTGGTTGTACCGAGATCGATACCGATGACGCGACCCATAGGGGGATGCTCCTCCATGATGTGGATGGTGGTTGTAGGTGATTGGCGACGCCGGAAACCAGCGCGTGACCCCAGTCTACAATCTCAGTGCCTGACTATCAAGTTTTCTTTTTGTAAGGATTCACCACAGTCGAGCACGCTGCCGCGCAGTTCTCCCCGAACGGCCGCTCAACGCGGTAGCATCACTCGTATGCGCCGCCTCGCCCCAGCGCTTGCGATCGTCTCGACGCTGCTCTTCGTTGCGCCGTCGGCCGAGGCCATCACGCGGTATAGCGCGAAGCAGCTCGCAGCCTCGCTCGCCGCCAGCCACATCTTCGTGCAACCGGGCGTCGCCCCGCAGCCGGATTCCGCAGCCCTCAAGGCCGTGGCAGCCCAGACGCCGTCCACCTACCTGCTGATCCTCCGTCGGCAGGTCAAGGGAGCCAAAACGTCACTCGAGTCAGCGAAGCTGATCATCGCGGCACTGAAGAAGCAGGATCCAAAGGCAACCGTCGGTCTGATCGCGAAGGGCCAGCTCGCCGGGTCGTCGCTGTCGCACCCACAGGAGCGGGTTGACAAGGCCGTCAAGGACTCTAAGGCCGTCGCGGCGACCGATCCCGTCGGCTCGCTGACGAGCTTCGTCACCGCAGTGTCTAAGCCAAACGTCTCTGCCACCGGCGGCAGCACTCCCAAGAGCGCCAGCTACGCTCGACCGCTCTGGCAGTGGGGGGTCGTCGTAGCGGCGGGGCTGATGCTGCTCCTCGTGGCCCTGCGCCTTCGGGCCCGCTCGCGCGCCCAGAAGCGGCGGCGGCGCAGCGGCTCGTCGTGGACTGCCCGCGACTTTCACGAGGAGCGCCTCGACGCCCTCGCCTCGCGGCACTCCCGGCTGACGTCGGAGACAACGCTGCCGTCCGGTACGGCCAAGGACCCCGCAGCTGCCGACCATCTGCAGACGGCGAGCGCGCGGATCCTCGCCCTGCGTCGTACCCTGCCCTCGCTGTCGTCGCCGCGCGAGCTCCGCACCTGCGCAGGCGAGCTCGACGCCGTCGAGTGGGAGCTCCTCTGGGTTGAGCACCGGCTCTCGAACAACGCCCCGCCCGCTGCGATCGCCCGCGGCCTACCGGGGCTCTGCTTCTTTACGCACGAGCACGGGCTCGGCACCGAGCCGATCGAGCTGCGGCGACCCGACGGTACGAACGCGACGGTCTACGTCAGCCCCGCCAATCGCCTCGCGCTCGAGCGCGGCGACGCTCCTGAGGTGTCGCTCGTTCAGGTTGGCACGCAGATGATCCCGTGGCCCGCCGCCCCAACGTGGTACGGGGCCTACGGTTGGACCTCAGACGATCTCCCTGGCCTCGAGTTCAACGGCGAGCAGATCTGGGGAATGGACGGTCCGGAGCGCGAGGACGACGACGACGAGCTGTACGACGAGGATTCCAGCGAGTACCTAGACGCTCCCGACCTGCCGCCTGCCGAGGTCTTCTCCGTGCCGCTGGTTCCTGCTGCGGGCGCAGGCGACGACAATACGCTGTCCTGGGAGCGCGAGGAGACCGGGGCGGAGCTGACGGCAGAGAGCACGCTCGTCAACGCACCGGCCGTGTCGGACCTGACGGCCGAGACCACGCTCGTCAACGCCCCGGCCGTGTCCGACGCACCTCCAGCGGATGCCCACGGCTACGGCTTTGAGGAGCTTGATGAGCCGTTACCGCCGAGCATCGTCGACGCGCGCGCGCCCGTCGGGCTGGGCTCCGACGAGACCAGCGAGCTCTCCCCGTTCGCCGCCGCGCACGAGGAAGCACAGGCTGCGGATGCCTCGTGGGCGGGGGCGGCGGCGTCCGAGCTGGCCGACGATTGGGACGCGCAGCCACCAGAGCCGTCGGCAGAGTGGGAGCTGCCCCAGCCCCGACGGCCAGCCGCCCCGCAGCCGCCGCCACCCGAACCCGCCGAGGAATGGGATGCGCTGCCCACCGCAGCACCGGCCACCCCACCGCCGCTGCCACCCGAGCCCGTCGAGGAATGGGATTCGCTGCCCACCGCAGCACCGGCCACCGCACAGGCACTGCCGCACGAGCCATCCGCCGAGTGGGACCTACCCCAGCGCCAACCGCAACGCGCCCCACAGCCACCACCCGAACCAGCCGACACCTGGGATTCGCTGCCCACTCCAGCACCCGCCATCCCACAGCCACTGCCACCCGAACCCGTCGAGGAATGGGATTCGCTGCCTAACGAAGCCTCGGCCGAATGGGATCCCGTGCTGCCCGAGACGTCGGCCGAGTGGGGGCACTCACCACCGCCGCCCATCAGCGAACCCGGCCTCGAAACCTTCGAGCTACGACCCACCCAACCCCCCACCGACGACACGCACTACGAACCAACCGCACCAGCCGACACACCCATCCCTGGCGACGATGAACACACCGTCGACGGACTGCGCCTTGATCAGGCACCAGTCGAATCGACGCTCGACTGGGATCCATTCGCCGAGGACTTCCCTCCTCCCGATCAGCAGAGCTAGCTCGTGTCGCTGCAGCGGTGGTATTGGGGCGTCGTCATCCGCGTCGATGGCGCACACGAGCTGCTCGCAGAGGTTGCCTCGCTCACCCACGACAGCGGGGTTCGTCCACAGGACCCTCGCACCGGCCATCTGACGATCTTCTATGCGCCCCTCCGGAGCCGCCGTGATGCCCCGGCGTTAGCGGCCAAGATTGCCGCGATTGCGATCACGCAGCAGCCGTTCGCGCTGGAGCTGGCGGGCTTTGGCGAGTTTGCCTCAGCCACCCGACCCGTCGCGTGGCTCGGCGTGACCAAGGGCGGCGACGCGATTGCCGACCTCCGGCGTCAGCTCTGCCAGTGCGATCACGACACGCACCCGCACGGCTTCGTGCCCCACCTCACGCTCACGTACGGCGAGGACCCCTCCGCCTACGCGGCTATCCGTGGAGAGCTTGTCCAGCTGGCCGCAGCGCACCGCATCACCGCCCACGTCGATAGCGTCTGGATCGCCGGCTTTCCGCTCAATGGCCATCCCGCGCGAGACCTGCGCTACGTTCAGCAGGTCCCGTTCGGCGGCTGAGCTGCCTCGAGCTGTCGCTGGCACTATCCGTCTCGCCTCAACCCGACTACACTCCCCACATGCGCCCGCCGCTGACCGACTCGTTCGACCGAAAGATCGAGAGCGTCCGCATCTCGATCACCGACCGCTGCAACTTTCGCTGCAAGTACTGCATGCCGGCGGAGGGGCTGCCGTGGCTTCAGCGCAGCGAGGTGCTGACCTTCGAGGAGATCGAGCGACTCGCCCGCATCCTCGCGGACATGGGTGTCAGCCACGTCCGGCTGACCGGCGGTGAGCCGCTCGTCAGGCGCGATGTTCCAGACCTCGTGGAGCGCCTCGTCAAGGTGCCCGGGCTGACCGACCTCGCGCTCACGACGAACGGCGTTGCTCTGCGAACGCTCGCGGGCCCCCTCGTCGACGCCGGGCTGCGACGCATCAACGTCTCGCTCGACAGCCTCGACCACTCGCGCTTTAAGGAGATCACTCGACGCGACATGCTGGACCGCGTGCTGGAGGGCCTGGCGGAGGCTGAGCGCTTCCCCGAGCTGCGTCCCATCAAGGTCAACTGCGTCGCGATGCGCGGCTTCACGGAGCCCGAGATCGTCGCGTTTGCCGAGCTGGCCCGCCGCAAGCCGTACACCGTGCGCTTCATCGAGTTCATGCCGCTCGATGCTGATCGCACCTGGCGGAAGGACGACGTCCTCACGGGTGCCGAGATTCGCGCCATCATCGATGCCGTCTACCCACTGGTGCGTGTCCCGGCCGCTGCGTCGTCCACGGCTGAGCGCTGGGCGTTCGCCGACGGAGCCGGTGAGATGGGCTTCATCAATCCCGTCTCCGAGCCGTTCTGCTCCTCGTGCGACCGCATCCGCATCACCGCCGAAGGTGCCCTGCGCACGTGCCTGTTCGCGCTGGAGGAGACCGACCTCCGCACGCCGCTGCGCAGCGGCGCCAGCGACCTAGAGCTCGAGGCGGTCATCCGCGAGGCAGTGCAGCGAAAGCGCATGAAGCACGAGATCGGCGAGGCCGGCTTCGTCCGCTCGAACCGTTCGATGAGCCAAATCGGCGGCTGACGGTCCACCGCACGCTGCGACGACAGTGAGGCTACGATTGCTCTATGGCCGTAGCTCCACCGCGTAGGACACGACGAGCCAGCGACCGCGTCGGCAGGCTGCTTCCCCACGGTTGGCGTGACTTCTGGCTCCAGGCGGCGATCTTCTGGTCGTTCTACATCGGGTACGAGGCCTCACGGACGCTCGCACAGAACGATCGCTATCTCGCCATGCGGAACGCCCTTGACGTCCTCCGTGCGCAGCAGGACCTCGGCATCGCCTGGGAGGGAGCCGTGCAGAACTGGGCCATCAACGCCCCGCACATCGTGATGGCCATAGCCAACTGGACCTACTTCAACTGCCAGTTCACCATCACCTACGCCCTGCTGATCTTCATCTACTTCCGCCGCAACCACGCCTTCTACTTCATCCGCAACGTGCTGCTCGCGACCAGCTTCGCCGCCCTCATCGGCTACATCCTGCTGCCGACCGCTCCACCCCGCATGCTCGGCGGTCTCGGCTTCGTCGACACGCTCCAGCAGACAGCCGTCAACCATGAGTCCGGGGTGATCGCGTGGTTTGCCAACCCGTACGCGGCCATGCCGTCGCTGCACACGGCCTATGCGGTGATCATCGGCACCGCGGGAGTGCTCGTCTTCGCCACGCCGGTGCTTCGCGCCCTGTGGGTGCTGTATCCGGGGCTCGTGATCTTCTCCATTATCGCCACGGGCAACCACTGGTTCCTCGACGCCGCCGTCGGGGCGTTCGTGGCGCTGTTCGCGCTGCTCTTCGCCTTCGCGATCAGCCGGGGTCGCCTGCCGACGCTGACTCGGGCACGCCTCGCTGCCGGCAGCCTCCCCGCCTCGGCACCCACGCCGCGCGGGGAGACCCTCGCACAGTCCACGTAGCCGACCGCTAGGCGGTCAGAAGCGACCGCTCACCGCCCCGAGAGCCTCATGCGTTGAGACGCCGGTAGCGTGCGGCCGTGGGCGTCTCCCGACTACAGCACGAGTACACCGATGGCACGCGCCGCGTGATCGCCAGCGTCATGAGCCGCGTCACGCGGATCCCCGTCACTGGCAACCAGATCACCGTCGCCGGGTTCGCCCTCAACTGCGTCGCCGCTGTCCTGATCTACCGTGAGGCGTGGATCGCCGGCGGCCTCGTGTTCCTGATCGGATCAATCCTCGATATCTTCGACGGCGCCGTCGCCCGTGCCCGTGGCGAGGCCGGCCCACGCGGGGCCATCATCGACTCTGTCCTTGACCGAACCTCGGAGGCGATCGTGCTCGGGGCGATCGC
>CAMDVX010000085.1 GCA_945877865.1 Bifidobacterium breve | reverse complement strand
CCGGTCGTCGAGCGCGGCCGGGATCTGCTCAGCCAGGTTGGCGGTGGCGATACACAGCACCTGCGACAGGTCGACCTCAAGGTCGAGGAAGTGATCACGGAACGTGGAGTTCTGGGCTGGGTCGAGGACCTCGAGCAGCGCGGCCGAGGGGTCGCCGCGAAAGTCGGCGCCGAGCTTGTCGACCTCGTCGAGCAGGATCACGGGGTTCATGGTTCCGGCGTCGCGCAGGGCACGGACGAGCCGTCCCGGCATCGCGCCGACGTAGGTGCGGCGGTGGCCGCGAATCTCCGCCTCGTCGCGGACGCCGCCGAGGGCGACGCGCACGAACTTGCGGTCGAGAGCGTGCGCGATTGATTCGCCGAGGGAGGTCTTGCCGACGCCCGGGGGCCCGACGAGCGCCAGCATCACGCCGCTCTTGGCGTCGTCAATCTGGCGTTCCCGGCGAAAGCGGCGAACGGCGAGGTGCTCAACGATGCGCTCCTTGACGTCGTCGAGGCCCGCATGGTCGGCGTCGAGGATCGCGCGGGCAGTCTTGACGTCGCCGTGCTCCTCGCTGTAGATGCCCCAGGGGACATCGAGCAGTGCGTCAAGGTAGGTGCGGATCGTCGAGGCCTCTGGGCCTTGGGCGCCGGCCTCGAGGCGGTCGATCTCTCGCTCGGCTTCGCGGCGCGCCTCGTCCGACATCGCCGACTCGCCGACGGCCGCCCGGTAGCGTGCGATCTCGTCGCCCTCGCCCTCAAGCTCACCGAGCTCTTTGCGGATCGCATCGAGCTGGCGGCGGAGCAGGAACTCCCGCTGCGACTTCTCCATGCCTTCGTTGACGTCCTCGCGAATGCGCTGGCGGACGGCGATCTCGGCGAGCACGTCACGAAGCCAGGCGGTGGCCTTGGTCAGGCGCTCGACGACGTCGATGGTCTCGAGCAGCTCGATCTTGCGCTCGTAGCTGAGGTCCGGGCTAAAGCCCGCGGTGTCGGCCAGTGCGCCGGGCTCTGTGACCTGGCGCAGCATTGCGATCACTCGCTGGTTGCCGCGCGCCTCGAGGATCTCCTCGGCGACGGCACGGTACTCGCGCGCCAGCTCCTGGACGTGCTCGTCGGGGTGGTCGGGATCCGGTCGCTCGATCGCTTCGATGCGCAGTGCGCCGCCGGCGGCCTCGGCCCGCCCGAGCTCGGCTCGGTGCAGGGCGCGGATGGTGACGCCACGGACGCCGTCTGGGAGCATCACGGGCTCGCCATCGAGCACGGCGATGACGCCGGTTCGTGCGAAGCGCCCGTTGATGCGGGGGACGAGCACGACCTTGCGATCCTCGCCGACCTCGTCGACGGCGGCGCTGGTCTCGGGCGAGGAGAGGTCGACGGTCAGCGACATGCCGGGCAGCACGAGGGCGTCGTCGAGTGGGATCAGGGGTAGGGTGAGAACTCCGTGTGGGATGGTCGTATCAGGCATGCTGGCTCCGGGTGGGAGATGGTTGTCAGAGGCTGCGGAAGTATCTGATGCTATGACACTCAACGTTTCTTAGTCTACTGCTATTCCTTCGCCAGCGTACTTTTTTCCTCCAATGTATCCGTGGGCATTGCATTTGTGATTCATTCGGTCAAGAATGCATTCATCGGCGGAGGTTTCGTAACGCCGAGGGGACCGAGCAGAGAGCAGGGGACCATGGGCATCGTCATCGAGAACGAGTTCACCGTTGCGGCCAGCGCCGATGACACCTACGCGCTGATGACGGATGTCGAGCGCGTTGCACCGTGTATCCCGGGCGCGTCGATCACCGGCAAGCGCGAGGCCGGCGGCTACGACGCCCTCGTCACCCTCAAGATGGGGCCGATGAGCCTCACGTACAAGGGTCAGATCGAGATCGTCGAGCAAGACGACGCAGCCAAGACCGCCGTCATGCGGGCGAAGGCCACGGAGCAGCGCGGCCAAGGCACGGCGCAGGCCACCCTGTCGATGGCAGTTAGCGACGCCGGTGGTGCCGCGACGAACGTGAGGGTCAGCTCGGACATCCTCGTCACTGGTCGCGTGGCCCAGATGGGTCGCGGGATCATGACGGACGTCGCGGGCAAGATGATCGGCGAGATGGCCAAGGCGATGGAGGCGACGCTGGTCGCCGGGGCCGAGGCGAAGCAGCGGGGTGAGGCGCCGCCGCCCACCGTCGCCGCCGAGGCTCCGAGCGCGATCGGCATTGCGGCCGACGTTGCGAAGGGTCGCATCAAGGGCATCTTCGGCGGCGACAAGAAGGACGACTAGCGCGCGCTACGACCAGCGCCTCAGCCGGGGCGCGGGCTTCCGGGACAGAGAGAGAGGGGTACAGGGTGATTCCAAGCAGCTTCGAATACGTGGCACCGACATCGGTGGAGGAGGCCGTCAAGGCGCTCGTTGCCGGTGACGGCGACGCCAAGGTGATCTCCGGGGGGCAGAGCCTGCTGCCGATGATGAAGCTTCGGCTCGCGAGCCCCGGCACGCTGGTTGACATCAACGGCATCGCGGGGCTCGATACCCTGGAGGAGGCCGACGGCATGCTGCGCATCGGCGCGCTGGTCCGTCATGGCGACCTCGAGCGGTCTGCGCTAATCGCGGAGCGCTACCCGATCATCCTCGATGCGGCGCAACACATTGCCGACCCGCTGATTCGCAACCGCGGCACATTCTGCGGCTCGGTGGCGCATGGAGACCCGGCGGGCGATTGGGCGACCGTCGCCGCGACGCTCGATGCTCAGCTGCACGCGGTTGGGCCGAAGGGAGCGGTGACGCACAGCGCCCGCGACTTCCAGACGTCGATGTTCGAGACGCAGCTGGGCACGGATCAGATCCTCGTCGAGGCGCGCATCCCGTGCCCCAAGCCAGGGCAGGGCTCCGCGTACCTCAAGATCGAGCGCAAGGTCGGCGACTACGCGGCAGCAGCCGTCGGCGTGATGGTTGTGCTCGCTGGCGACACGATCACCGAAGCCTCGATCGGCCTGACGAACGTCGGGCCGCTGACCATCCATGCCAGCGCTGCGGCCGCTTCGCTGATTGGCAAGTCGATCGGCGATGCGGCAGCGCTGGAGGAGGCCGGGCGCCTCGCGATGGAGGCATCGGATCCCGCTTCGGACCTGCGTGGACCGGCGGACTACAAGAAGGACCTCGTGCGGGTGCTGACGAAGCGCGCGCTGCGTAAAGCGGGCGCTCGTGCCCAGGGACAGGAGGCGTGATGAGCAGCAAAGCCCAGATCACAGTGACGTTGAATGGTGAGGAGCATGAGGCGCTCATCGAGCCTCGCACGCTGCTCGTTCAGCTGATTCGCGAGACGCTGCACGAGACGGGGACGCACATCGGCTGCGACACGTCCTCGTGCGGTGCCTGCACGGTGCTGCTCGATGGTCGCCCGGTCAAGTCCTGCACGATCCTCGCCGTCCAGGCCAACGGGCGGCAGGTCAAGACGGTCGAGGGGCTGGAGACGGCTGACGGTCTGCATCCCGTGCAGCAGGGCTTTAAGGAGGAGCATGGGCTCCAGTGCGGCTACTGCACTCCCGGCATGATGATGACGTCGGTGGCGCTGCTGGAGGAGAATCCGGATCCCTCCGAGGACGAGATCCGCAAGGCCATTAGCGGCAACCTCTGCCGCTGCACTGGCTACGTCAACATCATTAAGGCCGTGCAGTACGCGGCGAAGCAGCAGCAGGGGGTGGGGGCATGAGCAGCAATCTCGCAACCGAGAGCACGGTCGCTGGTGCGATCGGGCAGTCGCCGAAGCGCATCGAGGACGATCGCTTTATCCGCGGCAAGGGCAACTACGTCGACGACGTGCAGCTGCCGGGCATGCTCTTCATGGCGATCTACCGCTCGCCGTTTGCGCACGCCACGATCAACTCGATCGATTGCTCGCGCGCTCTGGCCATGCCGGGCGTGCTGGCCTGCATCACGGGCAAGGATCTTGAGGCGCATAAGCTCGCGTGGATGCCAACGCTCGCCGGCGACACGCAGGCGGTGCTGGCGACGGACAAGGTGCGCTTCCAAGGCCAGGAGGTCGTGGCGATCATCGCCAAGTCGCAGGCCCAGGCCGTGGATGCCATTGAGGGCATCGACGTCGACTACGACCCGCTGCCCGTGGTGGTCGATCCGAAGCGTGCGCTTGAGGCCGATGCTCCGGTGATCCGCTCGGATCTTGAGGGCAAGACGGACAACCACATCTTCACGTGGGAGTCCGGCGACGCCGACGCTACCGATCGCGCCTTCCGCGATGCGGATATCGTCATCTCGCTCGACACGCTCTATCCGCGTATTCATCCGGCGCCGATGGAGACGTGCGGCTGCGTGTCCGACTACAACAAGGCGACCGGCAAGATGACGGTTCACCTGACGAGCCAGGCACCGCATGCGCATCGCACGCTGTTTGCGCTGGTGGCGGGCCTGCCCGAGCACAAGATCCGCATCATCTCGCCAGATGTTGGCGGCGGCTTCGGCAACAAGGTGCCGATCTACCCCGGCTACGTCGTCGCGACCGCCGCGTCGCTGCTGATTGGCAAGCCGGTGAAGTGGATTGAGAGCCGCTCGGAGAACCTGATCTCCACGGGCTTCGCCCGCGATTACCACATGAGCGGCGAGCTGGCGGCTACGAAGGACGGCAAGATGCTCGGCCTGCGAGCAAACGTGCTGGCCGATCATGGGGCCTTCAACGCTCAGGCCGCGCCGACGAAGTGGCCAGCCGGGTTCTTCAACATCGCAACGGGCTCGTACGATCTCCCGGCCGCGTACTGCAAGGTCGAGGGCGTCTATACGAACAAGGCGCCGGGTGGCGTCGCGTACCGGTGCTCGTTCCGCGTCACGGAGGCGGCTTATCTGATCGAGCGTCTCGTCGACAACCTCGCGCATAAGACGGGGATCGACGCGGCAGAGCTGCGGAAGCTGAACTTCATCCAGCCGGAGCAGTTCCCGTACCGCTCGCCGATGGGCTGGGAGTACGACTCTGGCGATTACGACAAGGCGATGGATATCGCTCTTGAGCTCGTCGAATATAAGGCCCTCCGCAAGGAGCAGGCGGAGAAGCGCGAGCGCGGAGAGGTCATGGGCATCGGCTTCTCGTCGTTCACCGAGATTGTCGGTGCCGGCATGTCGAAGATCTGCGACATCGCGGGCCTCGCGATGATCGATTCGGCAGAGCTCCGCATCCATCCGACCGGCAAGGGCGTGCTCAAGCTTGGCGTCCAGTCGCAGGGACAGGGGCACGAGACGACGTTCGCACAGATCGTGGCGAGCGAGCTCGGCATTCCCTCCACCGACATCGTCGTTGAGCATGGGGATACGGATCACACGCCGTACGGCCTCGGCACCTATGCGTCGCGCTCGACGCCAACGGGTGGCGCTGCAACGGCGATCGTTGCCCGCAAGCTTCGCGAGAAGGGCCGGCAGATTGCTGCCCACATGCTGGAGTGCGCTCCGGACGACCTCGAGTTCGATAGCGGAACGTTCTCCGTCAAGGGCTCGCCTGATCGCACGAAGACGATTCAGGAGTGCATCTTCAAGGCCTACCAGCCAGAGCTGCCCGAGGGGATGGAGAACGGCTTTGAGGACGTCACGTACTACGACGCCCCGGAGATGACGTACCCGTTCGGCACGTACATCTGCGTCGTCGATGTCGACAAGGGTACGGGCGAGGTGAAGGTCCGCAAGTTCGTCGCCGTTGACGACTGTGGCACGCGGATCAATCCGATGATCGTGGACGGCCAGATCCACGGCGGCCTGACGCAGGGCTTCGGTACGGCCATGATGGAGCTGATCTCGTTCGACGAGGATGGCAACTGCTTCGGCAGCAACTTCATGGACTATCTGATCCCGACGGCGGTTGAGAGCCCGCACTGGACGCTCGGCGAGTGCACCACGCCGTCGCCGCATCATCCGATTGGGGCGAAGGGCATTGGCGAGTCGCCGACGGTCGGGTCGCCGCAGGCGTTCGTCAACGCGGTCGTGGACGCGCTGACGCCGTTTGGCATCACGAATATCGACATGCC
Organism: Bifidobacterium breve; assembly: GCA_945877865.1. Classification (GTDB taxonomy): domain Bacteria; phylum Actinomycetota; class Thermoleophilia; order Gaiellales; family F1-60-MAGs149; genus F1-60-MAGs149. Next base: position 1,197 of record CAMDVX010000085.1, on the reverse strand, counting down.
TCTCTCGTCGCATAAGGTGTGGAAGGCGCTCCGCGACGCGGGCGTCAGCGACGACTGACATGCGAAGAACGCTCGACATCGCACGAACGGCTGCCGACCTTGCGTTGCAGGGCAAGCCGTTCGTGCTCGCCACCGTGGTCCGGGCCGAGGCGCCAGCTTCGGTCCGGCCCGGTGCGAAGGCGATTGTCCATGCGGATGGTCGCGTCGAGGGCTGGATTGGAGGCTCCTGCTCTGAGCCGAACGTGGTGCGTCATGCGCGTCACGCGCTGCTGACGGGGGAGACGGAGCTGCTGAGGATCGGCCCGGAGGATCTGCTTCCGCCGACGGGCGTGACGACGCTGACGACGACCTGCCCATCGGGGGGAACCGTGGATATCTTCCTGGAGCCTGTTCAGCCCTCTCCCCAGCTCGTCGTGGTGGGGCATACGCCGGTGGCCCACGCCATCGCGGCGATTGGCGAGGCGATTGGTCATCGGGTGGTGCTCGTTGATGGGCGCGGCGGCCTTGACCTAACGTCAGTTGAGGCCGGAGCGAACGTTGTGGTGGCGTCGATGGGGCACTACGACGAGGCTGCGCTCGAAGCCGCGCTTGCGCTGACGCCTGGTTCGCTGGCGCTAATCGCGTCGGAGCGTCGAGCGCGCGCCGCGCTTGACCTGCTGCGCGAGCGTGGGGTGTCGGAGCAGCAGCTTGCGCAGATTGACACTCGGCCGGGCGTTGAGCTCGGTGAGGTCACGCAGGAGGAGATCGCCCTGGCCGTCGTTTCGGGTCTGGTGCGTAAGCTCCGCTCGGTGCACGCTGAGGGTCCTCGCACTGCGATCGATCCAACGAGCGGCAGCGAGATTCTGGTTGACGAGAGCACGCCGACGGCCGACTTTGATGGCGTCACCTACTTCTTCTCCTGCAACGGCTGCAAGGGTCGCTTTCTGGCGGAGCCAGAGAAGTTCGTTCGCTCGGGCGGCGCTCGCTAGCAGCCTGTACGGGCGCGGTCGTTGCATCGCCCCGGGTTCCTTGGTGGCTTTTGTGTCTGTGAGGGTGTGGGTCTCAAGTGGACAGCGGGCAGCGTGTCGGAGAGCAGACCCTAAGCGGGTGGCGTGTCGGAGAGCAGACCCTAAGCGGGTGGCGTGTCGGAGAGCAGACCCTAAGCGGGTGGCGTGTCGGAGAGCAGACCCTAAGCGGGTGGCGTGTCGGAGAGCAGAC
>CAMDVX010000084.1 GCA_945877865.1 Bifidobacterium breve | reverse complement strand
CGGACAAACCCAGCCGTGCGGGGTCTCCTCCCGACAAACCCAGCCGTACGGGGTCTCCTCCCGACAAACCCAGCCGTGCGGGATCTCCTCCCGACAAACCCAGCCGTACGGGATCTCCTCCCGACAAACCCAGCCGTACGGGGTCTCCTCCCGACAAACCCAGCCGTACGGGGTCCGCTTTCGGACAAACCCAGCCGTTTGGGATCTGCTTTCGGACACGCTGACCGTTTGGCGGCCGGCCCCTTGACGGATTGGTGCACCAGACGTGGCCGCGTGGTCGGGGCTTGATCTGCCTCCCGACGATGGGCACTGATCCACCACGACGAAGCTCGTGCTCAACCCAATCCCAAACGCTCAAACACCACCACGAATCCACCACCACGCAACACCCGCCACCACGCGCTCAAACACCACCACGCAACCCACCACCACGCAACCCACCACCACCAACTGCTCAACCACCACCACGAGGCGCTCAAACACCGCAGCGGACCGACGACTGCTCAGCCTCCCGCCGCCTGGCGCTCGGACTGCGCGCGCCGCCACGCGGCGATGCGGCCGTGGTCGCCCGAGCGGAGGATCTCTGGCACCTCCCAGCCCCGAAACTCAAGCGGGCGCGTGTAGTGCGGATACTCCGGCAGGCCAGCAAGCGCAGGCGAGAACGACTCCTCTTCGGCCGACTCGCCGTGGCCGAGCGCTCCCGGCAGGTGCCTCGTGACCGCGTCAACGACGACCATGGCCGCGACCTCACCGCCAGCAAGCACGTACGGACCAAGCGAGAGCGACTCGGTTGCGACGTGATCGAGCACGCGCTGGTCGAAGCCCTCGTAGCGACCGCACAGCAGCGTGATTGCACCCGCGGTCGCGAGCTCGCGCGCGTACCCGTCATCGAAGCGACGCCCGCGAGCATCCAACGCAATGATGCGACGCTCGCTACGAACCGCGTCGAGCGACCGTCCATAGACGCCCTCGACGGCGGCGACCGTCGTGTCCACGCGGACGACCATCCCCGCGCCGCCGCCATACGGCGTGTCGTCGACCGCCTGATGCGGCAGCTCGCTGTAGGAGCGCATGTCGTGCACGCCAAGCTCGAGCTGGCCGCCCAGTGCGTTCCTTACGTGCCGCTCGTCCTGCAGCCACGCGAACCAGTCGGGAAACAGCGTCAGGATGTCAAGCGCGAGCACGATGCCGGGATCATCGCGCCGCCCACCGCACCGTGCGGCGCACCGCCTAGTAGACCGTCGCAACGACCGCCGTGTCAGCCGTCACCGGGAACGCGCTGCACGAGCCCGTCTCGGTCAGAAAGTCGTCGGTCGGTGTGCTGCCCGTCGGGCACGTCATCCCTGAGATCGAGCCGAGCAGGTGGGTGCTAAACGACAGCGTGACCAGCGTTCCCTCTGGGAACCGCTGCGCGCACTCGCTCACCGCCGAGCACGTCCAGGTGGACAGCTCGGCACCGGCCGCGGAAACCGAGCGAATCGTGATCGAAGGCGCGACCTGCGGCGACCCTGCCCGGACGACGCTGAGCCCAACCGACCAGACGTTCGGAGCGTACGTCGCAGCAAATGCCCCCGCCGTAATCGTGCCGCTGCACCCCGAGGAAAACCACCCCGACGACTCGGGCTTCGGCTCGCTGCAGGTCCCACCCGGGATCACCAGGTTCATCTTCGTCTCGGTCGTGATGTACGCCGTAAAGCGGTCGCCAACCGGGAACGACTCGACCGATCGACACGATGTCGTCCCGGTGCAATGGGTCGACTCCTCCCACGAGGTCGCCTCTACCAGCGCAGTCACCGGCACCGGGCTGACGCCGGCAGCCGGCGCGAGCGAACCCCGTGGCGCCCTGCAGCCCGACGACACGCAGAAGATCATCACCGACCGCGTGCACGTGCAGAGACTTCGCCTCGAAGAACGAAGAGCCGCTGACGTTGACGCCACGCATGATCACCACGCCCGTTGCATTCCTAAAATCACCCTCCGTCGCCTCGGGCTTCCGATCCGCTGCAGGGAGACCAAGCTGCTGCAGGACAGCGGCTGACGCAGGCGCCATGAACGAGTTCACCCAGGTGCTGGATGAGAAAAACCCGCCCAGAATCGCCACGTTGTAGAACCGCACATCCGTCAGCCGAGCCTCCGTGAACACGCCGATTGCGACCTTCGAGTCGTAGAAGACGATGTCAGACAGCGAGGCCCTGCGAAAGGTCATGGCCCAATCGCACTGCACAGGCACGGCCTTGAGGTTACCCGGAGCACAGACGAGAACCGATCGGCGACGCGGGCTCTTCACCGCGACGTGGTTGAACGTGACGCCCTTCAGCGTTGCTCCGTCGAAGTCCGCGGAGGTCAGCACGACGTTCGTGAACGTCACGTCACGCAACGTCGCCTTCGAAAAATCAACCGCCGAGAGGTTCGTGCCTGTAAAGGTCGTGCCGGTGATCTTGGCTCCCGCGAAGACGGCACCCGAGAGGTTCTGCTTGCCGACCGACTGCTTCGCGATCACGGCCTTCCGGCACTTGACTCGCTTCGCAAGCTTGCACTTCTTCTTCGCCTTGGCAGGTGCCAACCCGGAGGGGCGCCCGTGACGCCAGCCAGCCCAGCTCACTCGATGGCGACGGGTTCCCAGCCATCCGCCAGCACCATGCGGCGACCCACGATATCGACCACCGGCACGATCGCTGCGACAAACGGAATGCGTGCATCGCCAACGACGAGCGCGTCGTGGGCCACGCCATCCTCGACGGCAGTGATCGCACCGAGCTGCGTGCCATCCGCGTGCTCGACGACGCAGCCGACCATGTCGAACCGAAAGTAGTGGTCCTCGACCGGCTCTGGCAGCGCTGCTCGCGGCAGCTCCAAGGTCGCGCCACGCAGCGACTCGATCGCCGTCCTCGTCTCGAAGCCTGCAAGGTTGATCAGCGGCGCTAGCTCGTCACCACGGCTGCGCGACACGAGCCGCTCAGCGCCATTGACCAGCACGGTGCTCTCAAGCGGAAAGTCCCACCAGCCGCACGTATCCGACACACGAAACGATCCATCGAGACCATGCGGCTTACCGACGGTGCCGACTCGGACGCGCTCAGGGCGCCACGCGAACTGCTCCGTCATGCCGGTTGAGCGGCGGGCGACTCATCAACCTCGACGAGCACTCGGCGGCCGCTCTTGACAGCGCCGGCACGCACCACCGAGCGAATCGCCCGGACTACGCGTCCACCCCGACCAATGACCTTGCCGCGATCCTCTGGAGCCACGACGATGCGCAGAACAATCGCCTCATCCGTCATCTCTACGGTCACGCCCACCGCCGCCGGGTCGTCTACTAGGCCGAGCACGAGGTACTCGCACAGCTCCCGAACATCCTTCGGGGCTGCTGCCCCCATCGCCTAGACGATGCCCTGCTTCTGCAGCAGGCGATACACGGGCTGCGACGGCTGTGCGCCACAGGAGAGCCAGTACTTGGCCCGCTCGGCGTTGATCTCGATCAGCGACGGATGCAGCTGCGGGTTGTAGCGGCCGATCGACTCGATCGCGCGGCCATCGCGCGGGGAGGCATCGTCGGTGACGACGACGCGGTAGATCGGATTCTTTTTAGACCCAAAGCGGGCTAGGCGCATTTTGACCACGTCGGGATCCTACAACTAACCCTGCATGCCAGGCGGCAGCATCGGCAGCTTCGGCTTCTTCCCGTTCGCCATCTGCTTCATCATCTTCTTCATCTGCTGGTGCTGCTTGAGGAGGTCATTGATCTGCTGCACCGTCGAGCCCGAGCCCTTCGCGATCCGCGCGCGCCGCGAGCCGTTGATTAGCGCCGGGTTGCTGCGCTCCTCCGGCGTCATCGAGAGGATCATGCCCTCCACCCGATCGAGCTGCCGATCATCGATCTTCGCGTTCTTTAGCTGCTTGCCGACGCCGGGCAGCATGCCGAGCACGGAGCTCAGCGAGCCCATCTTCCTAATCGCATGCAGCTGCTCCAGCATGTCGTCAAGCCCAAACTCGGCCGACTTCATCTTCCGCTCGAGCTCGGCTGCCTTGTCCTTGTCGACGTACTGCTCGGCCTTCTCGATCAGGCTGAGGACGTCGCCCATGCCGAGGATGCGAGAGGCAAGACGATCCGGATGGAACTCCTCGATCTGGTCGAGCTTCTCACCCGTCGTGATGACCTTGATCGGCACGCCCGTGATGGCACGAACCGACAGGGCAGCACCACCGCGGGCATCGCCGTCGAGCTTCGTCAGGATGAGCCCATCGAACTTGATCGCATCCTGGAAGGCCTGTGCGGTAGCGACGGCGTCCTGGCCCGTCATCGAGTCGAGCACGAGCAGCGTGTCGCTTGGCTTGATCGCATCGCGGATCCGAACGAGCTCGCCCATCAGGTCCTTATCGACCGTGAGCCGACCAGCCGTATCGACGATAACGACGTCGCGCCCTTCCTCCTTGGCCTGCTGGATCCCCCACTTCGCGATCTCGACGGGATCTGCGTCAGCCCCTCGCTCGTAGACGGGCACGCCGGCCTGGCCACCAACCGTCACCAGCTGCTGGATGGCCGCGGGCCGGTAGACGTCGCAGGCCACGAGCGCTGGCCGCTTGCCCTGCGCGGCAATCAGCTTCGCGAGCTTGCCACACGTCGTCGTCTTGCCTGAACCCTGCAGACCACAGACGAGGATCACGGCTGGGCTACCGCGGAGCGCCAGCTTCGACGAGCCTTCGCCCATCAGCCGCGTTAGCTCCTCGTGGACGATGCGGACGACCTCTTGCCCTGGCGTCAGGCTCGCCGTCACCTCCGCCCCGAGCGCGCGCTCCTTGATCGTCGCGGTGAATTGCTTGACAACATCGAAGTTGACGTCAGCCTCAAGCAGCGCCAGCCGAATCTCGCGGACCGCAGCGCTGACGTCATCCTCGCTGAGGCGCCCACGGGACCGCAGACCACCGAGAGCGCTACCGAGCCGGTCGGAGAGGGAATCAAGCATCTCCTCGGATGATACGGATTCGGCCGCTGGCGTCCGCCGCACCGAATGGAACAATGCGAATCAAGCATGGAAATCGAGCTCCAGTACCTCTACACCGGCAGCGAGCCGCTCGTCATCCCCGTCGAGCTCGCAGGCTTCGCGCTGGCTAACTCGGCATCGTTCGACATCCGCGACTCCTTCTTCGACACCGACAGCCTCGCGCTCCGCCGCTCCGGCTGCTCGCTGAGGATCCGGCGACAGTCAAATCTTCCCTCGCCCGTGCTGACCTGGAAGGGTCCGTCGACGCGGCGGGCCGATCGCGCACGCGAGCGCGAGGAGATCGAGGCGCCCGTCGACCACATCGCCCGCGACGGGATGGAAGCCGTCGAGATGCTGCGCACGGCCGGCCTGTACGACCGCATCGCAGCAATCCTCGAAGGCGATGTTCGGCTCGCGATGATTGGCGAGCTCGAGAACCGCCGCAGCACCCACGACTACGTCCAGGGCCTGCACCGCGTGGAGATGTGCTGGGACCGCTTGCGCTTCCCCCTCGGCCCGACTCAAATCCGGCTCGAGCTAGAGACGCAGAGCGAAGCCTCCGGTCGCTTCATCCGTGCCTTCGACGAGGAGATCCGCGCGCTGTATGGCAAGGACGTCTCTGACGCCGAGTACGGCAAGGCGAAGGAGCTGTGCGTGCGGCTGTATCCCGAGCTCTTCAGCGCCTCAGCCGACGTCTAAGCGCCAGCCGACCAGCGCCTCACCCCTCGCCGGGTCGCTCGCCGCCGACCGCCTTGTAGGCAGCCAGCGTCCGCTCACGCTCAACGTCATGCTGGACGATCGCGAGCGGCCGATCTGGCGCCCAGCGGCTGGCGTAGGCACCCGTGGGATCAAACTTCCGCTCCTGCAGGAGCGGATTGAAGATCCGAAAGTACGGCGCCGCATCGAGACCGACCCCGGCCACCCACTGCCACGACCCTGCATTCGAGGCGAGATCCCCATCCGTCAGGTGCGTCCGAAACCACTGCTCCCCGCGCCGCCAGTCGATGTGCAGGTCCTTGACGAGAAAGCTCGCCGCCACCATGCGGGCGCGGTTCGCGATCGAGCCGGTCGCGAGCAGCTGGCGCATCGCCGCATCGACCATGCCGTACCCCGTCTCACCCCGCGTCCACGCCGCGAAATGCTCGTCGGAGCCGGTCCACTCGAGCGCGTCGTAGCGGCGGTCGACGCAGTGGACGGCGAGATCCGGGTGGTGATGCAGCACGTACTTGAACCAGTCGCGCCACAGCAGCTCGGATGCCCACTTGCGAGCATCCGCCGCATCGGCCACCTGCAGGCAGCGACGCGGTGACAGCATGCCCTGGCGAAGGTAGCCAGAGAGCCGCGACGTGGCGTCCGGCTCGGCCACGAGGTCCCGATCGTCGGCGTAGCGGGCCATGTCTCCGTCGTCACGCCAGGCCCGCAGCCGTGCCAGCCCGTGCGTCTCGCCTCCGGGCACGTCAGAGCGGAACCGCACGGCGCCGCCGACGAGAGTCTCAACCGTTGGCAGCTCGGGCGCCGCGCAGGCGATGAGGCGTCCGGCGAGGCTGTGGCTCCGCGGCGGAGACGGCGCTTCGGCCAGCACTCTCCGCACGCTGCGCGCATACGCTGAGTAGGTGCGACAGGTACGGCCCTCCTTCGTCAGCACGAGCTCGTGCGGAACGTTGACCTCGTCGTCGAAGACGTGCAGGCGAGCTCCGACACCCGCAAGCGCCCGCTCGGCCTGCGCCTCAGCCTCGCCGGCGGCAGGCTCCTCATCGCGGTTTGCGTAGACGGCGCTGGCGCCAAGCTCACGCACCACCGCCAGCAAGCTAGAGATCGCCGGCCCGCGTCGGACGATCAAACCGCCACCGTGATCGGCAAGGCGGCCGTGCAGGTCGGCAAGGCCCTCCAAGATGAAGCCAAGCTGGGCATGACCAACGCCCCGCGCCTTCATGGCCGGATCGAGCGTGTAGAGGAAGGCCAGCGGCACGCCCGTCGCCAGCGCGGCCTCAATGGCGTGCGAGTCATCGAGGCGCAGGTCGCGTCGCAGCCAAACGAGAACAGGAGAGGTCACGTTCTGTAGGTTCGCATGGGAAGCCGCGCTGGTCGATGCTCTCGGTCGACTGCGACCCTCGCAGCGTCACTGCGAGCGGTGCCTGCGGGGCGACGACGCCCGATCGGGCCCAGCTACGAGGTCGACTCCACGTGCGTGCGATGGCCCACGCCAAACGATCTCTGCACGGCGACAGACAG
>CAMDVX010000083.1 GCA_945877865.1 Bifidobacterium breve | reverse complement strand
ATCGTCGTCGTCGTCATCTTCTTCATCGTCGTCAGAGAAGGCGAGCGCAATCTGGCCGCTGGGTGCGTCGTCGAACGCGGGCAGCAGGTCGAGGTCCGACTCGTCGTCGTCGAACTCACCGTCATCGACGTCATCGTCATCATCATCGCCACCGCCAACGACAGCCGTGCTCTCATCCGCGAGCCGAGGAGCGCTGTCGTCGGATTGCTCCGGCTCCTCCTGCTCGGAGCGCTCGAAGTCGCCGATGACGGCGGCCATCATGCCCGCGAGCGCATCGACCTGATGCGGACGCAGGGCCAGGCCCGACTGCAGGTGCGGCTCGTCGTCGGCAAGCACACGCTGAAGACCCAGCGGGAGGGCGTAGCGCCGCCGATACTCGGGCGACGGCGAAGCAAGGCCGCGCTCCAGCTCGACCACGGCGTCCTGATAGGCAGCAGCCCAGAGCGTGCCGACGCGAATGCCATCGACATCTCCAGGGGCGAGGAGATCCTCGCCAACCCAACGCGAGACGTCAGCCAGCGACGGCCCAGCGGCCGTATCGACGAATCCTGCGCTTGTAGCCGACCGATCGGCTTCGAGCATTCATGCCTCCCACACCCTCCCGGCACGGGCGCGACGACGAGTCGGCTTCCGGAAGGAGGATCACTCAGTACCCAACGGCACCCGAGTAGGCGAAAAATAGCGCATGCCGCCCCCGGCGGTGCCGCCCGTGACGATGAGTCCACCGCTGAGTGCTACCCTCACAGCATGCGATTTGCCTTTTACGGAACCATCTCCCCGACCCTGACCACGTTCGCCGACCGCCTCAGCAAGGCCCTCGTCGCCCGCGGCTACGAGCACACGGAGGACCTCGCGAGCGCGAACCTCGTCTGCAACTTCGTCGACCGAGACAACGTGCGGCCATACCGACGAGAGAGCGCCACCACGTTCTGCGCCGCCATCTTCGAAGGCGACGCGCCCCCTGCCGACTTTGGCGAGGCGATTGGGGACTACTACCCCGTGCTCGTCCGTGCCCTCTCGAACGTCTCCGTCCGCGTCGTACCGGGCACCGAGGTGCGCTTCGGCACGATGGAGCAAGGCAACTACGCCGTCGCTGACGACGGCAGCGACGCCTTCTTCGACAAGGTCGCAGAGCGCCTCGCGCCGCTTGCCGAGAGCCACCTCGTGATCGACAACATCTGGAACCCGGACCTTGAGTCCGAGCTTTGGGATGGCGATGAGGTAACGGCAGAGCTGCGGAAAGCGGGCCAGCGCCTCGACGCGATGAACCTCCTGCCCGCCCCGTTCCCGATCGAGAACTACCTTGACAAGCGCGACCTTGAGCACGTCAAGCGCCTCTACTCGATCGGCGGCCTCTCGTACGGCAACCTGTCGGCCCGCAAGGACGCCTCGCGGTTCTGGATGAGCGCCTCCGGCGTCGACAAGTCGAACCTGCAGGACATTGGCCGCGACATGCTGCTCGTCACGGACTACAACCAGGCGGCGCAGGCGATGGTCATGTCCGTGCCACCCGAGATTGAGCCGCGGCGCGTCTCCGTCGATGCAATTGAGCACTGGAAGATCTACACGGAGCATCCCGCCGTGGGCGCCATCATCCACGTGCACGCTTGGGTCGAGGGCGTTGACGCCACCGAGATCAACTACCCGTGCGGCACGGCCGAGCTGGCCGATGCCGTCGCCGACCTCGTGCGCACCCAGCCCGACCCCGCTCACGCCATCATCGGCCTCAAGAACCACGGGCTCACGATCACAGGAGAGACCCTCGACGAGATCTTTGATCGCGTCGAGCCGCACATCCTGCGACACATCCCAATGGCCTAAGGCCACAGCCAGCGACCTCGCTGGCAGCCCTCCACCTAGAAGAACGTCAGGCCGACCACGATCGCCGAGACCATGATCACCGTCGAGAAGACGACGATCAGGCGGATCATCGGACCAGGCAGGCCGTAGACGCGCGCGAGAATGAGCGTGTGAAACGCGGCGGGCATGGCCGACGAGAGGTAGTAGACGGCGGGCACGTCAACGTGGAGGATGAGGTCGATGACGAAGAGCACGGAGGGGGCGATGGTCAGCCGAATCACGATCGGGCCGGCCGCGCGCCAGACGTCGCCGAAGCTGTGCGATGGTCGATCTAACGGCAGCGCGAGGCCGAGCTCGAGAAAGCCGATCGGGCCCATTAGGAACACGACCCAATTCGATGGCTCTGTCACGAACGGCTCGATGTCAAAGCCCGCTCCCCGGATCGCCACAGCGACGAACGCGAAGATCAGCGGGACGTTGACGATCTGACGCACGACGCCGAACCAGGTGCGTGGCCGCGTGCCATTGCCAAAGTGTGCGGCGATCGTCGTTGAGACCGAGACGATCGGGATCAGGTACATGAACTGGGCAAACAGCACCTGCAGCGCAAGGCCGGCCGGCCCGAAGACCGCATTGATGACCGGGTAGCCAAGCGTGACCGTATTCGTAAAGCCGCTGCCGAGCGCGAGCACGCCCTGCTCACCCCGATCGCGGCCAACCTTACGGGCGTAGGTGAGGCCAATGCCGAGCACCAGCCACGAGGCGATGATCACCGCGGCGAGCCCGCCGAGCGTCTCCGAGTTGGCAGGGACCACGGTGTACGCGAACAGCACCACGATTGGCGCGAGGAAGTGGAAGTAGAACATGAAGATCCGCTTGTTCCACGAGGCCGCCGTGCCCGGCGAGCGCCACTGCCACGCGAGGCCGATCGCAAACGATCCAACCCAGAGCAGTCCAATCAGCATCGGCCGACGCGCCTCGCCCGGCCAGCTGGCCCGAGCCCACGGCCCACGCCGGGCGCGCTAGGCGACGCCACGCGCGCGATACCAGTCGATCGTGGCCTTGATCGCCCCGTCGATCGGCTGCGGCGCGTATCCAAGCTCGGCGAGCGCTCGGTCGCTCTGTGCGTACCAGTAGTGGCGGCCCGCATCGAGCTCGTCGGCTGCGACGGGCAGCGGGATGCGCACCTTCGCCGCAAGCTTGGCTGCAAAGGCCGTCGGCGCACCCGGCAGATGCACGGTGCGCCGCTTGATGCCGGCGAGCGCGAGGACGCGACGGCTCAGCTCGCGGTGGGAGAGGTGCCCATCCGGGGTGGCGAGGATGTAGCGGCGGCCCGACTGCCCCTGAGCGAGGACCTGCTGGATGCCCTGCACGACGTCGCGGACATCCACGTACGTGATGCCACCCGTGAGGGTCATCCGCAGCTCGCCCGACAGGATCTTCTTGACGTGGAACGTCGAGATCGCATTGACGTCGCCCGCGCCAAGCACGTGCCCCGGGTTCGCAATGACGACGTCCTGACCGGCAGCCGCAGCAGCCAGAGCAGCCTGCTCGCCAAGGCGCTTGGAGAGGGCATACGGAAACGACGCGGCCGTCGCCGAGTATGGCGAATCCTCGTCGAGGGGTCGCTCCGGCTCGTCCGTCGTGCCGACCGCAGCGATGCTCGAGACATGCAGGACGCGCCCAACGCCGGCCGCGCGCGCCGCGGCGAGCACGTGCTCCGTGCCCGCGACGTTGACGGCCATGAGGCGCTGCCGGTCACGCTCGAGATGCGAGACGAGGCCGGCCATGTGGATCACGCGAGCAACGCCCTGGCAGGCGGCGACCAGCGAGTCGGGCTCGGTGACGTCACCCACGCAGCGCTCGACGTCGAGACCGTCGAAGGCGTCGGACGGCGTGCGCTCCAGCACGCGCACCCGATCACCGCGAGCGATCAGGTCGGGAAGCAAGACGCGCCCGAGGAAGCCGCTGGCGCCGGTGACGAGAATCGTGTCGCTCATGCCCGACATCATCAGGCATGAGCGGCTACTCGTAGTGCAGCGCCTCGAGCACGTCCAGCCGGGCAGCCCGGCGCGCCGGCAGAATCGCCGCGACGACGCCAGCCACGATCGACAGGACGAGGAAGACGACAATCTGGACGGTCGGGAAGACGAAGGCGAAGCCGTCGCTCTCCAGCCCGCGGCAGATGGCCCAGCCGAACAGGATGCCGAGCAGAACGCCGAGGACGCCGCCGATGATTGCGGTGAGCACGGCCTCCCAGCGGATCATCGCTCGCAGCTGGCGGCGGGTCGTGCCGACCGCGCGGAGCATGCCGATCTCACGGGTCCGCTCGAAGATCGACAGCACCAGCGTGTTGACGATGCCAAACAGCGAGATCATCACGCTCAGCGCGAGGAGCGCATAGACGATGACGAGGAGCTGGTTAACGCCTGACGTGATCTGCTCCTTCTGCTGGACATTCGACTGCACGCGGGCCGTTGGGTACGGCTCGAGGGCGGACTCCACCGCCGCCTGCACGGCATCCGACTGCGAGCCAGGCGCCTCCTTGACGAAGATCGTGTTGAGGCCCGTAGCATTCGTCTGCAGCAGCGGCACAAAGGCGGACTGCTCGACGACGACGCCCTTGAGCAGCGTCGCGTCCGTATAGGTGCCCTGCAGCGTAAAGTCGGCGCTCGCACCATTGATCGATCGTGCGGTGAAGCGGTCGCCAACCGCTAGCTTGAGCCCCGCCGCCACGCTCGCCTCGACGAGCGCCTGCTGCGGACCGAGGCGCTCTGCGACCGCATCAGAGCCACTGACCCAGTCGAAGCTGTAGACATCGCCGATCGTCTGGGTGTCGACTCCGATCAGCGCAAGCGTCTGGCCATCAACCTGGATGGCGGTGCCCCCGACGGGAGACGCGGTCTGCACACCAGACACGGCCTTGATCGCAGGGAGCGTCCCGGCTGGCAGCGAGCCGCCGAAGCCACGGGCCGTGACCGTCAGATCGCTCTTCAGCGACGTGTCGATGGCACCCGTAAACGACTCCTTGAGCCCTCCGACCAAGATCGTCACGAACACCACCAAGCCGATGCCGATCATCAGCGCGGCAGCCGTCACCGCAGTGCGCGCCGGATTACGGGCAGCATTGTCGGTGGCGATGCGGCCGACACCGCCCGCCAGCCGCGTGATCGGGACGGCAAGCACGCCCACGACGGGCCGCACGATGTACCGGGCCAGCATCGCGACGGCAACGAAGATCAGAATCGCCCCGCCCGCAAGGGTGATGAGCCGACTCGAGGTCTCAGCGCTGCTCGCAAGACCGAAGACGAGGCCGGCAACGCCGACCGCGACAATGACAAGCGCCACCGCCGGCGCGAGCCGTTGGAAGCGGCCCACGGGCAGGGTTGCGCCCTCGCGGAGCGCGACCACCGGCGCAACCCGCGTGGCCCGCAGCGCAGGGAAGATCGAGGCAAGCACCGTCACGCCGACCCCGACGATGAGGCAGATCACGATCGTCTGCCACGACAGGACGAGACCCGTCGCTGGCAGCCCGAACCCGAACGCACCGAACAGCTTGTTGAGCCCCCACGCGAAGACGATCCCGTTCAGGATGCCGATCACAGAGGCGGTGAGCCCAATCAAGAATGCCTCGCCAACGACCGAGGCGAGGATCTGCCGGCGCGATGCGCCGATCGTTCGCAGCATCGCAAACTCGCGGGTCCGCTGGACGACGGTGATCGAGAAGGTGTTGAAGATGATGAACGCGCCAACGAGCACCGCGACGCCAGCGAACGAGAGCAGGAAGTAGCGAATGAGACGCCCGATCAGGTTGTTGAGGAAGCTCGCCTGCTCGGCCGCGTCCTCCTTGCCTGTCTGCACGATCAGCGCTGGCTGCGTCAACGCGCCACGCACGCTCGCCTTGAGCTGCTCGGACGACACGCCCGGCTTCGCCCGCGCGTAGATGTAGCTGGCCTGCCCCGTCAACGACCACCACTGCTGCACATCCCCCAGCGTCGCGATCACCGTGGTCGAGCCGCCAAGGGAGGTTGAGCCGTCGCCGTAGCGGAGAATGCCAACCACGACGACGGGCTTGACGCCGTCCTGCGTGGCGAGCTGTGCGGCGTCGCCGACGGCGACGTTGCCCCGCTCAGCGATCTCCTTCGAGATCCCAACCTCGCCTGGGGCGGACGGGAGCCGGCCCTCAATCGGTGAGTACGGGTTCATCGACAGCGGGAGGTTCGAGAACACGAAGCTCGGGGCACCACCCGTCTGATCGAGCGCCTTGCCGTTAGCGATCAGATATCCCTGCACCTGGATGAAGAGCTCGGCCTCCGCGACGCCAGCGGCGCCACGCACCGCATCAACAGTGTCGGCAGCAAGGTACAGCTCGCTCTGCGAATCCTTGAACGGCGGCTTCGGCTTGACGACGACGTCGAGCTTGGAGTTGCCCTGCTCGAAGATCTGGACGAAGGCGCGGTCGATCTGGTCCGTCAGCACGAACGTGCCGGAGATCATCGTGACGCCGAGCAGGATGGCGATGGCCGTCAGCGAGGAGCGCAGCTTGCGGGTGCTGAGGCCGCGGAGTACGAGGCGCAGCACCCGCTACTCCAGCGTCTTGATGGTGTCGAGAATCTCACCCGCAGAAAGCTGCCCCGCGTCACGGACGACCTTGCCATCGCGCAGGAACACGACGCGATCCGCGTAGGCGGCGGCGCCTGCGTCGTGCGTGACCATGATGACGGTCTGACCAAACTCGTCGACCGCGCGGCGCAGCAGGTCAAGGACCTCGGTGCTCGTCTTGGAGTCGAGGTTTCCGGTGGGCTCGTCGCCGAAGACGACGGCAGGACGCGACAGGAGGGCGCGTGCGACGGCGACCCGCTGCTGCTGGCCGCCAGAGAGCTCGGCCGGCCTGTGCGCGAGGCGGTTACGAAGACCGGTCGCATCGACGAGCAGCGACTCCCACTCGGCGTCGGGCGTCCGACCCGCGATGCGCATCGGCAGCTCGATGTTCTCCTGAGCCGTCAGCATCGGCAGGAGGTTGAAGAACTGGAAGACGAAGCCAATCTTGTCGCGTCGCAGCAGCGTCAGCTTGTTGTCGTTGAGCCCGGCGAGCTCGACGCCGTCGAGAACGACGCTCCCGCTCGTCGGCTGGTCTAGCCCAGCGAGGATGTGCATCAGCGTCGACTTGCCAGAGCCCGACGGGCCCATCACCGCGGCGAGCTCGCCTCGGCGAAACCCAATCGTCACCCCATCCAGCGCACGGACCTCAGACTCGCCCTCGCCATACACCTTCGTCAGGTCGGTAGCGAGCACAACGTCACCCTCAGCCACAGGAGTGAGGCCAACCTGCCCGCTCACCTCCTTGCTGACGCTCTTGCTCTGATCACTCATGCCGGGGGGAACCTCCGTCGTTCGTCGACGTCAATCAACGTTATCGCAGGTTGCTTGACGCTAGCCGAACCACTCGCCGGCAGCGAGCGCACACGGGCGGACATGGTGGGCCCGGGCCCCCCATGTCCCACCAACACCAAAAACACGCACGCGGACATGCTGGGCCCGGGCCCAAAATGTCCGCCCCAGCCAACGAGCCACCA
>CAMDVX010000082.1 GCA_945877865.1 Bifidobacterium breve | reverse complement strand
CAGCGACGAGCCGGGCCGAAGCGGTCGCCGCGTTGGTTGGCGTGGAGCCGCTCTGCAGCGGGAGCTAGGGCGTCCGGAGCCCACCGGCGGCAGGCTGCACCAGTTGCTTCGTAGAGCTTGATTCTTGTCTATCATCCGTCGCATCTGATCGTGCTTCGAGGAGGAACCATGGATCAACAGCAGCAAGCCGACGCGACGCCCGCGCCTGAGCAAACCGACACAGCGCGCGCCAAGGCGAGCGAGCAGCGTGGCAATCACATCGAGGTGATCCTCGCGATCCTGCTCGGCATCGCGGCAGTCTTGACCGCTTGGGCCGCCTTCCAGAGCGGCATCATGGACGGGGAGATGTCGGCTGCCTATGCGAACGGCATCGCGAAGTCGGATCAGGCCTCGCAGGTCTACAACGACGCGACGGCCGCTGATGTGCAGGACCAAGCTGTCTTCCTCTCGTACGTGAGCGCTAGCCAGGCCGACAACCCGGACCTGGCAACGTACATCCACGACACGCTGATGAGCGCCGAGCTGCAGGGCGCTGTCGACTGGTGGATCGAGCAGCCCGAGGAGACGTCTCCCGAGACGCCGTTCGTCGAGGAGAATCCAAATTGGACCAACTCGCTGCTGACGGATGCCGATTCGCTCGACGAGGAATCTTCGACCTCGTTTGCGAAGGCGGCGAGCGACAACGATGTTGGCGATGAGTTCAGCCTGCTGACGGTGGTGCTCGCGCTCTCGCTGTTCCTGCTCGGCATGGGTAGCCTCGTCCGCCAGCAGCGCATCCAGATCGGTGCTGGCGTCGCTGGCATCCTGATCGAGGTGGGCGCGCTGATCTACCTGTTCCAGCTTGGCGACCCAGCAGGGAAGATCTTCTAAGCATGCTCTCCGACCAGCCCGTCTCCGTCCGTCAGCGAATCCGCTATCGCTTCGATGCCACGCTCGCGCGCGGCACGGTCGGGGTGATCGGCTGGCTCGCGATCATCACGCTGCTCTTCGTGATGATCGCGGGCCTCCTGATTATCGTGCTTGGTATCAGCACGAGCGGTGAGGGCAGAACATCCTTCCTCGAAGGCGTCTGGCTCAGCCTGCTGCGGACCATGGATCCGGGCACGATGGGAGGCGATCAGGGCTGGACCTTCCGCCTAATCGCCCTCAGCATCACGATCGTCGGCATCTTCATCGTGTCGACGCTGATTGGCCTCATCACCAGCGGCATCGATCGGACCGTCGAGGATCTCCGCAAGGGCCGCACGCTCGTCGTCGAGCAGGGGCACACGCTGATCCTCGGCTGGTCGCCGAAGCTGCATCAGATCCTCAGCGAGCTCGAGGTCGCCAACGCGAACCAACGCAACCCGAGCGTGGTGATCCTCGCACCTGGCGATAAGATCGAGATGGAGGACGAGATCCGCTACCGCGCCGGTGGCCAGATGCGAACGCGTGTCATCTGCCGGTCGGGCGATCCGTCGGACGCCGAGGACCTGCTGCTGGTGCGGCCCCTCGAGGCGAAGTCGATCCTCGTGCTGGCCGACGAGGCGACGGGTGATCCGCAGATCGTCAAGACGGTGCTCGCGCTGATGCGCTTCGATCCAGGACTCTCGAAGCTCCAGGTGACGGCCGAGTTCTTCGAGCAGGATTCGGCTCGGGCGATTGAGCGAGCCACGGACGGACGGATCGGCGTGGTCGTGTCCAGCGAGGTCATCGCCCGGATCACCGCGCAGGTCTGCCGCCAGTCGGGGCTTAGCCTCGTCTTCCAGGAGCTGCTTGATTTCGATGGAGATGAGATCTACTTCCAGTCGGACCCAAGCCTCACGGGCCATACCTTCGGCGACTGCCTGACGATGTACGACCAGTCGACGCTGATCGGCGTCCGAGCTGCCGATGGCACGGTCGCGCTGAGCCCGCCGATGGCCCGCGTGTTCGAGGATGGCGATCGGGTGATCGCGATCTCCGCCGATGACGACACGATCGTCCTGTCGGGCGAGGTGATCACGGGCCAGCCAGCCCCCACGACCTCGGAGCTCGCGCTGGCCCCGAAGGTGGAGCACACGCTGGTGATCGGCTGGAACACCATCACCTCGCTGGTGCTCAGCGAGCTCGACCGCTACGTCTCACCCGGGTCGCAGATTCGCGTCCTCGTTGATCCCACGCGGATTGATGAAACGCCCGCGCTGATCGGTGCTGTCAACACTGCGATCGAGGTGGTGGAAATGGACACCGTCGATGGCGAGCTCCTGGCGGAGCAGCTTGCCGGTGCGGCCTACGACCAGATCATCATCCTCTGCTATCGCGGCGACGATGTCGCGGCGAGCGACGCGCGGACGCTGCTGACGCTGCTGCAGGTTCGGCAGGCGATTGACGCTGATGGATCGCCGAACCGGGGGGTCCGGCTCGTGACCGAGCTGCTGGATACGCGCGATGTCGAGCTCGCGATGATCGCAAACCCCGATGACTTCGTCGTCAGCGAGCGGCTAAGCAGCCTCCTGCTGGCTCAGCTCTCCGAGAATCACGACCTGCGTGCGGTCTTCAAAGACCTCTTCGATGAGGACGGCGTGGAGCTCGTCCTCGTCCCTGCGGAGCGCTACGCCACGCTCGGTGCCGAGCAGTCGTTCCGCGATGTCGTGGCTGCGGCACGTGTTCGTGGGCACGTCTGCGTCGGCTATCGCCGTGCCTCGGGCACGGAGGGGGGCGGCCTCGGTGGTGGCGGCGTCGTCGTCAACCCCCACAAGGGACGGCTGATCACCTTCGTCGAGGGCGATCAGGTGCTCGTGCTCGCGTAGCCTGCCGGAGTGATGGGCCGACAGGGAATCGAACCCTGACCGAGAGATTAAAAGTCTCCTGCTCGACCTTCGAGCTACCGGCCCGCGCAGAGTGTACGACTAGTCGCGTGACCCGAGCGGCGCGCCTGCGGTCGCTGGTGAGCGGCTAGGTAGCTGAGCCGAAATGGTGGTCTCGAAGCTGCAGCGATGGCAGGCCGCCTTGAAGATGGTCGGCTCCCAGCGGTTCTGGCACGGTCCCCTTGTGACGCGCCGCTGACGTTCACTCCGCGTAGACGCCGGGTGACGTCTCCCGCAGGCGCAGCACCGGCACGAGCGCGATCATCAGGATGGCCGCGAGCGAGATGCCTACGGCGGGAAAGCCGAAGCGCTCAAGCACGAACCCTGCGGAGATCACGGCGGTGGCCCCGCAGAGCGCAACGATCTGGTCGTTGCTGGCGGTCAGACGCCCGCGCTCCCGCGGCGTGGTGACGTCGGCGAGGATCGTCGTGCCGGCCACCCAGCTGGCGCACCAGCCGAGGCCGAGCAGAAAGAAGAACGGCAGGATCAGCAGCGAGTGGCCGAGCAGCGACGTGCCGACGGCGCCGACTCCGGTGACGGCGATGCCAGCGAGGAGCGCACGTCGTCGTCCTGCGCGGTCGGCCAGCCGTCCAAGCGGAGCGGCTAGCCCGAACATGCCGAGGAAGTGCGCGGAGATGAAGATGCCGATCACCGCTGGCCCCATCCCCTGCTTGTTCAGCACGACGGCGGTGACGCCCATCACGCCGACCATCGCGGCTTGGATGAGCGCCGCGGCGGTGATCGCGGCGCGAGCGGGGCTGAGCTGCAAGAGCTCGCGCCGGGTGCGTGGCTCGCCGTGCTCGGGCTCGTCGACGGCACCCGGGAAGTAGTCGCCGAGCTGGCGGGCCACGTCGCGCGGGTCGACGGCGATGCCACGCACGAGGACGAGCGCGGTCAGCCCGGTAATGGGCACCAGGAACCACGGTGCGGCGCTCTCGTTGAGGCTGAGGGCAGCAGCGACGAGCACGAGCCCCGAGCCGAGCAGCGGGCCGATGATGCTCCCGATTGCACCAGCCGAGACCACGAGCCCCACCCCGTGGGCGCGCTGCTCGACGGGATAGAGATCGGCGGCCGCCGCTCGATGCATCATCGCCGGGCCCTGCCCGCAGCCGAAGACGATCGTGCCGATCATGAGCAGCGGATAGGACTTTAGGACGATCGAGGCCGCGCAGATGAGCGCACCCACGGTCAGCAGCGCGAGCCCGGCCATCAGCACAGGCAGGCGGCCGTGGCGATCGCTGACGCGGCCAGCGACCCACAGCGCGGCCACGCTGGACAGGAGGGCAAGCCCCACGCTCGTGCCGGCCATCCCGTCGTGCCCCGAGAGGTGTGCGGTGGCGACGGCACCGACGCTCGCGTTGAGGGGAATCGCGGCGCTCGTCGCGGCCTGGCCGGCTGCGAGCCGCAGCGTCCACTGCGAGATGCGCCGCGGCGGCGTGGTGGTAGCCACTAGTTGAGCGTCGGATCGTCGGGCCGGAGCGCGAGCATCGCCACGAGGCCACCGTGTCTGCGTAGCGCTGTACGCCAGAGCCGTCCCGGGTCGTCGGTGAAGCAGTCGTCGCTCTCGGCAGCAACCTCGAACCACGCCTCCTCGGCGAGCTCGTCGTCCAACTGGCCTGCCCCCCAGCCCGCGTAGCCGGCGAAGACGCGGGCACGGACGACGCTCTGCCGGTGGAGCGAGACGTCGGCGTCGGCGGGGAGAAAGCCCACGTTGGCGAAGGCGATGGCAGCGGCCTCGTCGCTATCGACGAAGTCGCCGAGCGCCATCACCGCCTCCGGTTGCACTGGGCCACCGGCAAACACGCTTGCCTCGTCGGTGACGAAGCAGCTCAGCACCGGCACGGCCGCTGCGACGGTCACCTCCAGCGGTCGATTGAGGACGAGGCCCATGGCGCCCTCTGTGCTGTGCTCGGCGATCAGCACGACTGCACCAGCGAAGTTCGGATCGCCGAGCGTCGGCGCCGCGACGAGCAGTCGGCCTTGGAGCGAGCGGTGCACGCAGGCAGCATACGCCTCCTCTCAGAGCGTGCCGGTGCTGATTGCCTCTGCGACCGTTGCGGCCCGAGCGCGAATCCGTGCCTGCTCCTCGGCTGCGAATCGCTCCCAGCCCCGGGCAGCCTGCGCAGTGCGCGGGTTCGCGGCCAAGCGCGCGTGGTGGCGGGCGGTGAAATCCCAGTAGAGCGTGGTAAAGGGACAGGCGTCATCGCCGGTGCGCTGGCGCGGATCGAAGCGACAGCCGCTGCAGTGCCCGGTCATGCGCTTGAGGTACGCGCCACCGGCCGCGTACGGTTTCGTCGCCATCAGACCACCATCGGCATGCAGGCTCATGCCGGTGACGTTCGCTTGCATCACCCAGTCGTAGCCGTCGGCGAAGCGCTCGCGAAACCAGGCGTTAGCGGCCTGTGGCTCCGTGCCGAGCAGGAGCATCAGATTGCCCGCGATCATCAGACGATCGATGTGATGCGTCCACGCGTAGCGCTCGACCACGTCGGCGACGTGCTGGACACAGGCGAGGTCGGTCGTCGCCGCTCCCGTGAGGGCCGGGGGCACGGGGGCGTGCGCATCGAGCTCGTTGAGGGCTGCGTAGCTCGGCAGCTCGCGCCAGTAGACGCCGTTGACGTACTCGCGCCAGCCGAGGACCTGCCGAATGAAGCCCTCGACGGAGGCCAGCGGTGCAGCACCGGCCCGATAGGCTGCCTCGGCCGCAGCGATGCATTCGCGCGGCTCGAGCAGACCGATGTTGAGCAGCGGCGAGAGGGTCGCGTGCCGCAGCCACGGATCGTCAGGATCGCTGACATCCTCGAACGGGCCGAAGCCTGCGAGGCGGTGCTCGACAAAGTCCGTCAGCCACCTCAGGCTCTCGGCTCGCGTGGTGGGGAGCCAGAAGTCCTCGGCTCGACCAGGTTGGCCCGGGGCGTGTCGATCGATGTCGGCCTGCACGGCTACGAGCACCGCGTCGTCGTGATCGATTGGTGGTGGCGGGGTCGGTCGCGCGCGCTCGTCGCTGCGACGCCAGGCGGCGAAGGTCTTGCGGTTGTCGGGATCGAACGACCACTTGCCGCCGCACGGCTCACCGTCGTCCAGCAGCACGTCGTGCTGTCGGCGCATCCACGCGTAAAAGTCCTGCATCCGCAGCCGACGTCGCGCTCCTGCCCACTCGGCAAACTGCTCGCGACCACAGAGAAAGTGCGAGTCGAGAGTGGTCTGGATCGGGCAGCCGATCGTCTCCGCGAGCCGAGGAAGGTTGGCCTGTGCGTGCCACCCGGGTAGCTCCATCACGAGCACCTCGGAGGCACCGTGGTTGGTCACCGCACGCTTGAGGGCGTCGGCGAATCCGAGCTCGTGCTCGAGACGAAACTCGTCGACCTGCCAGCCGTCGGCGCGCAGCTGCTCGGCGAAGTGCCGCATGGCAGTCAAAACCAGCGTGACCTTGTGGCGGTGCAGACGTCCGCGCAGGACGTGCGGGAGCGATTCGATCAGCACGACGCGGTCGTGGCTACGATCGGCGGCGGCGAGGGCGCTGTTACGCAGCGATAGCTGCGTGCCTTGGATCCACACGAGGCGAGCTATGAGGTCTCCGTGATGACCTGCTCGTTGGGGCACCAGTACGTTGTGCGCCCACCGACGGTGGCGCGCTCGAGCTCGCAGCCGCAACGAGGGCACTGGCGGCCACGGCGAGCCCGCGCGAAGCGGCCTCGACCCGAGCCACCCTTCGGCGTCAGAGCTTCGCGCAGGGCGAGCCGCAGAGACGCCCGCAGCTGGTCGAGCGCGTCTGTCGACAGCGTCCCCGCGGGCTGTCGGGGATTGATCATCGCGTCGAACAGCGCCTCGTCGGCGAGCAGGTTGCCCACACCGGCGAGCACGGACTGGTCGAGCAGGCGAGCCTTAATCGGCGCGCGGCCCGCGCCGACCCGCTTGCGGAAGGCTCGTGGAGTAATCGTCAAGGCGTCGGGTCCGAGCTTGTCGATGCCGGCGCCGAGGTGCGCGCGTGACAACCGCCGCTTGTCGCGGAGGGCGACGCGCGACCCGTCGTCAAAGATGATGGCGATGCGATCCCAGCAGCGCGGCGAGGGCTTGGGTGCGCTGCGAATTGAGCCGCCCATGCCGAGGTGCAGGCCGAGCTCGTGTCCACTGTCGGTTTCGAGCCAGAGAAACTTGCCGTGGCGTCCGGCCGCGGTCACGATTGATCCGCGCAGCGCGCTATCGAGCTCGCCCGGCTCGTGTGGGCGGCAGACCCACTCGTCGCCGTCCTCGACGTGAACAATGCGCAGACCGACGCAGAGGCGCTCCAGCGTCCGGCGTGCCTTTTCGGCTTCGGGTAACTCAGGCATGCACGACCCTTCGCGCTGCGTCCTGCCGCGGCGCGAGGTTCTGCCGCAATTCGCCACGACCGGCGGACATTCTGGGCCCGGGCCCATGGTGTCCGCGTGGTTGCGTTTCGCGTCTAACGTGCGCCTGTGGACATTCTGGGCCCGGGCCCATGGTGTCCGCGTGGTTGCGTTTCGCGTCTAACGCGCGCCTGTGGACATTCTGGGCCCGGGCCCATGGTGTCCGCGTGGTTGCGTTTCGCGTCTAACGCGCGCCTAT
>CAMDVX010000081.1 GCA_945877865.1 Bifidobacterium breve | reverse complement strand
CAGGAAGCCAATGAAGATCGAGGGCACGACCGCGCGGTACGGCGCCCGCACGCCAGGGACAGAGTCGAGCGCGGACTTCCAGATGACCGCCTTGAACGCCACGGAGATGAAGTTCGCGATCAGCGACAGGATCACGAGCGGAATGCTCAGGCTGCGAAACGTGTCGACGATCGATGCGATCTGACCACGGTCCACGCGGGCGAGCGCGAGCGTGGCGACCGCAACGATCGCAGCCGAGACGATCGCGAGGCGACGCCATGACACGGGCTTCGGCGGGCCGAGAGCAGCGATCTCGCTCATCGTCACCATCCGCAGCCCTCGCCGCCGTGCCTCGTCGATGATGGCTGGCAGCGCCTCGGCGGTCTGGGAGCGGTCGTCATCCCCCCAGCCGTCCGCGTCATGCAGCAGCAGGACCGCTCCGGGCTTGAGCGCGCGCGCCGAGCGGTCCACGATGACCGACGCACCCGGCTTGGCCGTGTCGAAGACGCCGGCCGACCACGCGCACGTCAGGTAGCCAAGGCGGCGCGCCGTGCTCGAGACGAACGGGCTGCGAAAGCCGTGCGGCGCCCGAAAGACGCGCGTCGGCGGCCCACCGGCCCGGCTGATGACCTGCTCGGTTCGATGCAGCTGGCGATGCACCTCTGCCGGCCCCGCAAAGGCGAGGATGCGGTGGTCGTACCCGTGGTTTCCAAGCTCGTGACCATCGCGGACGATCTGCTCGACGAGCTCGGGGTACTGCTCGGCGTGCCGGCCGAGCACGAAGAACGTGGCGTGAACGCCCTCACGGCGCAGGGTTTCGAGGATCCGCGGCGTCGTGTCGGGCGACGGGCCGTCGTCGAAGGTCAGCGCAACGACCGGCCGCACGATCCGTGCGCCGTCAACGACGCCACCAAACAGCGGCGAGCTGGCGCCGAACACGCCCCACGCTCCGATCGTCAGGAGCAGCAGCGCCGTCACGTCGACGACCCACGCG
Source organism: Bifidobacterium breve (assembly GCA_945877865.1). Lineage (GTDB taxonomy): Bacteria > Actinomycetota > Thermoleophilia > Gaiellales > F1-60-MAGs149 > F1-60-MAGs149. Next base: position 6,636 of record CAMDVX010000081.1, on the reverse strand, counting down.
AGCCACGTGAGGTGGACTCGGACCAGCACCCCGTCAGCCACGATCACCAGCACCACGACGCCGAGCCCGATCATGAACGCCCGGGCGATCGTCTGCCGCTTCGTCACCGGCCAGGACCGCGCTCAAGCAGCTGCAGGTAATGCTCCTCCAGCCGTGCCGCCACCTTCGTCCAGGCGTACTCGCCGACGGCGGTCTTACGCCCCTCCCGACCCATCCGCTCGCGCTCCTCAGGCCGCTCGATCAGGTACGTCAGCGACTCTGCAAACCGGTCGACGTTCTCCGCCGGCGAGATCAGCAGGCCCTGGCGGCCGTGCTCCATCAGCAGCTGGAAGCCCGAGATGCGGCTGGCCACGACCGGGCGGCCACAGCTCATCGCCTCCAGCAGCACCATCCCAAACGAGGCGCGCTGACAGGGGGTGCAGTGGATATCAGCGGTTGCGTAGTAGCGCGGCCGGTTCCAGTTGACGCGTCCGGCCCAGTGCACGTCAGCCGCAACGTCGTCCGGGACCTGCCGCTGATAGTGAGCGCGCAGCGGACCGTCGCCGACGACGATCAGCCGCACTGCCTCTGGCCCGAGCTGGCGGCGAACCTTGGTGAAGGCGCCGATCATCGTGTCGAGCCCGTTGCGCGGGTCGAAGCGGCCGAGGAAGAGGATGTTGATGCGACCATCCCGCAGCTCCTCGATCGGGTCGGCCTCCGGCGAGAAGCGCCGATCGTCGATGCCGTTCGGGATCACCGTGTAGTCGTACGGGAGGTACGGCGCCAGCGATCCGATGCACGCCTCGCTGACCACGAGCTTGCCGTCGAGCCGCCCGATCACGGTGCGCATCAGCGGCGCGAACACGTCGAAGGCGAGGCTGCGAGGAAACACCGAGTGGAACGTGCCAACGGTGACGGCCGTCTTGGGTGCCGCCAGGACCCCGACCATCGGCAGGATCGGGCTGTACGGCGAGTGGACGTGGACCACGTCGACCGCTCGCTCCCGAAAGATCTTTCGCAGCCGGCGGCGCAGCAGCGGGTCGATCACGTGATACGTCTGGGAGGCGTTGCCGTAGCCGGGCAGGGCGGCGCCGACCCGGACGATCTCGAACGGCACGTCGTCCTCGGGTCGGATCTCACCATCGACGATCGCCGGGGGACGAAACACGTTGCCCGTCACGACGGTCACGTCGTGACCGCGCCGCGTCAGCTCCGTGGCCTGACCGTGGACGTGCTCGGTGATCCCGCCGAGATGCGGGTAGTAATAATCGGTGACGATGGCGATCCGCACGCTGCTGGCATCGTAGCCGGGCCGACTCTCTGGCACTGGTAGCGGGAGAGTGCCAGCCAATTCGCTCCGCCCCGCTATAGTGCACTGCGTGCCGACGTACGAATACCGGTGCCCGGCTGATCACATCACCGAGGCCTTCCAGAAAATGACGGACGAGCCGTTGAAGAAGTGCCCGACCTGCGGTAAGAAGGTCGAGCGCATCCTCTTCGCGCCCTCGATCCACTACAAAGGCTCGGGCTTCTACTCGACCGACTACGGCAAGGGCGGCAAGAAGCCCGCTACGGAGCCGAAGGGCGAGGGCGGCAGCAGCAGCGGCGGCAGCGAGTCGAAGTCCGACTCGGGCGGCTCGAAGTCCAGCGAGTCCAGCTCGACGCCTGCCACGCCGCCGAAGCAGACCGACTCCTAGAGCTCCGCCACGAGCAGCCGACCCACGTCGGCAATCCGCTCCAGCCCGGCTCTGAAGTCCCAGCGGCGGCGATCCTGCTCCTCGACCATGTTTGAGATGGTGCGCACCTCAACTGCGGGGATGCCTGCCCGAGCCGCGGCCCGCAGGACGCTGAAGCCCTCCATCGCCTCCACGTCGCAGGCTCCGCCGCCGACGAAGGCGGTCGTCGCGATCGGCAGACGCCGCGCGTCCGGCAGCAACGCAGCAACCTGCGCGAGCAGGTCGGCAGCGGGTTGGCAGACCTTGACGAGGCCTGGAAACTCAGCATTCAGATCGGTGTAGCGGCTCTCGGTGCCGATCACGACCTCCCCAATCGCGATGCCGCTGGCGGTCTTGGCGCCGGCAATGCCGACGTGGAGGACGAGCGCGGGCGGATCCACGGCCAGCCTGCGGGCGGTGCCAAGGGCGGCCTCGACCGGCCCGACGCCGACGGCCAGCGACTCCACGCCGACGACCCATTCGAGCTCGATGACCGTCGCCGCGACGACGAGGATGCGAGACCGGTCCACGGCGCGATCATAGGCGCACCGCACCCCTCCAGCAGCGAACGCGGGCTCGTGCCATCGGCCCGCTAGCATTCCGCCATGGCTCCAGACCTCACCCAGCTTGATGTGAAGAGCCCGGACGTCTACCTCGCCGGCGTCCCGCACGAGTCGTTCCGTCTGCTGCGCGAGCACGACCCCGTCCACTGGCACCCCGAGGCTGCACCGGACCCGGGCTTCTGGGCCATCACGAAGCATGCAGACGTCGTCGCGATCTCACGCGACCCGAAGACCTTCTCCTCGGCCGAGCGGTTTATCTACTACGAGGAGATCGACCGCGAGTCGATGGACATGCGGCGCTCGATGATCGAGACGGACCCACCCGACCACACCCGGCTGCGTCGCATCGTTAGCCCGCTGTTCACGCCCCGGACCGTTGACGAGTACCGCGACCACGCGCAGCGCATCGCTCACCGGCTGCTCGATCAGGCCGAGGCTGCCGGCTCGTTCGACTGGGTCGGCGACGTCTGCGAGCTGATGCCGATCCGCGTGTTCGTCAGCGTGTTTGGTGCGCCCGAGGCCGACGCCGACTACCTCGCACGGCTCGCCAACCAGCTCGTCGCCATCGACGACCCCGACCTCGCACCGCCGCCCGAGGCCTACGAGCGAGCGCGAGCCCGGGGCTTTGAGCCCCACCACCTGCCGTTCCGTAGCCCCGCCGCGCTCGACCTGTTCGACTACACGCGCGACCTCTGCGCGACCCGGCGCGAGGCCCCACAGGACGATCTGATCACCCGGCTCGTGCAGGCGGAGTGGGAGGGCGACCACCTAACCGATTCCGAGCTCGTCAACTTCTGCCAGCTGCTCATCTTTGCCGGCAACGAGACGACGCGCAACTCCCTCGCCAGCGGCATGCTCGCCCTGATCGAGCACCCCGAGCAGCTCGACCTGCTCCAGCGTGATCGCTCGCTGATGAAGAGCGCCGTCGAGGAGATCCTGCGGTGGGCAACGCCGATCTACTGCTTCCGTCGCACCGCGATGATCGACACCGAGGTGCGTGGCACCCGCATCGCCAAGGGCGACAAGGTCGTCCTCTACTACGTCAGTGGCAACTTCGACGAGGCGGTCTTTCCCGACCCGCTGCGCTTCGACATCACTCGCGACGCCTCCGCCCAGCTCGTCTTCGGCGGCGGCGGCCCCCACTACTGCCTCGGCGCGTTCCTCGCCCGCATGCAGATCGAGACGCTGCTGACCGCCGTGCTCGATCGTGAGCTCCGGTTCGAGACGACGGGACCGACGACGCGGATGCGCACCAACTTCGCGAACGCGCTCAAGACGATGCCCGTGCGGATCGTGGCCCCGTGACCAGTCGATACCTTCGGTGTCGTAGGATTCCCGCGGGAGCGGGACCGACAAGGAGAACACAATGAGCGCTGGTGCTATCGATCTGCTCGGCCTAATCACGGCAGGAGAGATCAAGGAGGTCGAGGTCGCGTGGGCGGACCATCAGGGCTATCCCCGCGGCAAGCGCATTCCCGCCGCCATCTTCGTCGCTCGGCTGGAGAAGGGCATTGCCTTCTCCGACGCGGCGCTCTCGTGGGACTACGAGGGCGATGTGCTGGACGGCTGCAAGCTGACGGGCTGGTTCAGCGGCTACCCCGACATGTTTCTCATCCCCGATCTCGCGACCGCGAGGCGCGTGCCCTGGAAGGACGGCACCGCCCTCGTCACCGGAAACCTCGTCAATGATCACGGCGTCGCAATCCGCACCTCACCGCGGACCGTCCTGCAGCGCGTCGTGGCCCGCCTCGCCGAGCTGGGCTACACCGCGAAGATTGGTGCGGAGCTGGAGTTCTACCTCGTCGACGATGCGGCCCAGCCGCAGGCCACGGGCATCCAGTGCTACTCGCTCGCGAAGGCCAACGAGCTCGACCCCTGCTTCGACGACCTGCTCCACGGCCTCAACGGCTTCGTGGAGGTCGAGGGCTCAAACGTGGAGTACGGCCCGGCCCAGTGCGAGGTCAACCTCAACCACGCCGATCCCGTGGCGGCGGCCGACCAGGCCTTCCGCCTCAAGTACGGCATCCGCGAGCTGGCGCGACGGCAGGACATGGTCGCGACGTTCATGGCGAAGCCCTTCAACGGCCAGTCCGGCTGCTCCATGCACCTCCACGTCTCGCTCTGGCGCGACGGCACGCCGGTCTTTGCGCCCGAGGACGGCTCCGAGACGGCCATCGCGAAGCACGTCATCGCTGGGCTGCTCAAGCACCTGCCGGGCATCACGCTGCCCGGTGCACCAACCGTCAACAGCTACAAGCGCTTCGAGGCGAACAGCTTCGCCCCGACGACCGCCACGTGGGGCCGCGACAACCGCACGTGCTCCGTGCGCTCCTTGCTGGAGTCGCCGAGCTCGACGCGCATCGAGCTGCGCACCGGCGCCTCGGACGCCAACCCGTACTGGGCGACCGCCTGCCTGCTTGCCGCCGTCTGCGCTGGGCTGGAGGAGCAGGGCGACCCCGGCGCCTTCGGCACGGGCAATCTGTACGAGCAGGGCGAGCTTCTGCCAACGACGCTGATCGACGCTGTCCGAGCGATCCGCTCCGACACCGTCATCGTGGATCTGCTCGGCGCAGACGCCGTCAACGATCTCTGCGTGATCTCCGAGCGCGAATGGAGCGCCTTCACCACCGCGGTCACGCAGTGGGACTACGACCGCTATCTCAAGATCGTCTAACCCGAGGAGCCTGCATGGCCACCACCGAAGACCCCAAGACTGCCGCCCAACCGAAGCAGCTCGTGCCACGCCCCGCCGTGCACCCAGACGCCCTCGCGGCGGCGCGTGCGTTTCCCGTCCTCGAGTCGATCTTTACGCGCCGGTCGCGACGCTTTGCCCTCGGCGCCGAGCTGACGGGGCCGCTGGCGTACAAGTCGGAGAAGGATGCGATCCCCCTCGGCTACGAAGAGGAGGCGATCCTCGTCGCTGCCGCCACCGGCATCTCTGGCCTCGCCACGGAGGAGTGGCCGTTCCTCGACGAGCACGGTCACTCGACGAGCGGCGACAAGATCGGCTCGTTTACCGGCCGCACGTATCCGTCCCCGCTTGCCAACCACAACGTCGAGCTGTTCTGGACGAACGACGACGGCGTCTTCGCACTACCGCAGCGCGACGTGCGCCCCGAGCGACACAACCAGCTCGCCGACCCCGAGGCACCAAACGCGTTGTACCGCCAAGCGGTCAAGCTAGCCGACAAGCGACTGCTGATCCCCAAGGACCGGCCGAACCTGTTCGCCTTCAACCACCGCATCCCGAACTCCGACGGCACGACGCTGTTTATGCCGATCACCGACATTACGCGGCAGTGCATCTCCGCGATGCTGCTGTACTTCGACCGCCCGCACGGCTACTACCTGATTGATACGGCGCTCGGCAACGACCCGCTCCGCGAGTTCGTCAAGACCGGGCTCCTCGATCCGACGCACGCCGTCGACTTCTACGAGTTCGAGCGCTGGCAGATGGTCGATGCCAACGGCGTCGAGCAGGGGCTAATGGTCGGCAACCTGATGCACGCCACGCAGGCGATGGGCCTCGGCGGCCACCCCTTCAGCGGGGGCAAGGGCCGCGTCACCATGGGTGGTGAGCGCTACTGGCACGAGATCGGTGGCTCGGGTCCGTGCGGCTCGCTCGGCTTCACGATGCACCAGATACCCGATGATGCTCCGCTTGGCGCAGGCGAATCCATCCCCGTCGGCCTGCCCGGCATCCTCGAGGGCGCGATCCCCCCGTTCTTCAAGAGCATGGATGCGGCAGTCGACAGCGTCGTTGACATCCGCTGGGGCAAGCACGGCCTGTTCAGCGACGAGTCCCGCGCGATTCCGTGGACGAACCGCCAGGTGATCGACCAGATGCCGCGCCCAGGCGACGAGGCGATCGCCGCAACGAAGGTCATGTGCAACTACATCTGGGAGACGTACGGTCGCTTCCCCGCGACGATCGACCCGATGCTGATGACGGTCTGGTACCAGGCGCAGCACCTCGACCTCGACTTCTACGCCAAGTACTACCCCGCTGAGGTCATCCCCGACCGCGTGCGCAACCACATGCACGACTGGCACGGGCCGAACTGCTGCTAGCGAGACCGCGCGGGCCCGCGTCACGTGGAAGCGACCAGCGAACTGCTGCTAGCGAGACCGCGCGGGCCCGCGTCACGTGGAAGCGCGTAGCGGACTGGTGCTAGCGAGACCGCGCGGGCCTGCGTCACGTGGAAGCGACCAGCGGACGGTGCGAGCGGTTTCGTTTGTCCGAAAGGGGCCAGACCCCAAACGGACAGCGTGTCCGAAAGGGGCCAGACCCCAAACGGACAGCGTGTCCGAAAGGGGCCAGACCCCAATCGGACATCTGCCCACAGCGTGCGAGTTACCCATTTGCCGACGTGCAGATG
>CAMDVX010000080.1 GCA_945877865.1 Bifidobacterium breve | reverse complement strand
AGCGGCAGCGACTTCATCTTCGGCGTAGTCGCCGTGATGATCGGCGCGATTGGGTACGCGGCCTCCAGCGTGTTCGTGCGTTGGATGAGCCTGAAGAAGATCGAGACGGACCTCTGGGGCTTCACGACCGCGCAGTTCCTCTGCGGCGCCGTCTTCGTGATCCCGTTCACGCTCCTCAACGGCGATCCGAGCACGACCGACTGGAGCGCACCAGGGCTCTGGGCATCGCTTGCCTTCCTCGGCATCGGCTGCCAGCTGATCGCCTACGTCTGCTTCTTCGTTGCGCTGGCCCGCTGGTCGAGCGGGCGCGTGATGGCGTGGTCGTTCCTGCCGCCCGTCGTGGCAGGCGTCATTGAGATCCTGCGCGGCAACATCCCCGGCGCGATCACCATGATCGGCATGGGCATCACCATCATCGGCGTAGCCGTCGTCAACCACCCGAAGGCGGAGGCCCTGCCGCTGCCGACGGTCGACACCGAGGAGCACGTGGCGTGAGCACGGTCCCAGACGCTCCCCTCCACGACTGGAGCTGCTTCGAGATCGCCGCGGCCGTCCGCGACGGTGACGTGTCCGCCGAGGAGGTCACCGCACACCATCTCGCCCGGATCGAGCAGCGAGCGGACCTCAACGCCTTCATCACCGTCTGCGCTGACCAGGCAATGGCCGATGCGCGCAGCCTGCCGGAGCATCGCCGCACGGGACCGTTGGCTGGCGTCCCGTTTGCGCCAAAGGACATCTTCGACACTGCGGGCATTCGCACCACCATCGGCTCTGCGCACTTTCGCGACCGCGTGCCGCAGTCGACTGCCCTCCCCGTGCAGCGGCTCGTGGACGCAGGCGCGATTATCGTCGGCAAGACGAACCTCAGCGAGTTCGCGTGGGGCGTGACCACGCAAAACGCGCACTACGGCTTCGCCCAGAACCCGCGGCACCCGGGCCGGATCGCTGGCGGCTCGTCGGGCGGGGCGGGATCGGCGCTCGCTGGCGGGCTCGCCGCGCTCGCGCTCGGCACGGATACGGGCGGCTCGATCCGGATTCCTGCGGCAGCGTGTGGCATCTCGGGCTACAAGGGCTCGTGGGGGCTCATCTCCGATGACGGCTGCTACCCAATGATTCCCGAGATGGACCACGTCGGCCCAATGGCGCGGTCGATGGAGGAGTGCGTCCTCGCGCTCGAGATCCTCGGCGTGCTGGAGCGACCCACGCCTCGGCTGGCTGGCCTCCGCGTCGGCGTCCTCCACTCGACGCCCGCCGCGGCTGCGATGGCAGCGCTCGGCGCCCACGTGGAGGAGGCGGAGCTACCGGATTACAGCCACCTGTTCCCCATCTTCGCTGCGCAGGCCGCCGACACGCATCGCGAGCTGATCGCCGAGCGGTGGGACGAGTACTCGCCCGATCTGCAGGCAAAGCTGACGCTGGGCCTCAATATCACGGCCCATGCGTACCTTCAGGCTGAACGTGACCTTGAGGGTTATCGAGCGCTCTGCGAGCTCGAGCTGAGCCACGACATCCTGATCAATCCGACCATCCCCTGCCCCCTGCCGCCCGTCGACGAGCCAGAGACGTTCGAGCTGCGGCTGCAGATGACCCCGTACACGCGCGCCTTCAACCACCTCGGCTGGCCGTCGTGCACGACCCGCGACGGCCTCATGATCTCTGGGCGCGACGACACCACCGTCCTCGCCGCCGCCCTCGCCTGGGAGGCGACGCTCACAGGGCGGCCGGTGACGGCATGAGCGGCATGAGCGGCATGAGCGGCATCGTCCACGGCACGAGCACGGCGAGCAACGCACGCAGCGCCACTCCCCCCCACCGATCGGAGCGTCAAATGGGCCAGCTAATCGACCTCAGCGTCGGCATCGAGAACGGCATGCCAGCACATGCCCTGTTTCCGTCGCCGATCATCCTGCCGTACGTCGATCACGAGCAGGCCAAGGCGGCCGGGCTCGGCGAGGAGGGCGACCCCTTCACGTACGCCGTCAACTACATCTCGATGCTGGAGCACGTCGGCACGCACGTCGACGCCCCCATCCACTTCGGTGCCGGCGGAAGCTCGATCGACGAGTGCCCGCTGGAGTGGTTCCGCGGGACGGGCGTCTGCCTCGACCTGACGCACATTCCCGACCTTGGCGACATCGACGTCGCCGACCTCGAGGCAGCCGAGCAGAAGGCTGGCGTGACGATCGCCGACCACATCGTGCTGATGCACACCGGGCTGCACGCGCGACACTGGCCGAACACGTCGGCCTGCACGTCGAACGCGGGCCTGACGGCTGCCGCGACGCACTGGCTCGCGGACCGCGGCTCCAAGGTCCACGGCGTTGAGGGGCCATCGACAGACAAGGCCGGCACCAAGGGCTTCCCCTCCCACCGCGTCTGTCGAGACCGCGGCCTCGTTCACTACGAGTGGCTCTGCAACCTTGAGCAGCTCGTCGGCAAGGGCGAGTTCGGCTTCTCTGGCTTCCCGCTGAAGTGGGTCAAGGGCACCGGCTCCCCCGTCCGCGCGATCGCCGAGGTCGGCTAGCCATGACCGACCACTACATGGAGCACATGACGTGGCGGGAGGTCGAGGACGTGCTCGCGGCCGGCGTGGACGCAGTCCTGCTGCCAATCGGCACGACCGAGCAGCACGGACCGCACATGCCGCTCGATACGGACTGCATCATTGCCCGGGGCATCGCAGAGCGCGCAGCCGCAGCCGCCGAGGCGGACGGCCTGCGGGTGCTGATCGCCCCCACGCTCAACATCACGCTGTCCTGGTACCACATGCAGTATCCCGGCTCAATGCGCCTCTCCACGACCACGTTTCTGCAGGTCTTCAACGAGGTCTGCGAGTCGCTGCATCATCACGGCCTGCGCAACATCATCGCCGTCAACGGGCATGGCGGCAACGTCGCAGCGCTGACGGTGGCCGTCAACCACTACCTGGAGACGACCGGTCGGCGCGTCTTCCTGCTGCAGTGGTGGGAGCTCGCCGGCGACGTGATCGGCACGGTTGAGGGCCCCGGCGTGCACGCTGAGGAGGCCGAGACGTCGCTCGCGCTTGCCGTTGGGCAGCGCGTGCTGATGGAGAAGGCGACGATTGACGCGTGGGACCGCGGTGCAGCCGTCAAGGACGCCGGCCACACCTGGACGTCGCTTGGCAAGTACAACCTCCTGCACAAGGGCCCCGGCGTGACGGTACCCATGGACATGCTGCGTGACATCTCCGAGTCTGGCGTCGTCGGCGATGCCCGGCGCGCCACGCCCGAGCTCGGGCAGCGGATCCTCGACGCGATGGTGCCGCGCGTCGTGACCGTGATTCGCGACATGTCCGCGACCGCACCACCCGCCTGATGCCCGTGCCGCTCGACTCGTCGCACGCGCTCGCGCGCTCATTCGATCACGCCGACCAGTCGCTCGTGGTGGCCGGCGTGCGCAAGGACGTGGTGCACCTTGGTGAGGTGCCGGTGACCCGGGCGGTCTATCCAACCGGCTGGCTGCACAGCAGGGACTTCGAGCCAGAGCCCTGCGGTGACACGCACGTCGGCTACTGCGCCTCAGGTCGTCTCCGGGTCTGGTGGCCCGACGGCGGCGAGGTGCTCGTGGAGGAGGGGCAGGCCTTCGTGCTGCCGCCCGGCCACGACGCCGAGTGCCTCGCCGAGTGCACGCTGATCCAATTCGATGGCGGCGACAGCGCCGCGAGGAGGTTCGGGCTCTAATGCGCCTGCTCGTCATCAACCCGAATACGACCCAGGCGATGACGGCTGAGATCGGTGCTGCCGCTCGAGCCGTCGCCGCGCCGACGACCGAGGTCGACTGCATCAGCCCAAGCGGCGGCCCCCGCTCGATCGAAGGCTTCGCCGACGAGGCGATCGCCGCGTACCACACGCTCGAGACCGTGGCGAGCACGCAGGGCCAGTACGACGGCTACGCGATCGCCTGCTTTGGTGACCCAGGGCTGTACGCGTGTCGGGAGGTCAGCGAGGTGCCCGTCGTCGGCATCGCCGAGGCCGCGATGCACATGGCGAGCCTCGTCGCGCACCGCTGGTCGATCGTGACCGTCATCCCGCGCGTCGAGCCGTTCCTCGCCGAGGCGGTCCACCGGGCGGGGCTCGACGGCCGCTGCGCGTCGATCCGCTGCACGCCGCTCAGCGTCCTCGAGATCGAGCAGGACATTGAGCGCACGAAGCGTCTGATCGTTGAGCACGCGCGCCTCGCAATCGACGAGGATGGAGCCGAGGCGATTCTGCTTGGCTGCGCCGGCCTTGGGCCGATCGACAAGGCGATGCAGGAGGTGCTCGGCGTGCCCGTCCTTGATGGCGTCCCCTGTGCAGTGAAGCTGCTTGAGGGGCTCCATGCCTATGGCGTCACCACCTCCAAGGCCAAGGCGTTTCAGCGCCCCGAGCCAAAGCAGCTCGTGGGCTGCCCCGCCGGCCTCGTGGCGGCCTATGCGCGCACCCAGGGCGGTGTGGCATGACCCGCGTCGTTGGCGTCGACATCGGCGGCACGTTCACCGATCTGATGCTGTACGACACGGTCTCGGGGGCCGTGCACGTCCACAAGGTGCCCTCGACGCCGGGCGAGCCGGAGCGCGCCATGATCGCCGGGCTGACGGAGCTATGCGCCATGGCCGGTCTCGCGCCAGCGGAGATCACGGGGGTGTTTCATGGCACGACGATCGCCACGAACGCCGTGCTTGAGTTCGACGGCGCGACCGTTGGCATGATCACCACCCGCGGGTTCCGCGACATCTCCCACATCGGTCGGCACCAGCGCCCGCAGCACTACTCCGTGCTGCAGGACATTCCGTGGCAGTCCAAGCCCTTCGCGAAGCGCAGGCACCGGCACGTCGTGACGGAGCGCACCGTGCCTCCCACCGGCGAGATCCTCGTGCCGCTTGACGAGGATGAGGTGCGGGCCGCCGCCCGCGCGCTCCGCGCAGACGGCGTCGAGGCCGTCGCCATCTGCTTCCTCTTCTCGTACCTCAACCCAGCGCACGAGCTGCGGGCAGCCGAGCTCGTCCGCGAAGAGCTCCCCGACGCCTTCGTGACGACCAGCGCGGAGATCGTGCCGCAGTTTCGCGAGTTTGAGCGGTTCACCACCGCAGCGATGAGCGCCTTCGTCGGGCCGAAGACGGGGCGCTACCTCGACCGGCTCGACTCGGCTCTGCACGGCGAAGGCATCGACGGGGACCTGCACGTGATGATGTCGAGCGGCGGCGTCGCCAGCGTCCGCGCGGCCGCCGAGCGGCCCGTCACGCTGCTCCTCTCTGGCCCCGCTGCCGGCATTCTCGGCGGCCAGTGGGCCGGCGCGCTGTCCGGGCGGCGCCGGCTGATCACGTTCGACATGGGCGGCACATCCGCCGATATCGGCATCGTCACCGAGGACGGCATCGCCGAGGCGTCGGCCCGCGACACGTGGGTCGGCGGCTACCCGCTGCTCGTGCCAATGCTCGACGTCCACGCCATCGGCGCTGGTGGAGGCTCGGTGGCGTTCGTCGACCCTGGTGGTGCCTTCCGCGTCGGTCCCCGCAGCGCCAAGGCCCGCCCCGGCCCCGCCTGCTACGGCCACGGCGGCACCGAGCCAACGATCTCCGACGCGCACCTGGTGCTCGGCCGGCTCGACGCCGATCGGTTTCTGGGCGGACGCATGCAGCTCGACCGCGCGGCGGCCGTGACGGTCGTTTCCGCCCTCGCGGCAGAGCTCGGCCTTGGCCTCGACGAGGCCGCGCAGGGCATCCTGACGATCGCAAACGCGAACATGGCGCGTGCGATCCGCTCACGCACCATCGAGAAGGGGCACGACCCGCGTGACTTCACGCTCGTCGCCTTCGGCGGCGCTGGGCCGCTCCATGCGGCCGAGGTAGCGGAGCTCCTCAACGTGCCCGAGGTCCTCGTGCCGCCCTACCCGGGCATCACCTCCGCCAACGGCCTGCTGACGAGCGACCTCAAGTACGACCAGATGCGCACCGTGTTCATGGTCCAGGGCGCCGTCGACGAGGATCGCGTCAATCGCGAGCTGGACGAGCTCGAGTCGCGCCTGCGTGGCTGGCTCCACGCCGATGGCGTGCCCGCTGCCGACATTCGGGTGCTGCGCGCCCTCGACTGCCGCTACGTCGGCCAGGGCTACGAGCTGCGGCTCAGCCTCGACGCTGGGCGCTTCAGCGCGGAAGGGCTCGACCGCTTCCACGACCTGCACCAGCGCGAGTATGGCAAGGCCCATGCCGATCCGATCGAGATCGTCAACGCCCGCGTGACGGCGATCGGACGCCGCCCAACCGTGGACTCGCTACCCGTCACGACGGGCACGCTGGCCGACGCCCGCGTTGCCGAGCAGGCCGTCACCTTCGCTGGTGCCGATGGCCTCACAGCACGCCAGACGCCCTTCCTCGACCGCGCGGCGCTCCCGCTCGACGAGCCGTTCCGTGGCCCGGCCATCATTCTCCACCGCGACACCACGACGGTCGTGCCGCCGGGCTGGACCGCGTGCGCAGACGCCGCTGGCAACCTAATCCTGACCCGCGAGGAGGACGCATGAGCACCCCACCCACCCGCGTCGACCCGATCACCACCGCCGTCATCGCCGGCGCGCTCGACGCCATCGCCGTTGAGATGGGCCACAAGCTCGCGCGCATGTCGTACTCGTCGATCATCCGCGAGTCTGAGGACTTCGGGTGCTGCCTGTGCGATGCCGAGGCGCGGCAGCTCTGCGAATCTGCGCAATCCACGCCGCTGCAGTCTGGGCCGATACCCGGCTACGTGCGGGGCATCAACCGGCGCTTTGACGAGCTTGGCCTCCACTGGCAGCCCGGCGACGTGGTGATCCACAACCACCCCTACTACGGCGCGTCGCACCAGCCGGACGTTGGCTTCATCGTCCCCGTCTTCTTGGACGGTGCGCTCGTCGGCTACTCGGGCACAACCGCCCACCACCTCGACCTCGGCGCGCTCTCGCCCGGCACGTGCGGCATCGTCGACGCAGGTGACGCCTTCGCAGAGGGGCTGCACTTCACGGCGCTCAAGATTGAGGACGAGGGACGTCCGAACGAGGTCCTGTGGCAGCTGATCCGAGACAACGTGCGCGCTCCGCACCTCGTCGTTGGCGACATGGAGGCGCAGGTCACCGCGGCGAAGATCGGGGCCGAGCGGATGGTCGAGCTGATCGGTCGCTACGGGCTCGAGACGTTTCAGCGGGCCTGCGAGGACGTCATGGACTACTCCGATCGCATGCTGCGCCGCGAGCTCGAGCAGCTGCCCGACGGCACGTACGAGGCTGAGGGGCGGCTGGACGGCTACCCAGACCATCCCGATCCCAGCTATCGCGACCTCGTCATCAAGGTTGCGGCGACCGTGTCGGGGTCTGAGATCCACGTCGACCTCACCGGCACGTCACCGCAGATCGATCTGCCGCTGAACATGCCGTTCGTCGGCACCGTCGATATCGCGGTCTGGGTCACGCTGCGCTCAATCCTGCTCGACACGGCGACGCACGACGCCGTGCCAACGAACTCGGGGCTGTTTCGTGCCGTGACCATCACGGCCCCCGAAGGCTGCCTTGCCAACCCGCGGTTTCCGGCGCCAACGATCGCTCGGTTCTCGAGCGGCAACCTCGTGGCGGATACGCTGATGC
>CAMDVX010000079.1 GCA_945877865.1 Bifidobacterium breve | reverse complement strand
CCACGGCACTGGCATTCCCACTCTTAGCTGAAGAGCTCCTCGAGCACGAACCTGCCCCTGCTGTTGACGGTCAGGATTGCGATCGGGACGTTGCTGCGGTTACCCGTGCCCTTCGCAATCGTGATCGGACCGGTCGCGCCGGGGAGGTCCTTGATCTTGAAGATCGCCTGCGCCGTCGCATCAACGTCTACGGCGTTGCCTGCGGTGATCGCCGCTGCGAGGAGGTAGACCGAGTCGTAGGTGAAGATCCCCCACGTGCCTGGAACGCTGTGGTAGGCACGGGTGTAGCTCGCCACGTAGGCCTTCGCTCGCTCGCTCGTGAACTGCGTTGGCGTGGGCGTACCGCTAAAGGTGCAGCGCGCTGCGGCGGCGACGCCAGCCTCAGTGATGAACGACTGCTCCTGATTGCCGAGCCCCATGAAGCACTTGGCGTCGTTGCCCTGATCGGCCTGGACCTTGAGCGCATCCGCAATCAACGCGCCCTGCGGGTAGTAGGTGCTGACGTAGACGACGTCCGGATTGTTGGTGAGCGCTTGGGCGACGACATCGCTGAAGTCGGCTGCGGCCGGATCGATCTCGATCTTCGTGACGAGCACGCCACGCCGGTCGAGCGCGCGGAACATCCGGTCGGCCATGCCCTTGGTGTACGCGCTCGGATCCCACAGGATCGAAACCTTGCCAGCCTTCTGCGCCGTCATCCAGCCGATCTCAACCGGCGAGATCTGCGAGTTCATCGGCTGCACGGTGGCGCCGTAGGCCGAGGTCTGATCAAGCGACGTCATGCGCACGGGCAGCACGCCGCCACGCTCGTAGACCGGCAGCGACTTCAGTCCGACCGAGGAGTTGTACGGGCCGACGACGGCGTACGGGTGCCGGGCCACGATTGCGTTGGCAACGGCCACGCCGTTGTCAGGATTCGCCCGATCGTTGCCGGCAATCAGCGAGAGCCGCATGCCGAGCACGCCGCCGGCTGCGTTGATCTCGCGCACGGCGAGCCGAACGCCGCGGAGCTGGTCGAGCCCGTTAGCGGACTGGCTGCCCGTCAGCGGGCCCTGAAAGGCGATCAGGATGGAGCCCTGCGTGGCGCGCTCGGCAGGCATCGGCCGCGCGGCCGCAAGCGGAACGACGGCGAGCATGGCAGCCGAGGCGAGGCCGAGCAGAAGGGTGAGACGACGAGGCACGTGGATACTCCTGTTTTGATTTCAGAGCTAACTTCCTCATGCTATCGGTTTCCTCCCCGGTCTCAGGCAGGTGCTGGCCGACCGAAGCCATCGATGTTCACGTCTGCTTGCCACCCCTCGTAGGTCCGCCAAGCGACGCGATCTCCAGCGTTGCCCTCGATCGTCTCCAGCCGAGTGGAAGTAACCTGCAAGACGATCCCGACGTGGCCGTGACGGAACCAGACGACGTCACCGGGCTGCGGCAGGGCGACCACGCGCGCCCGATAGCGACCCCGAGCCGCGAACCAGCTGCGCACGTCCGGCGTCCACGCGATCCTCCAGCCGCCTGACGCGCCGCCGGTAAACGCGCGCCCAGCGGCCCGCAGCACCCACGACACGAAATCGGCGCACCACGCCTCCGCATTGCCATCGGTCAGCGTGAGGACTGCGGGACCAGCATTCGAACCGAGCGGCTCCTCCACGACACGGCGGCCGAGCAGCTGCTCGGCCACCGCCACGACGCTGGCTCCGTCGCCCGGCGGCAGCGGCAGCCCAAGCAATCCGGGCGGCGCGCCTGCAGGTTGGATCACCTCAGCCGGATGCGCCACCTCAGCCAGCGCGGCCTGAATGGCGCTACCACCGAGGGCGTCGCTGTCAACGACACGGATCGCGCCGACCGAGAGCAGGGCACACGCACCCAGCACCGCTACCCACTCGATCGTGCCCTGACCACGGCGGGCGCTGGACATCAGCCCAGCACCGGACCAATCAGTGACCGCAGGGCGAGGGCCTGCCCGCCGATCACGATCAGCAGCGCCGCGGGTGCGAGCAGCCCTCCGACGACGAGCAGCATCTTCGGCGCTGCGGCCGCGGCCCGCTCCCGGGCATCCACCCGAGCCCGCAGGCGGGCATCCGCTGCCAGCAGTCGCAGCGACGTTGCAATCGGTACTCCGAGCTCGTCGCTCTGCTGAAGCAGTGAGCCAAGCGGACGCAGCGCAGGGTCGGCGGCACGCAGGTACGGCCCGATCCCGGCGTCTCGCGCCTCCGCACCGGCAGCGCGCAGCAGCCCGGCGAGCGGTTCGCCGACGAAATCTGCCACGCGGGCAATTGCCGTTTCAGCAGGTGCGCCACCGTCAACCGTTGACGCGAGCAGCTCGATGGCATCGGGTAGCGCTGCAACGAGCAGGCGCCGACGAAGCCGGGCGGCAGCAGCCCGGCGACGGCGCTCGCTCGCGATGCTCGCTGTGACGGCAGCAAGCGCCCCCAGCGCGGCGCCGGCGGGAGCACCGGCCAGCGCCATCCCCAGCGCGGCACCAACCACGGCCGACAGGCCAAGCCGGACAGCTCGCGCCTGCTGCCGCTGGCGGCTCACAGCCCCACCTCCCGAGCGATCTGCCGCAGCAGAATCAGCGCCACGACGGTCAGCCCGGCAGCCACGCCGGAGATCCCCAGCCCAGCCGGAGTCGTGGCCAGTGCGACGATCGCCTCGGGCGCCAGCACGCCCAGAAAGGCGAGCGACGCGAGCGGCGCGAGCGGTACGATCCGCGCGGCGAGACGTGCCTGTGCCGTGGCAGCTCGAGCCTCAAGCCGCAGATGCTCACGGTCGGCGAGCCCTTCTGCGATCGCCGCCAGCGACGCTACGAGGTCGCCGCCGAGCTCGTGATGGAGCTCGATCGCGCCGACCAGAACCGACCCGCCAGGAGCCGCCTCAACCGCGGCGAGCGCGCTGCGTGTCGGGTGCCCGGCGTGCAAGGCAGCGGCGCAGGCGCGCAGCACGGCCGCAGTTGGCGCCTCGACGGCGTCGGCGGCGCGGTCGATCGCAACCGCCAGCGGCAGCCCGGCCGCCGAGCCCCGCGCGATCGCTCGAGCGATCTCTGGCAGCTGCTGCGCGAGGCCGTCGTCACCCACGCTGCGTGCCCACCGGGGCATCATGCGGCTCCGTCCGCGACCCGCCAGCCGCCGCCGTCCCGCGTGACCAAGCCAACGTCCGCCACCCGGCGCGAGCCGTCGGCCGCCCGCTCAAGGTGGATTACCGCGTGCACGGCCGACGCCACCTGCTCCCGAATCGCGGAGTGGGGGATATCGACGCCACCCATCAGCGCCATCGTCTCGACGCGCCGCAGGGCGTCGGCTGCGCCGTTGGCGTGAACCGTCGCCAGCGACCCGTCGTGTCCGGTGTTCATCGCGAGCAGCAGATCGAGCGCCTCCCCACCACGGATCTCGCCGACCACGAGCCGGTCTGGCCGCATCCGGAGCGCATTTCGAACCAGCTGCCGCAGCCCAATCGCCCCGCGCCCCTCGACGTTCGCGGGCCGCGCCTCAAGGCGTGCGACGTGTGGCGTCTGGAACACCAGCTCCGCGGCATCCTCGACCGACACGATCCGTTCGCTCGCGGAGATCAGGCCAGTGAGCGCTCCGAGCAGCGTCGTCTTGCCCGTGGCGGTGCCGCCGCTGATCAGCACGTTGCGACGGTCCGCAATGAGCGCCCGAATCAGCTCCGCCGCCTCCGCATCGATCGCACCCCGCGCCACGAGGTCGTCGAAGGTGATGGGAGACGCACTGAAGCGGCGGATCGTAATGAGTGGACCGTCGACCGCAAGCGGCGGCAGGACGACGTTGACCCGCGACCCGTCGGGCAGGCGAGCGTCCACCAGCGGCGTCGCGTCGTCGATTCGACGCCCGCATGCCGCGACGAGACGCACCGCCGTCTGCCGCAGCTCGACCGCGTCGCGAAAGCGCGTGTCGACGCGACGGAGGCGTCCGTCGAGCTCGACCCAGACGTCGTACGGGCCATTGACGACGACCTCCCCGACGGACTCGTCAGCAAGCAGCGCTGCCAGCGGGCCCGCAATCGAGGCGAGGCCGCTCACTGACGACCCCGGTGACCGACGGTGGCCAGCCGCCCCTCGATCAGGAGCATCAGCTCGTCGCCACGGAGGACATCGATGCAGCGACGCTCTCCGCGCAGCCTGCCGACTAGACGCTCAACGGCCGTCGGCGCCGTCGGGCAATCGATCAGGCGCAGGTCGTCAACCCCGAGGCGCTGCAGGCGCCGTCGCGTGCGCACTACCGCCTCGGGCTGCGAGACGTGGCCCACGACGACGACAACGTCAGCATCGACGACGGCCTCACAGCTCGGCCCGAGCGGGCGCCCCACGTCGACAACCACGAGTCCGGCGTTCTCTCGGGCAACGCCGGCAAGCTCGCGGATCGCGCCATCGCGAATCAGCCAGGCGAGGTCGGGACGGGGGCTGAGGGCAAGAAACCAGCCGAAAGGCAGCCGACGACTGACGGCAGCAAATGCTGCCTGCCCCGATTCTCCGGCGGCCGCAAGCCCGGTATCGCCGACCCGTTCGCTGAGGGCCAACCGCGCCATCAGATCACCACCAGCGAGATCCGCGTCAATCAGGCACACCCCACGCTCAGCCTCGACCGTGAACGCGAGCGCTGCGGTCGTCGTCCCAGCACCGCCGTGAGCACCAACGAAGGCGACGCAGCGACCATGCCCTCGGGCGCGCTCGCCGAGCCGCGGCTCGGGTAGCAACGTGGCGTCATAGGTCCCGTCGGCCGTGGGCATCACGAGCCTCCGGTTGGACGACCCGCGAGGCGAATCACCATGCGCGCACCGCCGGATGGACTCTGCTGCGGCTGCAACTCACCACCATGGGCGCGGACGAGCCGTCGGACGCTCGCGAGGCCCAGGCCGCTGCGCCCGACCGTCCCATCGCCCTGGCGGAAGGCACCATCCGCATAGCCCGGAGCGAGGCCGGGGCCATCATCCTCAACCGCGATCTCCACGCCATTGCCGACCGTGCGCGCCAGCAGCCGCACCTCGCCGCCAGCCGGAGAGTGCCGCGCTGCATTCTCGGCGAGGTTTCCGACCGACCGGACCAGCGGCGCCTCAGCGCGCCCGTGAACCGTCGCCGCCCCGTCCACGCGGACGACCACGGACCCATCGTGCGTGCTGCGAATCCGCTCAGCGACGTCCTCCAGCAGGGCACCGACGGGCGTCGGAGCGTCACCGCCGATCGCCGCCTCCTGGTGCTGGCAGAGCGCGAGGACGTCGTCGGCGATCAGCGCAACCCGACGGCACTCACGCCGGATCGCGGCCTGCGCCTGCGTGCGAGCGACGTCGTCTTCGACGTGGGCCAGTCGCTCGGCTGCAAGCTCGATGCCGGCAAGCGGACTGCGTAGGTCGTGCGCCATCACGCCGATGGTCACTGCCTGCTCGCGGGCCGCTTGCCGCAGCTCCTGCCGCAGCACTCCGACTGCACCGTTGAGCGCGGCTGTCTCAAGCCGTGGCCTCGTCGCCGCCACAGCGGCGTAGTCGCCACGTGCGAGCCGCAGGACGTCATCGCCTACCTCGGCAAGTCGTCTCGAGCGGACTGCGCCGCCCCACATCGCCCAGCCCACGATGGCCAGCAGCGTCGTGCCACCCACGAGCGCCGCGCCGCGCCACAGCACCCGCACGAGCGGCCCGGTGGGCTCCCCCGCGACCTGCACGAAGCGGCCATCGCCAGTGAACGCGACGCCCCCGGTGCCTTGGCTCGGCTCCGTTGAGACGCGGATGCCCGCCGGCACGGCGCCGTGCAGGCGACCCACCTCGGCGACCAGCCGGGCCTCACGCGCCGCAGCACGTCCGGCGCTGCGCTCGGCCTCCGCCTGCACCGGGCCGACGACGAGCGCGCCGATCGCGATCGCCACGGTCGCGGCGACCGCAAGCACTGCGACCGCAAGGCGGACCCAGACCCGAGTCACTGCACCACCGTCCGCAGCGAGTACCCGATGCTCCAGTTGTTGATTACCCAGGGCTCACCATTGGCCGCCATCAGCCTCCGCCGGAGGCGCGAGGCGTGCGAGTCGAGGGTCCGCGTGCCGCAGTTGCGGTAGCCCCAGATCCGCTCCATCAGGTCCTCCTTCATGTGCACCTTGTGCGGATCGCGCGCCAGAGCGGTGAGCAGCTCGTACTCCTTCGCCGGCAGCGGAAGCAGCACACCGTCGATGGTGACGGCACGCGCCGCGAGATCAATGACCAGC
Organism: Bifidobacterium breve; assembly: GCA_945877865.1. Taxonomy (GTDB): domain Bacteria; phylum Actinomycetota; class Thermoleophilia; order Gaiellales; family F1-60-MAGs149; genus F1-60-MAGs149. Next base: position 1,443 of record CAMDVX010000079.1, on the reverse strand, counting down.
GGGCCGACGACGAGCTCTGCAGCAACGCGCCCGGCGATTCGCGCCGCAAGCGCCTGCGTGCGGAGCAGGAGCTCGGTGTAGCTGAAGGGCTTGACGACGTAGTCGTCGACGCCACGCTCGAACGCACGCACCCGATCTTGCTCCGCGCCACGTCCACTGACGACGATCACCCCCAGTGCGGTTGCTCCGGCCTCGCCAGCTCGAATCATCCTGACGAGGTCGAGCCCCGACCGGTCAGGGAGCCCGACGTCAATGAGCGCGATGTCGCTGCGAGTCCTCCGCAGTGCCGAGACCGCCTCGGCCGCGGTCCCAACCGTCGTCACCTGGTGGCCGTCCTCGCGGAAATTCTCAGCGAGGAACTCTGCGATGGTGTCGTCGTCCTCGACGACGAGCAGGCTTGCGCACATGGTCCTACCTCCTGTCTTCCTGGTTCACTCGGTCGGTCGCCGTCTGGCTTCCGTGGAGCGCCGCCCCGCTGCGGGGCAGTAGCCGCACCGTACGCCTGCCGACCCGCCCTTGGCAAGCGGCTCTCAGCCGTTTGTGGGCTGCCCCTCCGGTCGCACTAGCAGGCTGTGGAGATCTCGCCGATTTCTGTCCCCCAGTTGCGGCGGCAGACCGCTCATCCACCCGAATTTGACTGCCGGGGGCGAGCGCGAGCTCGTCGGCTCGCCCTGCTCGCAGCTCGAGCTGCACGGGGGCGCCGGGCTGCCAGCGCAGCCGACCTGGTGGCACCCGCGACGCCACCGCGACGACCGTCAGCTGCGCGCTGAGGAAGACGATGTCGATCGGGCAGCGCATCCCGAATGTGTGGATGCAGCCGATCGCATCGTGCAGCAGCAGGCCCTCGTCGTCGCCAAGCGCAGGGCGCCCGATCAGCCCCCGCAGCCCCGCCCACGTGCACGGAGCCGCCACACCAACCTGCGACAGCAGCAACCGGCCCGTCAACGCGTCTCTGATCTCTCTGCAATCGTCCATACGCAGACCATGGCCAAGGCCCCTGACGCTCCAGCGCGCGCCGGACCGATGGTCTGCGGCAGGTCACGCACGCGGTGGGTCCACACCCACACCGTTCCTAGCGCAACGTCGGTCCTCCGCTACGCTCCTCCCGTGATCTCCGAGGACTTCCACTCCGGCAGCGACATCCAGCTCCAGTTCCTCGGCTGCACCTACTCGTTCTCGCTGCGGGACTTTGAGCAGCGGACGCTGCGCGCGGCCCAGGACCTCGGCCTCGTGGGGCGGAAGGCAAATCGTCGGGTTCGCGCGGACCTGCTCGAGGCCACGCTCACTGGCACGGTCGAGCAGCCGCGCTCAGGTGCCGGTGAGCGCATCAACGAGCTGGTCGAGCGTGGTCCTGACGATCCGGTCTACTGGCTCCGCAAGCTCGTGTTTCGCGCGGCGTGGGTCGACCACCGCATTCGCCATGGCCTGATCGACGTCCAGTTC
>CAMDVX010000078.1 GCA_945877865.1 Bifidobacterium breve | reverse complement strand
TCGGCGCCCGCGCGGTATCGATCGCGATGCAGTACCTCGGAACCCCATACGTGTGGGGGGGATCCTCGCCGGGTGGCTTCGACTGCTCGGGGCTCACGCAGTACGCGTATCGCCAGGTGGGCGTTAGCCTGAGCCACTACACAGGCTCGCAGTGGAACGAGGGCGTGCACATTCCCTCCAGCCAGCTGCTGCCCGGAGACCTCGTCTTCTTCCACTCCGATCTGCACCACATGGGCATGTACATCGGCAACGGGCAGATGATCCACGCACCTCAGACAGGCGACGTCGTCAAGATCTCATCGCTGATGAGCGACTACGCCGGAGCGGTTCGGCCCTACTGATGGGCGCAGAGACCCCCTTGTCTCCGGTATCGTCCAGACTCGCCGAGCGCCCGTAGCTCAGCGGATAGAGCGCTGCCCTGCGGAGGCAGAGGTCGGACGTTCGAGTCGTCCCGGGCGCATGCAGCGGCAGGGGCCCCGGTGGAAGCCGGGGCCCCTCGTCGTTCTAGCTCGCGCTGCGGGCGATAGCCGTGCCTGCGCTGAGCTCCGCATCGTCGGCCACGTCGACGCGGACGATGCCGATCGCGACGTACTGGTCAAGCCATGGCGGTCCGGCCACCGACGTAATCACGCCCACCTCGCGCTCGCCGAGCAGCAGCATCTCGCCGGCCGCAACCGGCCCGTCGAGGTGGAGGCGTCGAGGTCCGCGATTGGCGTGTCCCCGACGATGCAGCCGCGTGACGGGCTCCTGTCCGATGAAGCAGCCTTTGTCAAATGAGACGGTACGCTCGACGATGCCGACCTCGGCGGGCATCCAGCGCTCGTCGACATCCGCCCCGAGCCGGACCTCACCGACATCCACGCGCAGCGCCTCGACGGCGAGGGGAGCGACCTCAACGGCCCCGGCGGCGACGGCTCCGGCCACGACCGCGCTTGCATCGCTGGCGCGGACGATGACGTCGCGGCGCGGCAGGTCGCCAAGCGTCGCCTCCACGACGAGGCCTTCGGCGCCGATTGAACCGCACTCCGGACCGATCAGAGAGACGAGCGCCCAGCCTGCCGATGCCTCGATCGTCACCTTCGCACCCAGGCGATAGCGGACGAGGCCCCGCAGCAGCGCGTCAGCGCCGACCGGGTCGAGATCGAGCAGAAAGCGATCGTCAGCAGCGCGCGTCACCCGCGGATCGGCGATGACGCGCGCCTTCGGCGTCAGCAGCAGCGCGCTACGCGCTGCGCCAACTGCCATGCCCCGTAGCTCCTGCGACAGCAGATTCTGCAGGAAGCCCTCGGCCGCTGCGCCCTCGACCACGACGAAGGCGCGCTCTGGCTGAACGACGCCAACACCGTGACGGAGGACGTGCAGCTGGTCGGCGGGTGGCAGGGTGGTAGGCATACAGGGCGGGTGCGGCTCTGACCGGCTGCAACCGCAGACCGGCAAGGAACGTATCCTGATAGACAACGACCGCATGGTGCCAACTGATTCCCCGAACACCGCCGGCACCCACCCGGCCGACGCTAGCGTGAGGCTCCTCGAGTCTCCGCCGCAGCTCTGGACGCGCAATCGGATCCTCGTCCTGATTGCGGCGTACCTTCTTGGCCTCGGCGGCATGATCCTCGTCAAGGGCGTGTACCTCTCGCCCGATCGCTACTTTCTGATCCTGCTCGTCCCCGCGCTGGTGCTTGGCGTCGCCAAAGGCTATGTTCGCGATTTCGTGCCGCTGATCGTCGGCATCTTCGTCTACGAGGAGCTCCGCGGCGTGGCCCACCTGATCCGCCCCGACCCGTACTACCTGCCGCACCTCGAGTTTGACCGCTTCTTCTTCTTCGGCCACAACCTCTCCGTCGACCTCCAAGCGTGGCTCTGGACAGGCAGCGTGCAGTGGTACGACCAGGCGCTCGGATTGCTCAACCGGGCGCACTTCATCGTCCCGCCGACGCTGCTGTTCCTGATCTGGCTCGACAACCGGGCGCTCTACTACCGAGCCATGGTGACGATCGTCGGGTGCTCGTTCCTTGGCGCCGTGATCTTCCTCGCCTATCCCGCTGCGCCGCCGTGGGCGGCTGCCCAGATTGGCCTCCTGCCCGACCTCGTCAAGATTGGCTATGCGCAGGCCGCCGCCGCGCCCGTCTCCGCAAACAAGTCATTCATCGAGAGCCTGATGCTCGGCAACCCGTACGCGGCGGTACCGTCGCTGCATACGGCCTACTCAACCCTCGTCGCCATCTTCGCCCTCGCGTGGCGTCGGCGCTTCGGGTACGTCATGTGCCTCTACCCGCTAGCCATGTGGTTCACGATCATCTACTTCGCCGATCACTACGTCTCAGATATCCTCGTCGGCATCGCGGTCGCACTGCTCTCCTGGTGGGCCGCGGGGCGACTGATCGCCCGACCGGGCCGGTTGCACCGGCTGGCGGGACCCTTTCCTCCGCCGATTAAACAGGCACGCTTCGGGAGCACCGCATGAGCAACGACGATTCGCAGCAGACCAACGTGACCGCCTCGGCGCAGGACAAGCGCCCGCCGGCTGAGGTTGCGGTGGCCTGCCCGCTGTGCGGCGCTGACGACTGCAGCGTCCGCATCGACGACACGATGGGCACGCGCGTTGCGGACCCGCGCGTCCACTACACCTGCACGTCCAGCGCCTTTGGTGAGCACGGGCGCATCGTCCAGTGCCGCTCCTGCAACCTGGTCTACATGAACCCGCGGCCGCACCACGAGGCCGTCGTGGAGAACTACGGTGATGTGGAGGACCAGGAGTACGTTGAGGAGGAGCAGGGCCGGATCGAGACGTTTGGCGAGAGCCTCGAGCTCGTGCAGCGCTATCGCGCCGCCGGACACCTGCTCGACGTTGGGTGCCACGTTGGCACCTTCCTCACGCTCGCGGAGCAGGCGGGCTTCGACGTCGCAGGCGTCGAGCCGTCGCGCTGGGGCTCCGACATCGCCCGCAGCCGGATCGCCGGCTCCGTCCACTGCGGCGCCATTGAGGACGCTCCGCTGCCCGATGGCGGCTACGACGTCGTCACGCTCTGGGACGTCATCGAGCACCTGCCCGACCCGGCGCTGGACATTCGCGCCATCCACAGCGCGCTGCGTCCCGGCGGCATCTTCGCCGTCTCGACGATGGACGTTGACTCCCTGTTTGCCAAGCTCGCTGGCAAGCGCTGGCCGTGGTACATGCAGATGCACCTCGTCTACTTCTCGCGGCAGACGCTGCCGGAGATGCTGCGCCGTGAGGGCTTCCAGATCTGCGAGGTCACGACGCACGTCCGCAGGGTGCGCCTGTCGTACCTGGCCTCGCGGCTCGACGCGTACGCGCCGGCTGTCGGCCGGGCCGCCACCAGCGTGCTCGAGCGAATCGGCCTCGCCGACCGCACCGTCGGCGTCAGCTTCGGCGACATCTTCACCGTGATCGCCAAGAAGCCCGAGTCCGCCTAAGCACCGGATGGCCGTCGTCTCCATCGACGTCTCGGCGATCGCAAGCCGCTGGGGTGGGTGGCGCTACCCGCTCGCCGTCGGGGTCTTGTCACGGCTGCTCACGCTCGTCGTCGTCGCGGTGGTCGGGCTGCTGCGGCGCGAGCCTGGGCAGGGCATCGGCTCGGCGATGGTCGCGCCCTTCGGCGGCTGGGACGGCATCTGGTACCAGCGCATCGCCCTCTACGGGTACGACCCGACCGTGGCGCACGGCAATGGCGTCGCCTTCTCGCCCCTGTTCCCCGAGCTGCTCCGGCTCACCCGCGACGCGCTCTCCGTCAGCCTCGTCGTCGGCGGCGTGCTGGCCTCGACCACCTGCTTCCTGCTGGCGCTGATCCTGCTGCACCGGCTCGTCAGCTCGATCTCTGGCCCGACCGTCGCGCGGCGGATCGTTTGGCTCGTCGCGTTCTTTCCGACGGCCTTTCTCTTCTCGGCCGTCTACACCGAGAGCCTCTACCTGCTCCTGACGGTCGTCACGTTCGTGCTGCTGGAGCGGCGCTGGCTGGTGGCTGCCTGCACGGCGGGCACGCTCGCCGTCCTGACGCGGCCGACCGGGATCATGCTCGTGCCATCGCTGATCCTGCGGACGTGGAAGGATGGCGGCCGTCGCCTCGGTCTGCCCTTCGTGCTGCGGGTCATCGTGATTGCTGTTCTTCCAGCCGTTTACATCGCCTTCGGTGCCTACCTGTACTTTCGGACCGGGGATCCATTTGCCACGCAGTCGGCCCAGTCTGCTGGCTGGGGCCGCGGCGCCAACCTCCTGCTCGTGCTCGGCCTGCCCGTCGCGGTGCTCAACGGAGCGTTCGTCGCGACCCACGAAGTTGAGCGGATCTCCTACATCTTCGATACGGCCTTCGCGATGACGTGGGCCCTCCTGCTGATCGAGGGCGCTTGGCGTCGACGCTTGCCCGGCGAGTACCTCCTCTACGGTGCGCTCGCAGTGATCCTGCCCGTCTTCGCCGGCACCTACCTCGCCTTACCGCGCTACGGCATGGGCATCTTCGTCGTCATGTGGCTGGCAGCCATCCACGTCGCCTCGAGGCCGAGGCTGATGCGGTTCCTCTACGTCGCCATGCCCGTGTCGCTCGTCGTGACAGCGATCGTCGTCTACGGGTTCGGCGGCTACGTCCCGTGAGCCGGTGTGTCTCGGGAATCCACCCGGGGTGCGCACCGGATAGGCTGCCGGCATGACCGAAGCCCCTCGCTACGGCGTGAGCTCGATGGTTGAGCCGCTGCGCCGCGTCCTGATCCGCCGGCCCGCGACCACGGGCGACTTCGCCGCGGCCGACTGGCGCCAGCCAGATCCTGAGCGTCTGCTGGCCGAGCACGAGGCGTTCGGCGAGCTGCTGGAGCACCTCGGCTGCGAGGTCGTCGTGGCCGACCCTGTCGAGGGCATGGTTGATTCCGTCTACGTCTGCGACCCCGTCTGGACCTGCCAGCAAGGGGCAATCGTGCTGCAGTCGGCCAAGCCGGCGCGCGTCGGCGAAGGCGAGGCGATGGTGCCCGAGCTGGAGGCGGCCGGGGTGCCGATCGTCGGTCGGCTCACGGGCGATGCCCGGGCTGACGGTGGCGACATGGTCTGGCTCGACGATTCCACGCTCGCGGTGGCGCGTGGCTATCGCACGAATGTCGAGGCGCACCGGCAGCTCGATGCGATCCTCGCGGCAGAAGGCGCGAGCACGCTGCGCTTCGATCTGCCTCACGACCGGGGCGCCGACCACGTGCTGCACCTGATGAGCTTTATCTCGCCCGTTGCGCACGACCTCGCGGTCGTCTTCGAGCAGCTCGCGCCCGTGACCCTGATCCAAGAGCTCGACGCGCGCGGCATTCGCCGCGTCGCCATCGACGAGGATGAGTACCTCTCGATGGCCTGCAACATCCTCGCCGTGCGGCCGGGCGTCGTCGTCGTCCTCGACGGCAACCCGAAGACGCGCCGTGCCCTCGAAGCCCAAGGCGTGGAGGTGCACGCCTACCAGGGCGGCGATGTCTCGCTGAAGGGCGATGGTGGACCGACCTGCCTGACGCGCGAGCTGCTGCGCCGGGCATGACCTCGCTGCGCGAGCGGCTCGTCGCGCGCATCCGCCGCGACGGCTCGCTGACCTTCGCGCAGTACATGGAGGCCGCACTCTTCGATGCCGAGGCCGGCTTCTACACGCGCGGTCCTGGCATTGGCCGAGGCGGGCACTTCGCGACCTCTGCCGAGGCGCACCCAGCATTTGCCGAGGCGATCATCGCGGAGGCCAGCGCGACCTGGCAGCAGCTCGGCCGGCCTGCAGGGTTTCGTGTGACGGAGGCCGGGCCGGGCAGCGGTGGTCTCGCCCTGCGCGTTAGTGCCGGCTTAGAGCAGCGGGGAGTGGAGCATGAGCTCGTGCTGATCGAGCGCAGCAGCGGCCTGCGCGAGCAGCAGGGGGCGCTCCTCGCGGGGCGTTCGGTCCGCTGGGTCGAACACCCCAGCGAGCTCGACCCCGCGCCGGGTCTCCTGTACGCCAACGAGCTGCTCGATGCGCTCCCCGTCCGCCTGCTGCAGTGGCCGCATGAGGTTCTCGTTGCCGCGGATGAGGCCGGGCGACTCGTCGAAGAGCTGCGGCCGGCAGCTCCCGCGCTGAGGACGCTGCTGACCTCCTCGCTCGCCACGCCACGCCACGGCGGGAGGTACGCCGTCTGTCCAGCGCTCGAGCCGCTCGTCTCGTCCTGTGCCAGCAGCGTCGAGCTCGGCCGGCTGCTGCTCATCGACTACGGCGGCACGGGCGCTCAGGTGCACGACGGCCGGCGTCCACCGGTTCGAACCTACATCGGTGGCCAGCCGGGCGGCGACCCGCTGGCCGCGCCTGGCACGCAGGACCTCACGGCCGACGTCGACTTCGGGGCGCTGTCCGCGGCTGCCGCCCTGCTGGGGCTGCGGGTCGTGACGCTGAAGACGCAGGCAGCGTGGCTGGGCGGACACGGCTGGGCCGTGCCGCCGGCCGCACAGCGGACCGAGTCCGACTGGGCGCTGGCGGGGCTCCTCGACGATCGCCTGCCGTTCATGGTCTGGAGCGCAGAGCGCTAGCGGTGCGGCCCGGCCAGCGCCGGGCCGCACCGCAGTCGGGTTCGGCCAGAGCCGGGCCGAGGAGGAGCCGGGTCAGGCCTCGACGGTTGGCGCAGACTCGAAGCCGCAGGTCTTATGTGCGCCATCGCAGAACGGCTTGGTCTGCGACTGCCCGCAGCGACAGATGTACGCCTCGCCCTCGATTGCGAATGGGTTGCCGTCGACGTCCAGGACCTCGAACGAGCCGGTCACCATCGCGGAGCCGTTGCGCTTGATACGGATCGTGCAGTCAGCCATGGGGAATCTCCTCGGGTGGGAACCAGCAGTGTTCCACGGGAGCGACCGGCTGGCCTCACCGCGCGGTCACGAGAGCGAGCCGAGACCGAAGCGAAGGCGCTCATCGGGTGCTGCTGGCTGGTCTCTCTGCGCGGTCACGAGAGCGAGCCGAGACCGGAGCGAAGGTGCTTGTCGGGTGCTGGTGGCTGGTCTCTCCGTGTGGTGAGGTGGGCGTGCTGGGGCTGGATTGGTGGTGATTGTTGGCGACTGGTGGCTGGTCTCTCCGTGTGGTGAGGTGGGGGTGCTGGGGCTGGAGCGAAGGTGCTTGTCGGGTGCTGCTGGCTGGTGTCTCCGTGTGGTGAGGTGGGGGTCTTGAGATTGGCTGGCCTCTCCGCGCGATGAGGACGGCGTATCGCGGCCGAGCCGGAGGTGATTCCGGGGATTGCCTTAGATAAAATCCGGCCATGCGTCGCATCCTCATTGTCGTCCTCGGACTCAGCTGCCTGCTCGTCCTGGCCGGGACTGCAGCAGCGGTCCGGAAGCCGAAGCCCGGCTCGACCATGGTGGTCAAAGCGACCGCGTACGCCGGCATGCAAGGCACGGCAACCGGGGTCCAGACGCGGCACGGCATCTGCGCGGTCGATCCAAAGGTGATTCCGCTTGGCACTCGCTTTTACGTGCCGGGCTACGGCAACTGCCTCGCAGCCGACACCGGAGGCGCCGTCAAGGGCGCCTTCATCGACGTCTGGATGCTTCGTGAGGGTCCGGCGTTGCAGTGGGGCGTCAAGCACTTGACCATCCGCTTCCTCTGACGTCTACCGAGCGCGGGCGTCCTTGGCGGGTTGATGCGGGTTGTGGCGGGTCGGTTGCGGTGGGGTTCAGCTTTGCTTTGGGGTCAGGCACCAACGCAAAGTCGAAATAGCTTTGCTTTG
>CAMDVX010000077.1 GCA_945877865.1 Bifidobacterium breve | reverse complement strand
GAAGATCTGACGCCACCGGCAAGCGTCGGCGTCGAGCCCGACCCGGATCAGGTTCTCTTTGCGGGGCCAGCGCTCGTTGAGCACGTGGCGGTCAAGCAGCGCTCGTACGCCGTGCGGTTCGCCGTCGGGTACGGCCTGCTTGGCATCGTCGCCGGATTCGCCATCGCAGCCTTCCTGCTGGCCCTCGGTGTCTCCCGCCCCGACCCCCCGCCGGCCTGGTCTGGCTTCGTGCCGCAGGCGACCGTCGATCGGTCGGCTGCCTCGGTGATCGCCGACTACGTCGGTGGTGCGTACCGCCTTCAGGACGGAAGCCAGCTCGTCGCCGTCTCCGCGTCGCTGCCGACGTTTCAAGGGGTCCCCGTGGCCGCGATCGCGGTCCAGGCGCCGCAGGGCTCGGTGCAGCAGGATGTCCGGGTGATCGATGCGAAGAAGTCGATCGCCTACGTGCTGTGTGGACTCGGAAAGAAGTGCGCGATCGCCAGCGGAAAGCCCTCGGTGGAGCGTGATCGCCTGCTGCGACGAGAGTCGCTCGAGCTCGCGCTGTACACGTTTCGGTACGTGGAGGGCGTCGACACCGTGCTCGCGTACCTTCCGCCCAAGAAGGGCTCAAACCCGGATCTGACGATGCTGTACGAGCGGGCCGACTTCCAAGCGCAGCTCGCCGTCCCCTTGGGCAGGACCCTGTCGGACCGGGTCCCGGACGTTGATTCGATGCCAATTGGAGAGCAGGCGGCGATCGACCGTCTGACCGCGCGGTGGCGCTACGCGTTTGCCGTGCAGCAGCTGCAGGACGGGAGCCCGGTGATCGTGCTCAACAACGTCTCTGGGGCGTAGTGGAGGCAGACGGCGCAGAGCGCCTGCGCGCTGCCGCCGCCCACCTCAACCAGCTCGGCCTCTACCCCGAGGCGATTGACGCGAAGGGAGTGGCTGTCACGACCGCCCCCTGGCTCTTCCGCCTGCCGTGGCTCCGGCGCTTCGACGGCTACGCCCTGCCCGGCAGGATCCTGCTCCGCCAGAGCCTGGCCGAGGTCTCAGACGACCTGCTCCGCCACGAGCTGTGCCACATCTGGCAGATGCGCAACCGTGGCGTGTGGATGCCGCTCTCCTACCTCGTCAAGGGCTATCGCCACAGCCCCTATGAGCGCGAGGCGCGCTGGGCTGCCCGCGGGAGATGAGAGGATTGTCATTAGGAGGCCGGTAGCGTGTTTGGCATAGTGGGCGCATGCATTGGATTGAAGCGGTCGTGCTCGGCATCGTCCAAGGGCTGACGGAGTTCCTCCCAATCTCGAGCACAGGTCACGTGCGTGTGATCCCCGCCCTGTTTGGCTGGCAGGACCCGGGCGCGGCGTTCAGCGCCGTCATCCAGCTTGGCACCATGGCGGCGGTCCTCATCTACTTTCAGCGAGATATTCGCCGCATCACCGCTGCGTGGGTGATTGGCCTGTGGAACAAGGACGTCCGGCGCACGCCCGACAGCATCGCCGGCTGGTACATCGTGCTCGGCACGATTCCGGTCGTTGTCTTCGGCTTTGCCTTCCGGCACCAGATCTCAAGCGGCGCCCGCTCGCTGACGATCGTCGCCGCAGCGCTCGTGGTTGGCGGCGTGCTCATGCTCGTCGTCGACCGCATCGCAAAGCTCGAGCGGACGATCGAATCGCTGAATCGACGGGATGCGATCATCATTGGCTTTGCACAGGCGCTCGCGCTGATTCCCGGCGTGTCGCGTTCGGGCTCGACGATCGTGATGGGCATGCTCGTCGGCTTCGATCGGACGACCGCCGCCCGCTTCTCATTCCTGCTCAGCATTCCAGCGGTCGTGCTCAGCGGGCTGTTCGAGCTAAAGGACGTTGGCGAGGGCGGTGGCCCCGCGTGGGGCATGACGATCGTCGCTACGCTCTTCGCCTTCGCCATCGGGTATGCCTCGATCGCCTTCCTGCTGCGCTACCTCGTCCGGCACTCCCTTGCAGCCTTTGCGGTCTATCGGATCGCGTTCGGCATTCTGATCCTCGTTTTGGCCGCAGCAGGAACCATCAGCTGAGCGGCGGGGCGATGACGGATCACCGCCTCGCCCGGATCGTTAGGAACCTGCCCGCGACGGTTCCGTTCGTCGGACCGGAGGCGCTCCAGCGGGCCTCGGGCCGGCCGTTTACGGCGCGCCTCGGTGCCAACGAGAGCGTGTTCGGCCCGTCTCCGCGTGCCGTGCAGGCGATCGCTGAGGCGGCGGCAGGGTCGTGGATGTACGGCGATCCAGAGTCGTATGACCTGCGCGGGGCGCTGGCCCTGCTGCATGGCGTGGGGCGCGAGAACATCGTCGTCGGCGTCGGCATTGACGGGTTGCTTGGTACGGCCGTGCGGTTGTTCGTCGAGCCCGGTACGCCCGTCGTCGCCTCGCTTGGTGCGTATCCGACCTTCGGCTTTCACGTGCGGGCCAGCGGTGGCGTGCTCCACGGCACACCCTATCGCGATGACTATGAGGATCCGGAGGCGCTTGCTGCCGTGGCGGGTGAGGTCGACGCGCGGCTCGTGTACCTCGCTAACCCGGACAATCCGATGGGAACGATCCACGCCTCTGCGACGGTGCTTCGCCTGCGGGACGACCTGCCGGAAGCGAGCCTGCTCTGCCTCGACGAGGCGTACTGCGAGTTCGCTCCGCCGGGTGCATTGCCGCCGATCGACGTGGCTGATCGCCGGATGCTGCGCTTCCGCACGTTCTCAAAGGCGCATGGCCTCGCAGGTGCTCGCGTCGGCTACTGCATCGGCGAGGCTAGCGTGATTGCCTGCTTCGATCGCGTTCGGGATCACTTCGGCGTCGGACGGATTTCCCAGGCCGCGGCGCTTGGTTCGCTGCAGGATCAGGCCTATCTTGCTGGCGTGGTCGCGGCGGTTGAAGAGTCGAGGGTGGCCATCGCGGCGATTGCCGCGGAGCACGGCCTCGCCGTCGTCGACTCGCACGCAAACTTCGTTGCGGTCGATTGCGGACGCGACGGCAGCTTTGCCCGGGCGGTGCTGGTCGGCCTCGGCGCGCGCGGCGTGTTCGTGCGGATGCCGGGGGTCGCGCCGCTCGATCGCTGCATTCGCGTGAGCGCGGGCACGCCTGCGCAGCTGGCAGTGCTGGCGGAGGCCCTGCCGGCGGCGCTTGCGGAGGCCGCAAGCTGAGCTACGCGACGATCAAGGGCCGGCTTGACGCGGGGGAGGTGCTGCTGCTTGACGGTGGCGTTGGCACGGAGCTGCAGCGTCGTGGGGCGGCGATGGACCCTGCCGCCTGGTGCGGCCCGGCGACGCTGCAGAACGATGCCCTGCTCACCGAGATCCACGTCGATTATGCGCGCGCCGGCTCTGACGTGATCACGGCGAACACCTTTGCCTCCTCGCGCGTGATGCTAGCCGCCGCGGGCTACGGCGACCACGTCGCGGAGCTCAACACGCGGGCAGTTGAGGCTGCGCTTCGGGCGCAGGCCCAGCTGGCCGACGAAGGACGCGTTGTCGCTGTCGCAGGCTCGCTATCGCACCTGATGCCGATGATCCCCGGCACCGCCACGGTCGACCGATCACTCGTTCCGTCTGCTGACGCCGTTGGTGCGGCATTCGTGGAGGTCGCGCAGCTCGTGAAGGACGCGGGCGCGGAGGTCATTCTGCTCGAGATGATGTACGAGCCGGAGCGCGCAGCGCTCGCCGTCGAGGCTGCGCTCGGCGTTGGACTGCCCGTCTGGTTTGGGCTGAGCGCACGGCGTGGGGCTGCGGGCGAGGCCGTCTCGTTTCATCACTTCGATGAGGTGCCGCTTGCTGAGCTAGCACGGCTGATTCCAGCCACGGGCATCGATGTTGCCGGTGTGATGCACACGCCGTCAGAGCTGATGTCGGATGCGCTGCGGGTGGTCCGAAATCACTTCGCTGGACCACTTTCGGCGTATCCCGATTCGGGCCACTTCGAGATGCCGGGCTGGAGCTTCGTTGACATCATCGACCCGGCGGTCCTTGAGCGCTTCTACCTGGCGTGGCTGGAGCAGGGCGCTCGCGTGCTGGGCGGGTGCTGCGGGCTGACGATCCCACACATTGAGGCAGCGGCCCGTGCCCGTGCTGCCTGGGCAGCCTAGGCAGGTGGCTTCGACGTCAGACGAAGCTCGGCGAGCACGCCTCAGCTGCGCCGAGGAGCAGCGAACGATTCCAATGGTGGCTGCCAACCGCTACGTTCATCCCATTCGATTTTCAGGAGCCTCAATGACTCGCCTGCTTGCCCTACTTCTTAGCTGTGCCGCGCTCGCTGTGATCGCCGGGCCGGCGCTCGCCGCTGGCGGGCAGACCATCACGCCCACCGCCAAGCAGAAGGCAAGCATCATTCGTGGCTGGGCCGCGATGGGGGATGCCACCAAAAAGTATCCAGCGAAGTGCTTCACCATCAAGATCTCTCGCAGCAATCGCGTGCTCGCAGGGCTGGCCTTCAACAGCGACGGCGGGGCCGACTGCATCACCGTGGCCTTCGATGGGACTGCTCTCCTGTGGAACCAAGGCTTTTCCTGGACCACCCTGATTGCCGGGAGCAGCATCTTTCAGAGCACCTGCAGCCCACTGAAGCAGCTGATCGGCGTCAAGCCATGGCAGGACCTCGCCGGCTTCATCAGTGGTCTCGGCTGCCCGGTTACCGCTTAAGTCGAGCACGGCTCGTAGACGGCTGAGCTAAGAGCGAATCGCGAGGCCCTGTGGGTCGCCGGCGACGAGCACATCCGTGATGCAGTTGAAGGGTAGCTTCCACGCATTGGGCAGGATGTTGCCGACCGCAATCAGCCCGAGCGAGACCGCGTAGTCGCGGTGCGTGAAGCCGATCAGCTCGGGCCGGGAAGAGCCTGCTGCAGCGGCGATCCGTTCCTCAACGGCGGTGGCGACTGTGCCGCCGAGCTGCTCCCGCACGCTCTCGTTGAAGCGGCTCAAGCGGACGATCTCAAGGGAGAAAAGACGGCTGGGTTGATACTCAGGCAGCTGGTGCTCGCGCCACGTCACTGCCTCGGCGATGCTTGGACCGTACGTTGCCCGCATCTGAGCCCCCAGTGCGTCCGTGATGCGCACGGCCTCCTGCTGAAGCGGCTCGAGGGTTGTGATGAGGAGATCGAGCTTGGTCGCGAAGCGATCGAACAGAAAGCCTTGGCTAACGCCCGCAGCACGGCAGATGCGGGCCACGGAGGCGCCACGATAGCCCAGCGTGCCGATCAGGTCGACGGTTGCGTTGAGCAACGCCTCAAGCCGCGGGTCGTCGGCGGTGAGGCGCGTCTTGCTGAAGTATCGCTCGGGGGATTCGGGCAGCGTCACGATCGGAGTCGGGGCGCTAACGGCTTGATGCAGCTGCCGTAGCGCAGGCTCCATGTCTGCCTCGCTGAGCCACGGACCGTACGACGCCAACGTGAGCCCAAAGGCGAAGTAGACGATTGCCGCGGCCTGCGTAGCGGTCGTTGCGTCAAGGTCGGCAGACGGCTCGCTCCACGCAGCTAGCAGCGTCTGCGCGTCGGCGAGAATCCCCGGGCCGATGATGGCTTCGAATGGCGCCGCCAGAATCATCTCCACCGCTGCGATGATGGGCGGTGCTGGAGCAACGAAGCGCAGCATGGCCTCGGTGAACGCCTCTGCGCCGTCGGAGCGCATGCCGGCAGCGATGGACGCGTGGAGGGCCTCCTGCAGGGCCGGCAGCAGGGTCGTCGTCCAGTGCGCAGCCCCAAGCTCTCCCTTATCGATGTAGCGCCCGTAGATGGCACCATGGGTGAGTCCGGCTGCGTCAGCGACGTGCGCGATCGTGGTCGAGTCCCAACCGAGCGTGGCGATCGTCGTCGTCGCTGCAGCGCTGAGCAGCGCATCGTTACGAAGTGCGTGCGACGGCCGTGCGCGTCCAATCCGACGCTGCCGAACCTTAGGTGCTGGCTCCACTTTTTCCACGTGGCGGCAGACTAGCGCCAAACGGCGCACAATTGTCGGTCATGCAGTCGTTGCCGCTCTCCCCAGAGCATGCGGGTTGCGCTGATCGCAGGGGATTCGCCTGATGGTTAGGTCGAGGTGGCACGTGGCTGTCGGCGGGTCACCTCAGCCTCGCTTGCCGCTACGCTGGCACGTGCAGGGCCCGTAGCTCAGGGGATAGAGCACCAGGCTTCGAACCTGGGTGTCGCACGTTCGAATCGTGCCGGGCCCACTCGTCTGCTTCGGCAGACGCTGCTTGCTGGGGATCGCTCGGCGCAATCTGCGCGCAGGCCGACGCAGGCGTTCCTGCGTTCGGATTCTCGCGATCTGGCCTAGAACGGCGTCCACGAGATAGCCCGCTGAGGACCAGCAGCTATCGATGTTCGTCGGCGTGTTTGCGCCGCCGCCGCAGGAGCGTGCCGCGACGCGGCATACTTCGATGATGGGAACTGAAAAGAAACCCGAATTTGTCGGTGACGCGATTCCCTCGCGCTTTCCTCCCGTCAACATTGAACCCCTTGACGATTGGCTCCACGTCCGTCCCTCCGTCGATGAGGAGTCGGCAGGCCGGCTGATCGTGCCGGTCACCGTCCAGATGAACCGGCTGGAGCGAGTCATTATCCTTGCCGTCGGAGCCGAGGTTACGGACCTCAACGCCGGGGATCTCGTGCTCGTGCTGCCCGACCACGCCATCGAATTGCGCGACGGCACCCGCATCGTGCAGCGCGAGTTCGCCATCGCGCGCGTTCGCGACTAGCTCAGCGCTCGGGGCCCTCACGCGAGCGCACACCGCCGGCACCGCCGGGGTCCGTCCACGCGCAGCGCCACCGCCGCCAGTCCATCGTTGAGGTCACGCAGCGCCTGATGATGCAGCCAATCTGCCCAGACCCCGCGCGAACGCGTCGCGGAGCAAGCACGTCGAACCGGACCCCCTGATTCGCTGCCAGCCGCTGGAGCGACCGATTCGACATGGCCTCGACGACTGACCGATCCGATAGCGTGCAGGGAGTGCACGCAGCCCCTGACCCCGTCGCGCTCCGCGATCTTGCCGTCGCCGCTGCTCGTGAAGCGGGAGCGCTGCTCCTGCACCACGCCGAGCGTGGGCTCCGGGGGCTCGATACGAAGTCCACCGTGACCGACATGGTGTCCGATGCCGACCGCGAGGCCGAGACGCTGCTCGTGCAGATTCTGCTGGCGGCTCGCCCCGACGATGCTGTCCTCGGGGAGGAGGGCGCGGGCCACGTGGGCACGACCGGCTTGCGCTGGGTGCTGGACCCGCTCGACGGGACGACGAACTTCGTCTTCGGCTACCCACAGTGGGCGGTCTCGGTAGCGGTCGAAGATGAGTCTGGCGTCATCGCCGGTGCCATCTACGACCCGTCGCGGCGCGAGATGTTCGCCGCCGCCCGCGGTCATGGCGCGACCATCGACGGCACGCCGCTGCACGTGCGCGGGACCACGGACCTTGGCCAGGCGCTGATCGCAACGGGCTTCAACTACGACAGCGAGCGACGATCGGTGCAGGCGGCGCAGGTGGCGTCGGTGATTGGCAGCATCCGCGATGTTCGACGAGGTGGGGCGGCGGCCATCGACCTCGCCTGGGTGGCCTGCGGCCGACTGGACGGCTACTGGGAGAGCGGACTCAACCCGTGGGACTGGGCGGCTGGGTCGCTGCTCGTGACGGAAGCCGGCGGAACGTGGCAGTGCGAGGTAGGGCCGCTCGGCGTCGACCAGGCGATCGCGGCCTGCCCAGGCGTGTTTCCCGCTCTGGCCGCGCTGCTCGTCTAACGACGACCGCGGGGAATCATCC
>CAMDVX010000076.1 GCA_945877865.1 Bifidobacterium breve | reverse complement strand
TGATCGGCGCCACCGCGCCAGACGCGGTTCGCGCGGCGCGAGCCCTGATGCCCACCGCACCGCTGCTGCTACCGGGCATCGGCGCCCAAGGTGGTCGCATTGAGGATCTCGCGCCCGCGTTCGCCCACAGCCCCGCCGGAGGGCTCGTCGTCGCCGCCCGGTCGGTGATCGAGGCTTGGCGTGCCAGCGATGCGCCATGGTCCAGCGTCGTCGCCGAGGCTGCGCGCGCCCACTGCAAGCTGCTTGCCGCCTCCACGCAGTGACGGCAGACCCATCGCGCTCGCTGCGCTCGTAGCCAGCATGGCCACACCACGACCTGCTGCGACCAAGCCGTCTCGACGCTGGCTGGCCGCCCGGCTTGAGCACGCGTCGGCCTTTCTGATCGCAATGGTGCTCGCCGTCCGAGCAGGTCTGCAGCCGCACGCGCTAGCCCGCCTAGGCCTGCAGCCGCGGACACCAGCGGACTCGACCCGAGCCTGCCGGTGACGACTGCAGGCGCAGGGACGAAAGGCGCCTCGAACCGGACAGGCTGGCGGAGCCAGGCAGCCGCGGTTACACCCCGCAAGCCAATCGCGCAGGCTCGTCTCAGGACAGCGAATCAAGCTTTGCGCTGCCGAACCCACTAGGCTCTACACGATGATCGTGACGGTGACACCAAATGCGGCTCTAGACAAGACCATCCAGGTGCCGAGCATGCAGATTGGCATGCGGCACCGTGGAGCCCGCGGGCTCGTCGCCCCCGGTGGCAAGGGCATCAACGTCGCGCGGGCGCTGCGCATTATGCAGGAGCCAGTCATCGCCACGGGGCTGAAAGGTGGCGAGACAGGATCTCGCATCGTTCGCGAGCTTACGCTCGAAGGAATCCTCAACGACTTCGTCACGATCGAAGGCGAGTCGCGAAGCTCAACCGTCCTCGTCGACCCGACCAGCGGCCGACAGACCGAGATTATCGAGAACGGTCCCTCCGTCACGACTGCCGAGCTTGAACGCCTGCTGGAACGACTTGAGTATCTTGCCCGCGACGCCTACGCCGTCGTCCTGGCCGGCTCGCTGCCACGCGACGTGCCTGAAGGCTGGTACGCCGAAGCGGCGAAGGTCGTCCGACGGGCAGGCGCCCAGATCGTCCTCGACAGCGAAGGCGACCCGTTGCGTCAGGGAGTCGTCGCCGAGCCGCACCTCGTCGCCCCCAACCAGCGTGAGGCCGAGGAGCTCGTTGGCCACGAGTTCTCCGGCGACGCAGACGTTGTCGATGCCCTCGATGAGATCGCGGACATGGGGGCTCGCAACGTGCTGATTACCACGGAAACGGGTGTCGCAGCACTGCTGCGGGAGGGCGGCCAGGTCCGACGCTTTCGGGTTCGTGCACCACGGATCGACGTGCTCAGCACGGTCGGTGCCGGCGATGCCCTGCTCGCCGGGTACCTGTCCTCCCGCCTGCGCGGTGGCTCGCCGGAGGAGGCGCTCCTGCACGGCGTCGCGTGCGGCACAGCCAGCACGCTGCTCGCCGGCGCCGGCATGTACGACCCGCGGGAGGCGAAGCGTCAGCTCGCCGACACGAAGCTGCTCGAGCTCAGCCTGCGCTAAGGCCCATCGACAGCGAGCGTCACCAAGCCCGCCACCTCACCACGGCTCGGAGCCGACCCAACCCGCGGCCAGGAGACGCGCAGCCAGCGCCGCCGTCCGGGGCCGCGACTAAGGTGGTCAGCAGCAAGCGAATGACGAGCGCGGCGTCGAAAGGACCTGATCAACGCGGTGGAGATTGAAATCGGACGGGGAAAGAAAGCGCGACGCGCCTACGGATTTGACGACATCGCAATCGTGCCCAGCAGGCGCACCCGCGATGCGGAGGACGTCGACATCGGCTGGAAGCTCGGCCCCTATCTGATCGAGCTGCCGCTGATGGCCTCAGCCATGGACGGGGTCGTCTCACCCGCCACCGCGATCCAGATCGGCCGTCTCGGCGGCCTTGGCGTCCTCAACCTCGAGGGCCTCTGGGGACGCTACGACAATGCCGACGAGATCCTCGAGGAGATTGCCGGGCTCGCCCCTGAGGTCGCCACGAAGCGCATGCAGGAGCTCTACGGAGCGCCGCTTGATATCGCATTGATGGCGAAGCGCGTCAAGGAGATCAAGGACGCCGGAGTCATCACGGCCGCGTCGCTCACACCACAGCGCGTCCGTGATCACTACGAGGCGATCGTCGCCGCCGGACTCGACGTCCTCGTCATTCAAGGCACCGTCGTCTCCGCCGAGCACGTCTCCCGCAGCGTCGAGCCGCTCAACCTCAAGGAGTTCATCGCCAGCGTCGGCATCCCCTGCGTCGTCGGTGGCTGCGCCAGCTACCAGACTGCGCTGCACCTGATGCGCACGGGCGCAGCCGGCGTGCTCGTCGGCGTCGGCCCCGGAGCCGCGTGCACGACGCGCGGCGTGCTCGGCGTCGGCGTGCCGCAGGCGACGGCAATCGCCGATGCGGCTGCGGCCCGCGTTCAGCACCTGCTTGAGACCGGGCAGTACGTCAACGTGATTGCCGACGGTGGCATGCGCACAGGAGGCGACATCGCCAAGGCGATCGCGTGCGGTGCCGACTCCGTCATGATCGGCTCGCCGCTCGCTCGCGCCCACGAGGCGCCAGGCCGTGGCACCCACTGGGGCATGGCGACGTTCCATCCGACGCTGCCTCGCGGCGCGCGGGTGCGCACGCAGCAGGTCGCGACGCTGGAGGAGGTCCTGCTTGGCCCCGCCAACGAGAACGATGGCACCCTCAATCTGATGGGCGCTCTGCGCACGTCGATGGCGACCACGGGCTACGAGACGATCCACGAGTTTCAGAAGGCCGAGATCATGGTCGCGCCGTCGCTGCAGACGGAAGGCAAGAAGCTGCAGCGCGAGCAGGGCATTGGAATGGCGCGCTAGCGCTCAATGGCCGACGATCGACCGATCCTCGTCTTCGATTTCGGAGCGCAGTACGCTCAGCTGATCGCTCGCCGAATCCGCGAGCGCAGCGTGCTCTCGGAGCTGGTGCCACACGACCTGACCATGGCGGAGATCACCGCGCGGAACCCGGCTGGGATCGTGCTGTCTGGAGGGCCTGCCAGCGTCAACGAGCCGGACGCGCCGTCGGTTGACCCTGCGCTGTTCGACCTAGGAGTTCCGGTGCTGGGCATCTGCTACGGCATGCAGGCGATGGCGCAGGCGCTGGGCGGCACCGTCAGCGGCACTGGTGCCGGCGAGTTCGGCAAGGCGGAGCTGACGGTGCAGCCGGATGCAGTGCTGTTTACCGGCCTGTCGCCGACGAGCTCCTGCTGGATGAGCCACAACGACTCAGTCACCATCCTGCCCGACGGCTTTCGCGCCACGGCCAGCAGCCCGGGCGCTCCCGTCGCGGCGATGGAGGACGTCGCACGGCGACTGCACGCCGTGCAGTTCCACCCCGAGGTTGTCCACACACCGGGTGGCACCGACATGCTGGAGCGCTTCGCGATCGATGTCTGTGGGCTAGCCGGCACGTGGACGCCGCGACGAGTGATCGACGAGCAGATCGAGCGCATCCGCGCCCAGGTGGGGGACCGGAGGGTCCTGTGTGGGCTCTCCGGCGGCGTCGACTCGGCCGTCGCCGCGCTGCTCGTCCACCGCGCCGTCGGCGATCAGCTGACCTGCGTGTTCGTTGACCACGGCATGCTGCGAGAGGGTGAAGCCGAGCAGGTCGTCGAGACGTTCGGACACCACTACAAGGTCCCGCTCGTGCACGTGCAGGCGCAGGAGCGGTTCCTCACGCTGCTGGCCGGCGTCACCGATCCCGAGCGTAAGCGCAAGATCATTGGCGAGGCGTTCATCCGCGTCTTTGAGGAGGAGGCACGCAAGCTGGACGACGTCGGCTTCCTCGTGCAGGGGACGCTCTACTCCGATGTGATCGAGTCCGGCTCAAACACGGCCGCGAAGATTAAGTCGCACCACAACGTCGGCGGGCTTCCGGACGACATGGACCTCGAGCTCTGCGAGCCGCTGCGGCTGCTCTTCAAAGACGAGGTCCGCCAGGTCGGCAGCGAGCTTGGGATGCCTGAGCGCATGGTCTGGCGCCAGCCGTTCCCCGGGCCTGGCCTAGCGATTCGCATCATTGGCGACGTCACGGAGGAGCGACTCAATATTCTGCGCCACGCCGACGCCGTCCTCCAAGAGGAGATCCGTGCCGCCGACTGGTACCGCCGCCTCTGGCAGAGCTTCGCCGTCCTACCAACCATCCGCAGCGTCGGCGTGATGGGCGACGCACGCACCTACGACTATCCGATCATCATCCGCGCTGTCACCAGCGAGGACGCGATGACGGCTGACTGGGCGCGGCTGCCGTACGACCTCCTTGAGCGCATCTCAACTCGCATCATCAATGAGGTCGATGGCGTCAACCGCGTGGCGCTCGACATCTCCTCCAAGCCGCCGGGCACGATCGAGTGGGAGTAGCGGCGATCAGGCGCTAATCGACCAGTCGAGGGAGTAGACTCTGCTCGTGTCGACTGCCACGGAATACCGTCGGAGCCAACGCACGGCTCAGGTCCGTCGCCGTCGACGTGCCCTCCTTGCCATCGTCCTCGGCACGTTCGCTGGGATCGCAGGAGCGTTCTACGTGCTGCGTCCAA
Source organism: Bifidobacterium breve (assembly GCA_945877865.1). GTDB lineage: Bacteria > Actinomycetota > Thermoleophilia > Gaiellales > F1-60-MAGs149 > F1-60-MAGs149. Next base: position 3,167 of record CAMDVX010000076.1, on the reverse strand, counting down.
GCGGCACCCCGTTGGCTCCTTTGCTCTCCTCGCAGTCCGCAGTGGACCAGGCGGCTGCCGCAGCCGCAGCCAGCGCAAAGGATGGGGCAGCCGCAGCCGACGCGGTGGAGCAGCGCGGCTGGAGCATCGGCCAGTTCGCCACGCAGGTGCCCGCGAGGGAGGGCATCAGCGCGGGAGCCCCAACCGCGGGGCTCGTGGCGCTCACGTTCGACGATGGCCCCGGTCCGAACACCTACGACGTGCTCGCGTTGCTGAGGAAGTACAAGATGCACGCGACCTTCTTCATCATCGGCATGAAGGTCGCTGCCACGCCCGGCGCGATGGCGCAGGCGGTGGCCGAGGGCCACGTCGTCGGCAATCACACGTGGACCCACGCCAGCCTGCCGAGCCTCAAGCCTGCGATCCTCAAACAAGAGCTCCGCGATACAACCGAGGTGATTCGCAAGGAGACGGGCCACAACGTCACGCTCCAGCGTCCGCCGTTTGGCGACTTCACTGCCGCGACGAACAGGGTGGACCACAGCCTCGGCATGCTGCCAGTCCTCTGGAGCGTGGATAGCGCAGACTGGTCCGCAAAGGACTCGCAGACGGTCGTCAGCAACGTCCTCAATTCGCCCGCGCTTGGTCCCGGCGCGATTATTCTCCTCCACGACGGTGGCGGCGATCGCAGCATCACCGTCAATGCCCTCCCCGCGATCCTCGACGGCCTCGTGGCGCGTGGACTGCGCTCCGTGACGATCCCAGAGCTGCTGCGCACCGGCCCACCGAAGACGTCAAAGGAAGGCGACTACAAGCTCAGCGAATACGCTGTTCCTTCTCAGTAGAGGGCGGAGCGGAGCGACCCAGCGATCGTCTCGATGACCGCTGGGTCGCCGGGCTTATGCAGCCAAGGAAACGACAGTCCGTCGGCGGGCTGCCGTGGCAGGACGTGCACGTGCAGATGAAAGACCGTCTGCCCACCATCCGGCCGTGCGCACGACAGGAACGTTACGCCGGTCGCACCAAGCACCAGCTCGGCCGCTCGGCCGACCCGTCCGGCCAGCACCATGCAGGCAGCAAGCGCAGCCGGTGGCGCCGCCAGCGCATCCACCGAGTGGTCTCGCGGGATCACAAGGGCATGGCCCGGCACGGCGGGATTGATGTCCATGAAAGCCATTGCCTCCGCGTCCTCCGCAATGCGTAACGCAGGAATCGTACCGGTGAGAATTTCGCAGAAGAGGCAAGCAGGCATGGCTGGAGCGTAGCGCCGGCAACGCGCGAGCCGCCGGACGACGCCCGCTCGAATCAACCAGACCATTCGTAGGCGGTCTGCGCCGGACCAAACGGCTGGACAGCAGACGTGCAGTGCGGCAAGGCTCTCACGCAGCTCACCGCGAAACCGCCCCGACGTGAATGCGCAGCTACCGGCCGCACCGCAGGCGAGCGGCGGCGGTGCGTCGGCCAGAGCTGAAGCTCGTGACGTCGCTCTGGCGGTGCGCGCAGCAGCCCGAACGGGGGTCGCACGGGCGATGCCGTCCGTGCCGACTGGTATCCCTCCGCTCATGAGTGCATTCTCCGACCCGCGCTGGTTCGACCGTGCAGCGGTGGTAGTGAAGGGCGACTTCCTCTGCCGAGCCGTGCCGCACGCGGACGGATCACTGCTCCGCGCGGCGGAGACGGCAGCCGGCGGCGCGCTTGATCTCGTGACGCTTCGCATCGTCGACGGCCCGCTGCTGGGCCACCACGCGGGGCTGCTCCTCTGGCCGCCGAGGTCGCAGGCGGATCGTCAGCGACTGCTTGGCCCGCTGGCCGATGCTCTGGACCGCGAGTCGCTGACGCAGCGGTTCGCGACCGCCACGGTCCGCTGCCAGCTTGAGACCTCACCCTTCGGAGACCTTGAGGTTCGCAAGATTCTCGCGATCGCAGACGACCACCCGCTACCCGACCCGCAGGGTCCCGAACCACCCGTCGTCCGCGCCGACCTGCTGCCGCCGATGCCTTCGTCGCAGCCGAGCCAGACTGAGGTCCAGGTGCTACGGACCGTTGAGGAGGTGCGGGCCACAGTCGCTCTGCTCCAAGACGCCCCCGTTCTCGGCCTCGACATTGAGACGGCCTGCACGCGCCTGCCGCCTGAGCAACGGGAGGACCGTGGGGCCTTCGAGCCGTGGAACGGCACGGCTCGCCTCGTCCAGATCGCTGCGCCCGCGACCTCAGGCCGGCCTACCACCTTCGTCGTCGACTGCTGGAGCGTCGACCCAGGACCCCTGCTGCGTCTCCTCGGCGACGGCAGGCGGGTGCTCGCCCACAATGCGAAGTTCGAGCAGAGCTGGATCAAGTACCGCTGGGACGTCGAGCTTCGCGAGGTGCTCGACACCTGCACCCTGTGGACGGTGATCGTTGGCCACCTCAACGCAGCGGGCTACGAGCACGGCGTCGTCGATGCCAAGCTGGTAACCCTCGCAGAGCGCTTTCTTGGGACCGAGCTGGACAAGTCGTTCCAGACCTCAGACTGGGGCCAAGCGGAGCTATCCGTCGAGCAGCTCGCCTACGCAGGGGAGGACGCCGCCGTGCTGCTACCGCTGGCAACGCTCCTTGAGGGAATCGCCCACGAGCTAGGGTGTTATGAGCAGGCCAGCGTCGCCTCGCAGGCTGGCGCTCGCCGCGCCGCGATCACTGCCCGCTTTGGTGCAGAACGCAACGCCGATGAGCAGAGCGAGGCCCTTGAGCTGATCTCCTCGGCTACGACCTCGGACGCCCTTGACGCCACTGCCGCCGTGCTCCGACGGCTGGTCCTGAGCGCTGCCTCACGCAGTACGGTTGGCGCCGCCTACGTAGCCCGCCGCTCGTCGCTCGCGGCCTGAGCCATCAGCACGACGGTCCCAGGCCCCTGAGAACACGGCCCAGGACACGGCAGCGGCCGCGGTGCCACCGACCACGACGAGCGGCCGCGAGCGACGCCCTCCCGCGAGGAAAACGACCCCGAGCCCAAGCGCTGCGTGGACGGCGTAGAGCCCGTGCTCTGCTCCGGCGAGACGGCGATCCGCCGCTGGCGGCACGAGCGGCCACCAGAGGCGCGGAAGCCTGCGGTTGAGGCTATCGTGGAGGCGGTTGACCGGCGCGTCAAACTCCGCCAGAGCGCTGCTGCAGCGATCTGCCAGCGACCGGAGGAGGGGAGGCGGATCGTGCAC
>CAMDVX010000075.1 GCA_945877865.1 Bifidobacterium breve | reverse complement strand
AAGGGCATCGCCAAGTGGCTCCTCTTCGCGCTCTTCCTGGTCGCGGGGATCGCCCACATCGCTCGGCGCGGACAGCAGCTGTGGTGGCTCGCGACGGGGGTCTTCGTTGCCGGCGTGACGCTGAGCGCGGCCTACGGTCTCGTCCAGCTCGCAGCCCGCAGCACGACCGGGGTGGAGCTCGATGCCATCTTCCTTGCCCCGCTCTTTCCAGGCGCCCGCCGGCTCGGCGCCAACCTGTACGGCGTCGTCTCGTCCTACGACCAGTACGGCGTCACGTCGCAGGACACCGTCTACCGCCTGACCGGCTTTAGCGAGGACCCAAACCACCTCGGAGTGATGGTGGCCGTGCCGCTGCTGCTCCTCGTCGCGCTCATCGTCGGCGCCCGCACGGGCTTTGCTGCCCGTCGCCGGACGCTGCTCGCGGCGGCCGGCGGCATCCTGCTGCTCGCTGCGCTCCTCACGCAGTCGCGCAGCGGGCTGCTCGGCCTCGGCGTCGGGGTGCTGATGCTCCTGCTGTGGTATCGCCGCCGGTTCTTCAACCGCCACGTCACGATCGCAATCATGGTCCTCGCCGGGCTTGGGCTCGGCGCCGTCGCCGCCCGGCCGTCGCAGGTCCAGCAGATCATCGACTCGCGCACCTCGACCAGCGATCGCTCCTCGCAGGCGCACGTCGAGTTCTACTCGCTCGTCCTGCCCGTCCTCGAGACGTCGCCGGCCTTCGGCATCGGCATCAACAACTTCGCGGTCTACTACGAGTTCCAGACGGGCCGGGCCGACTTTGGGCCGCACTCGTTCTACGTAGCGACCCTGACGGAGCTCGGCATCGTCGGCGCGCTCGTCTGGGCCCTGCTGCTGCTGTGGGTCGGGTCGCGGCTACGGGTGCTGCTTCGGGCCGGACGCGCCCGCTCCCAGCTCGCTGCTGACGGCGGCCTGCTGACGGCCGTTGCCCGCGGCCTCGCCGCAGGATTCGTTGCCACGCTCGTCGGCAACATCTTTTACTTGACGATGATCTTCAGCGGGTTCTACGTCATTCTGCTGCTGGTGCTGGCCGCCCCCGCTGCGTTTGGCGTAGGGCTCATCCTCGACCGTCACCGAGCGTCAGCCCGCGCGACGCACGTGGCATGACGACTACCCTGCAGTCGTGCTGCTCCTCGCCATCATCGGGTGGATCGCCCTCGCGCTGCTCGTCTGGACGCACGCGGGCTACCCGCTGCTCGCCTTCCTCTGGTCTCGAGTCGCCCCACGCCGCATCGATGCGCGTGACATCCTGCCCCGCGTCGCGCTGATCATCGCCGCGCACAATGAGGCCGACGTCATCGAGGCCAAGCTCGACAACGCCCTCGCGCTCAGCTACCCGCCGGAGCGGCTCCGCATCATCGTTGCCTCCGATGCCTCGGACGACGGCACCGACGACCTCGTGCTCCGCTACGCCAGCCGCGGCGTGGAGCTCGTGCGCGCTGAGCGAGGCGGCAAGGTGCATGCCCAAGACACCGCCGTGCGCATGCTCGGAGGCGCAGCTGAGGTGCTGGCCTTCAGCGACGCCAACTGTGCTTGGCAGCCCGACGCCCTCACCCGGTTGGTGCGGCCCTTGGCCGACGCCCGCGTCGCCTACGTCTGCGGACGCCTCACGCTGCGCCGAGCCGACGGCACGAACCGGGAGGGAGCCTACTGGCGCTTCGAGGTCGCCCTGCGCGGGTGGGAGGCGAAGATGCAGTCGGTCACGGGCGGCAACGGCTCAATCTACGCAGTCCGCAGCGACGCCTACGCCTTCGTCGATCCCCGCTTTGGCCACGACCTGTCGTTTCCCTACCTGATGGTCAAGCAGGGCAGCATCGCCACGTACGCGCCGGACGCCATCGCCTCAGAGAAGCCCACGACCGACCTTGGCGACGAGTTCCAGCGTAAGATCCGCATGTTCGGACACTGCTGGCTGATCGTCTTCCACGGGCGGATGTTCTCGCTCCGCCAGCTAGGGCCTGTCTACTGGCTGGAGATGATCTCGCACCGTCTGCTCCGCTACGCGAGCGGCCTGCTGCACGTGATCCTCCTCCTTGCGAGCAGCGTGCTGGCCATCGCGGCGGGTGGCGCGTGGTGGGCGATCCTCGGCGCGCAGGGGGCGCTGCTCGGGCTCGCGGCGCTCTCTCGCCTGACCGGCAGCCGGCTGCGTATTCCAGCGCTCGCCCAGTACTACGTGCTGATCACCGCCGCCACGCTGATCGCCCTCTGGGAGGCCATCTTCAGAGGCATCACTCCGGTCTGGGAACGCCCCACAGGGACGCGATGAGCAGCTGGCAGGATCGGTTTAAGCGCGGCCTCGACCTCGTTGGCGCGGGCTGCGGGCTGCTCGCCGCAGCGCCGGTGATCGGCGTCGCGGCGCTGCTCATCCGCCACGAGGACGGCGGCAGCGCGCTGTTTCGCCAGGCGCGCGTCGGACTGGACGGCCGATCGTTCGACGTCCTCAAGCTCCGGACGATGATCGTCGGTGCAGAGCAGAAGGGAGCGGGCTACGCCGTCGCTGCGGGCGATGCGCGGATCACCCGCATCGGCGACCTGCTTCGCCGCACCTCGATTGACGAGCTGCCGCAGTTCTGGAACGTGCTGATTGGCGACATGAGCCTCGTCGGGCCACGCCCAACCCTGGCGTATCAGGTTGAGCGCTACAGCGAGCGCCAGCGGCGGCGGCTGGAGGTGCGGCCCGGCCTGACCGGCTGGGCCCAGGTGCACGGAAGAGCCAGCCTGCCGTGGGCTGAGCGCATCGAGCTCGACGTCTGGTACGTCGAGCACCGCACGCTACGGCTCGATCTTGAGATCATGCTCCGCACAGTGGGCATCATCTTCTCAGGGAGCGGCACGTACAAGGGGCCGGCCGGCGGCTGGACGCCGTCAGACGGGAGCGGGGCGTGAACATTCTGCTGACCTGCGTGGGTCTACGCGTCGACGTCGTCCAGTCGTTTCGCGACGCGCTGGCGCGACGGGGCGGTGGGTTGGTGATCGGGACCGACTCGAGCCCAATCGCCCCGGCCCTGCCGTTCTGCGACGTCGCGGTCGCCGCACCTGCGGCGGCCGCTCCCGGCTACGCCGCGCACGTCCTCGCCACGGCCAAGGAGCACGGGTGCAGCCTGGTGCTGCCGTGCTCTGAGTGGGACCTCGTCGAGCTCGCCGACCTTGGCCCCGCGCTCGCCGCCATCGGCTGCCAGGCGTTTCTACCGAGCGGTGAGGCAACGCGACGCTGCGTCGACAAGCTCGCGATGGCCCGCCACCTCGAGGCGCACGGCCTCGCGAGCCCCCGTACCTTCGACCCGAGCGAGCTGCCGGCAGACCTGCGCTTTCCTGTCCTCGTCAAGATGCGCGAGGGACGCGGCTCCGAGGGCATCTACCGCTGTGCCAACCAGATCGAGCTGGACTTCTTTCTGGCCCACACGACGCTCCCGTCGATGGTGCAGGAGGCCTGCAGCGGCACCGAGTACTCGATCGACGTCCTCTGCGACCTCAACGGTCAGTGCATCGACGCGATCCCGCGCAGCATGATCCAGTCGAAGGGCGGCGAGCAGATCAAAGGCACCACCATCGAGGATCCTGCCCTCGTCGAGGTTGGTCGCAGCGTCGCCGAGGCGCTTGGTCTGCGCGGGCCCGGGACCGTTCAGTGCTTCCGCGAGGCTCCCAATCGCCACGAGGTGACCGACGTCAATCCGCGGATCGGCGGTGCCTTCCCGCTGCCGCTCGCCGCCGGTGGCGACTATCCCTTCCGCATGCTCGCCCTCGCCGCTGGCGAGACGGTCGCTCCGCGCCTCGGAACCTACGCTCGCGGTGTGACGCTGTCGCGCTTCTACCATCAGGTCCTGTTCGGGCCCGACGGCGTGATGCTGCCCGGGCTGACGCTGGCTGAGCGGAGCCAGCCATGACCTCGATCCGTGGCATCGGCACCTACCTGCCCGAGCGAACGGTCGGCAACGATGAGCTGATCGAACGCTTCGGCTGGGACCGCGAGTTCCTCGAGACCAAGCTCGGCATCCATCAGCGCCACATCGCAGCGCCGGGCGAGGGGGCAGCCGACATGGGCGTTGCCGCCGCTGAGGCGCTGTTCGCGCGCTGCCCAGAGCTGCCACGCGCTGCCGTCGACCTGCTGATCGTGTGCACCCAGAACCCCGACTACGGGCTGCCGCACACCTCCGCGCTGGTTCAGGATCGCCTCGGCCTGCCGACCACGACGGCGGCCTTCGACGTTGGGCTCGGCTGCTCGGGCTTCGTCTATGCGCTGTCGATCGCCCGGTCTATGCTGGAGGTCCTCGGGCTCGAGCACGCGCTGATCATCACCTCGGACCCGTACTCGAAGGTGATCGATCCGAGCGACCGAGGCACGTCGCCGCTGTTCGGCGACGGGGCGGCTGCGACGTGGGTAGCCAGCACGGGTGCTGGCGGGACGATCGGCGCCTTCACCTTCGGCACCGACGGCGCCGGGGCACGGAACCTGATCGTCGAGCCGCAGGCCGATGGCACCCGGTGCCTCTCGATGAACGGGCGGGCGATCTTCGAGTTCATGCTTGAGCGCATCCCTGACGACCTCGCGCGCTGCGCCGAGGCCAACGGCCTCGCGCCTGGCGCCGTTGACCTCTACCTGCTCCACCAGGCGAGCGCGTACATGCTCGGCTACGTGACGAAGCGCATGAAGCTCGACCCGACGCGGGTGCCGATCCACCTGCAGGACACCGGCAACCTCGTCTCGTCGTCGATCCCCTTCCTGATTGCACGCCTCGCACGCCAAGGAGACTTGGCGGGCAAGACGACGCTGCTGTCGGGCTTCGGCGTCGGCCTGTCGTGGGCCTCGACGGTCGTGCGCTTCGACGCGAATCCCATCGCCTAGAGCACGTCCCACATCGGACCCCAGCTGGATGGTACGCTCACGCTGGCCTTCCAAGGAGGATCGATGAACGGCGTGCAGCTGGAGCTGCTGACCTCGCAGGAATTCGTCGCAGCGGAGTTCACCGCAGCGATCGTTCCCCTGGGTGCCTGCGAGAGCCACGGCGATCACATGCCGATGGGCACCGATGGACTCACTGCGCACGCGTTGGCTGTGCGCATCGCCGAGCAGCTCATGCACACCGTCGTCCTGCCGCCGAGCTACCTCGGCATGAGCGGGCACTACCGTCATCAGCCGATGGCGCTCAGCCTCAGCGCCGACACCCAGACGCGCGTAATCGCCGACGTGCTCGAGTCGCTGCACCACTGGGGCATCCACCGCGTGCTGCTCCTCAACGCGCACGACGGCAACATCCCGCCGATCGAAGTTGCCGCGCGCAACACGAAGATCGCACACCCGGAGATGAGCATCGCGACGATGGACTGGTGGGTCGTCACGAACCAGCGCATACCCGCCGGCACGTTCGCGGTGTGGGGGGGATGGGGACACGCAGGCGAGGCGGAGACGTCGCTCGGCATCGCGCTCTTCCCCGACCTCATGCAGATGGAGCACGCCCGCGGCCAGGTGCCGACGACCGATGCTTCGGTGCGGGAGTTCTGGCTCTTCGAGGAGCTCACGTCGTACGGTGCCTCCGGCGCGCCGAGCCACGCTACCGCTGCCAAGGGCGCGGCGATCGTCACCACCGTCGTCGACTACATGGTTCCGTACATGCGCCGCTTTGAGGACCACGGCCTCTCCTACGACCCGCAGGACGAGCCGCCCGTCCAGTCCTGATCAGACGCCGGCGGCCTTGGCCTTGACCAGCGCCGTGATCGTCGCAGTAATCGGGGCCACCAGCCCCACGGTTCGTGCAGCCGGGTCGATCGCGCCATTGATGACGTCGGCGACGGTAGCGCCGGCGCTCGGCAGCCGCGCCCGTGCGCACGCTGAAGACCGCGCTGTGGCCAAACAGGAAGGAGAAGAGGAGATAGAACGTGCCCTGCGCGAGCGTGATCACGAGAAACGCCGCTACGAGCCCCCACCCGGCCGAGACGGAGGCTGTGGTGAAGCCGGAGGAGCTGATCGCGAGGAATGGCGCGTTGACGACGATGCTGCCGAGCAGGGCGAGGCCACGCAGCCGAGCAGGGAACGCCTGGCGTGCCGGTACCGCCTCCAGCTGCCAGCTACCCCGCGTAGACGCGTTCGGTTGCTGCGGCAATCGCGTCCCACGAGAATGGACCGTCGGCGGCCTGCCGCGCGGCGGCTGCGAACGTGGCGCGGAGGCTGGAGTCCTGCAGCACGGCGATCAGCGCTGCGGCTAGCGCAGGCGGATCCTCAGGCGGCACCGTCACGCCCGCGCCATGCTGCTCGATGACCTCACCGAAGCCGCCGACGTTTGAGGCGACGATGGGTCGGCCAAGCGCGAGCGCGGCGAACAGGACGCCCGATTGGTCAATCCGACGGTACGGCAGCACGACCACATCGGCCCGGAGCAGTGAGCCAGCGAACTCCTCCGTTGCGGTGAAGCGGAGGTCGCAGACGATGCCGAGGCCCGGGTCGGCGGCGAGCTCCGCGAGGCGGGTAGCCGCAGCGTCGCCGAGCACGCTTCCCTGCACCAGCAGCACGGCAGCAGGCACTGCGCTCCGTACCGTCGGCCAGGCAGCGAGCAAGACGTCGAGGCCCTTGTACGGGCGCAGCAGGCCGAGCATTGCGACGACAGGGACGTTCGGCGGCACGTCCGGGGCGGCAGGGGCGACGGCTCGGAACGCGGTCAGGGCGCCGTGCGGGATGACGTGGATGGCCGCGGCAGCGACGCCGAGGGTATCGGTCAGCGCGGCGCGGCCGTGCTGCGAGTGCACGATGACTCGCGGAAAGGCACGGGCATTGCGCCGGGCGCGGCGCAGCCGACGGCGGCCGGGATTATTCGGGAGGGCATCATGCGCCGTGTAGACCACCGGCACCCGCAGCGCAGCCGACGTGGCACGCCAGAAGCCACGGTCAACCGCACCAAGCGGCAGCCACTGGAGGTGAATGACGTCGGGTCGCTGGCGCACGAGGCCGGGCAGCAGCGCAGCAAGGTCGAGCGGGTGCTCCAGCCCTCGCGCCACCTTGCGAGCGGCTGCTGGCAGGCGGTCAGCGAGGCGATAGAACACGTGCCGAATCCGCACGCCGCTCGCAGCTGGCGGCACGGGGAGCCGCGGTACGCACGTCACCAGGTCGACGGCGTGACCGCGCGCGACGAGCGCGGCTGCCAGCGCATCGTCGTACGGGCGCGTCTCGCCGCGCGGATCGACGAGGAGGATCCTCACCGCAGGGCTCTCAGCATCGACGGCATCGGGCCGATCCTACCGGCATGGGCCCCGCCGGGGGTTCGCGTACCATGGCGCTGTGGAACCCGATGCGAACACGGAGCAGGAGATCGACCTGCGTGGCTATCTCGATCGCATCATCGCCCGTTGGTGGATCGTCGCCATCTGCGTTGTCCTCGGTGTCGTCGCCTCGTTTACCCTGACCAGCACGGTCAACAAGAATTTGACGCGCGGCGTCGCGACGATCTACCTCGGACAGCCCGTCACACCGAACGGCTCGATCGTGCCGAACCCGCTGTCCTCCAACCCCCTCTTCGCCAACGCTCTGGCGCGGCAGCCCGCGTACCAGCAGCCCGCAGCGCGCGCCGCGGGCCTCAAGCCCGACGACCTCGCAGGCAACGTCTCCGTAGAGCTTATCTCCACGGCGGTCGGCGTCAAGGGCACTGCTGTGCCGCTGGCTCAGGTCATCGTCCAGGGGCCCTTCACCCCCGCCCAAACGGCTGCCGCGGCCAACGCCCTCGCTGCCGCCATCATCGCCGAGGCCAACAGCTACACCGATGCCAAGAGCAAGGAGGCTGTCGTCGCGCGCGATCGACTGCGCACGCGGAT
>CAMDVX010000074.1 GCA_945877865.1 Bifidobacterium breve | reverse complement strand
TTCCGCTTTCGGATCGGCACCGACACCGGCGGCGACAGCTACGGCTGGTTCGTCGACGACGTTACGGTCTATGCCTGTACGCCGCCGGCGGCCGCGCTGCCCGTCGCCGACGCACCCGTTGAGGCAGCCCCCTTGCCAGTCGCGCCGGTGCTGCGGACGACGACGCCCCGGCTCGTCGCCGGCGCGATTGCGACCACCATCGTCGCAGCCGGGCCCGGGCGGGCGAGCATCGGCGTGACGCTGCTGGTGCGCGGCCGGACGAGCGTCGCCTGTCGCTCCACGCTCGAGATCAAGAGCGCCGGATCCGTTCGGGTCTCCTGCCGGCTATCAAGCCGCGCCAAGCGCCTGCTCAGGACGACGCAGGCCGTCGCGAGCGTGCGCACGACGTTCACGCTCGCTGATGGCACGACCTCGGTGTCGGTCAAGACGATCACGCTCAAGCGGGTGCGGCGCTAGCTGCTCAGGCCGCCGCCGCTCCGTCGCGCGCCGGCGGTCGGGTGATGGCGTAGAGGCCGCTGGCGACGATCAGCACGGCACCGATGATCGTTAGTGGACCGGGCAGCTCGCCGAAGATCAAGAAGCCCCACAGCACGGCCCACAGCATCATCACGTACTCAAAGACGCCGACGGCGCCCGGTTGAGCCGAGCGGTAGGCAAAGACGATCAGCGTGCTCCCAACGGCTGCGATCGGTCCGCAGGCGCCGAGCAGCAGCGTGTCACTGAGCGTCGGCACGGTCCACGGCCGCAGCAGAAAGCCGAGGCTACCGCCACCGCTGTAGCCCTGCACCAGCGGCATGAGGATTGCTGCCAAGAGGATGGAGCCGACGAGGTAGACCGTGTTCTGATGCCACGAGATGACCGGCGCCGGGATGCCGCCGCCGATGCGGCGGACCGTCAGCTGGCCGAACGCGTAGAAGATTGCCGCTGCGAGCGGCAGCAGGAGCGCCCAGTTCCCCGTAGTTGTTGGGTGGACGATCACGAGCACGCCGGCGAAGCCGACACCAACCGCGACCCAGCGCTGGCGTCCCTGGCGCTCGCCCAGCACGGCCTGTGACAGCGCCACCATAAACAGCGGGGCGGTAAACCAGAGCGCGACCGTCGTCGTCAGCGGCAGCGCAGGCAGCGAGAGGTAGTACGCCGTGTACGAGCCCATCTGCAGGCAGCCACGCCCGATCAGCGCCCGCGGCCGCTTCGTCCAGAGCAGGCTCAGACCGCCCGACCGCCACACCATCAGCGTAAACAGCGGCATGGCAAAGAGCCCGCGAAACCCAATCGCCTCCGTCACCGGATAGGCGCCCGAGAGGCTCTTGATGATTGGATCCTGCAGTGAGAACACGGAGATGCCGATCAGCATCGCCACCATGGCGCCGCGCTGCGTGCGAAGGAAGGCGGGAGCGTGCATCAGGCGCTGGCCACCGGTGCAGCGCGCGTCATCGCGTACGCGCCGCTCGCGATGATCAGGGACGCGCCGACGATCGTCCACGCGCCAGGAACCTCACCGAAGACGACGTACCCCCAGAACGTCGCCCAGATCAGCAGCGTGTACTCAAGCACGGTGACTGCACCCGGCGGGGCCTCGCGGTACGCCTTCGTCAAGAGGATCGTGCCGGCCACGGCGATCGGGCCACACAGCGCCAGCAGCAGCAGGTCGCGGAGGTCGGGCATCACCCAGGCGCGCAGCAGGAAGTCGACGGGACCCGTGCCAGCACCCGTCGTCGCCAGCGGCGCCGCAATCAGGGCGAAGGCGCTCGCACCGACGAGGTAGACCGAGTTTTGGTGGAACGACATCACCGTTGCGTTCGATGGCCCGCCCCAGCGTCGCGCGATGATCTGGCCAAAGGCGTAGAGGGCGGCCGCCACCACGGGCAGCAGCGCCGACCAGCCAATGCCTGCTCCCGTCGGATGGGCGACGACGATGGCGCCCACCAGCCCGACGAGCACTGCGGCCCACCGTCCCGCCCCTTGCTGCTCGTGCAGGACGGGTCGCGAGAGCGCCACGACGAACAGCGGGGCGGTGAAGTACAGCGCGATCACGTTGGCCAGCGGCATCGCCGGAAACGAGAGAAAGTAGGTGGTGTAGGCGAGCATGAGGACGACGCCCCGGGCCACGAAGACGCGCTGGTTCCCCGCTCGCAGCGACGTGACGAACCCGAGTCGCCACAGCAGGATCGCAAAGATCGGCAGCGCGGCGATGGAGCGGATCACGATCGCCTCAGCCAGCGGGTACCCGTCCATCAGCCCCTTGATGATCGGATCCTGCAGGCCGATGACCGCCACGCCAAGCGCGAGCGTCAGCATGCTGCGACGCGTCGACGAGGTGTGCTGCACGGCGCTCATGGCCACACGCTACCCATTCGCTCCATGGGCAAGGTTGATCATGATTGCTGCGTGCAGGACCATGAGCATCAGCGTCGCTCCGAACGTGCGGCCCAGCGCGAGGAGCGCTTCATCTGGCCCACGAGCATCGCAGCCGTCGCCTCGCTGCCCGTGATCCTGCTGCCGCTCGTGCTGCCCACAACGGGGCTGAAGGCGACTGCGCAGGTGGCAGACTGGCTGATCTGGCTCGTCTTCCTGATCGAGCTGCTTGCCATCCTCCCGATCGTGCCCGAGCGGATGGCGTGGCTGCGCTACCGCCGGCTCACGGTCTTCATCCTCGTCGCTTCGTTTCCCGGCTTCATCGTCCTGCTCGACTCGACGCCGCTCAGCGGTCTCATCCCTGCGCTGCTGATCCTCCAGAAGCTGCTCAAGCTGTCCAAGGTCGATGGCCTCGCCCGCAAGCGCAACCTTCACGTGCCGCTGGGCCGCTGGATTCTGCTGGCGCCCGCCTCCGTCGCCGTTGCGCTGATCACCACGAAGGTCGGCTGGTTCGCTGGTGGCCTGCTGGCAGCGGCGCTGCTGCTCGGCATCATCGGCCCAGGTGGCCGACCGAACCCGACGGCAATCAGCCGTCACCTCGCGGCGGCAGGAGCGCCCGCGCGGCGGTCGCGTCGCTACTGACCTAGCTGCGTGGGTTGATGACGGCGGGCGCGCCGTAGGGCAGAAGCGCCTGTGGCACCGCAACGCTGCCATCCTCAAGCTGGTGCTGCTCCAGCACTGCGATCACCGTGCGCGAGCTCGTGACCGCGGTGCCATTGAGCGTGTGCAGCGTCTGTGGGCCACCCTCCGGGCCGCGGAAGCGCGCGTCGAGCCGGCGTGCCTGATAGTCGGTGCAGTTTGAGCAGCTCGTCAGCTCGCGGAAGCGCTCCTGGCTCGGCAGCCACACCTCAAGATCGTACTTGCGCGCTGCCGATGCCCCGAGGTCGCCCGCCGCGATATCGACGACGCGGTACGTCAGGCCGAGGGTCTGTGCGATCGACTCCTCAATCGACAGGAGATGCAGGTGCTCGTCCCACGACGAGTCGGGGTGGCAGAACGAGAACATCTCGACCTTCTCGAACTGGTGGAGGCGAAAGATGCCACGCGTGTCGCGGCCAGCAGCGCCGGCCTCGCGTCGGAAGCACGAGGACAGGCCCGCGTAGCGCAGCGGCAGGTCCTCAGCCGCGAGGATCTCACCCGCGTGCAGCGCGGCCAGCGGAACCTCGCTGGTACCGACGAGGAACAGGTCGTCGCCCTCAAGGGTGTATACGCTCTGGCGATCGGTCGGGAAGAAGCCCGTCGCGAACATCGATTCCTCACGCACGAGCACCGGCGGCACGACCGGCGTGAAGCCGCCGTCACCGAGGTGATCAAGCGCCATGCGGGAGATCGCCCACCACAGCCGCGCAATGTCGCCCGTCAGGTAGCCGAAGCGCGAGCCAGAGGTGCGCGCGCCACGCTCCATGTCGATGCCGTTGCCTGCCAGCTCAAGGTGATCGCGAGGGGGAAAGCTGAACGTCGGGATCTCCCCGACGACGCGTAGCTCGCGCGCATCCTCATCGCGGTTGCCGAGCGGCGACTCAGGATGCGGCAAGTTAGGGACGAGCAGCAGTGCCTCGCCGAGCTGGTCGTCGACGGACTTGAGCGACTCCTCCAGCCCGTCGAGCGAGTCCTTGAGGGTGCGCATCTCCGCCGCCGCAGCGTCGGCCCGAGCCGCAGCCTGCGGATCATCCTTGGCGGCGCGCTTCAGCTGGCCGATCTGCTCAGAGGCACGGTTGCGCTCGGCGCGCAGATCGTCGACCTGAACCTGCAGGGCGCGGCGCTCGGCATCGAGTGCGATGACGGGGTCAAGCAGCGCCTCGTCGCCGCGGCGAGCGAGCGCTGTGCGGACGGCGTCAGGATCGGAGCGAACGAGGCGAAGGTCGATCATGGCCGCAGCGTACCCGGCTAGGCCAGCGCGCGGCGCGCCGCGGCGATCGCAGCCAGCACGCGAGGCACGCCGTCATCATGAATCGACGGGGCAACCCAGTCGGCGCGGCGAAGCAGCTCTGGGTGACCCTCGCCGACGGCGATGCCGAAGCCCGCCCAATCAAGCAGCTCCAGGTCGTTCTCGCCGTCGCCAATGGCGACGCAGCGCTCGCGCTCAAAGCCGAGCAGGTCGGCCACGACCTGGCAGCCGACGCCCTTGTGCACCCCGGGCGCGGCGACCTCGAGGTAGAACGGGAGCGACTTTGCGATGAAGGCGCGATCACCAAACAGCGGCACGAGGTGATCGCGCAAGGCATCCATGCGCGCAGGCTCGCCGGAGACCACGAGCTTCGTGACCGGCTGGTCGAGCCACGCGGCGAGGTTGCCGACGACGTTGACCGGGACGCGTGCGCTCTGGGCGTAGCGCTGGGCCTCGGCGTTGTCCTCGGCGACGTAGAACGCGTCGCTGGTCATCACGTTGACGTGCTCGCCCGACTCGGCAATCGCGGCCAGGATCTCGCGTGCCGGCTCGGCCTCAAGCTGCTCGTGGTGCAGCACCTCACCCGTCGAGCGTCGGCCAACGAGGGCACCTTGAAAGCAGACGACAGGATCGGCGGCGTCAAGCAGCGTCGCGAAGCGGCACGCCGAGATAAACATGCGGCCCGTCGCGACGACCACGGGGACGCCAGTCGCCTGCAGCTCTGCGACGGCCCGCACCGCCGAGGGCAGCAGCTCGGCCTCGTGCACCACCGTGCCGTCAAGATCAACGAAGACGCCATCAATGGCGCCTGGGTTGAGCCCTTCGGGCAGCGGCACTACTTGCCGGCGCTCTGCGACACGTAGGCCGCGACGTTCTTGATGTCATCCTCAGACAGCTGGCCGGAGTATGGCGGCATGGCGCCCATGCCGTTCGTCACGCGGTTGATGACGAGCGCGTAGTCGGGCATGGCCTCGTCGAGGTTTGGACCCACGGCGCCCGCAGAGCCAGCAGCGGCCAAGGTGTGACAACCACCGCAGCCAGCAGACTGGAAGATGGCTGCGCCCGCCGTGGCATCGCCTTCGCTGGCGGCAGCCGTCGTTGCGGCCTCAGTCGTGGCGGCGGCGGCCTCGGTGGTGGTGGCGGCCTCCGTCGCGCCCGAACCGGTCTCCGCCGGAGTGGCCTCCATGCCCGTGCCGATGGTTACCTCGCCACCAATCGTGCCGGCGGCTTCGGTGCTGCCACCGCAGGCGGACAGGATGCCCAAGCCGAGAACGGCGACGGCGATCACGGTTGCGGCAAGGCGGCTCGTCTGCATGGCGGTGCTATCCATTTCGTCGGGGGACGGGCGTCCCCGATTGACCCCTGCAGGCTATCACGACACGCTGTCGCTAGAGGCGCGTTTGACACGCGCCGCAAGGCCGCCCACCCTGTCGGGTATGGATGACTCTGATCGCCGACTGCTCGACCGACTGCAGAACGAACTCCCACTCGTTGAGCGGCCGTGGGCCGCGCTTGCTGCCGACATCGCCATGCCCGAGGATGAGATGCTGGAGCGCATCAGCCGCTTGCGTGGCGAGGGCGTGGTCAGGCAGATCTCCGCGATCTTCGACACGCGCCGACTCGGCTACCGGTCCAGCCTCGTCGCGGCGCGGACGAAGCCGGGGACGCAGCAGCAGGCGGCCGACATCGTCAGCGCTCATCCTGGGGTGACGCACAACTACGAGCGCGAGCACGCCTTCGACCTCTGGTTCACGATCGCCGTCCCCGGCGACTCGAAGATCGGGCTCGACGAGACGATCGACTTGCTCGGGCGGCTAGCCGACGTCGAGTCGATCCGGCCGCTGCCGGCGATCCGCTTCTACAAGATCGGCGTCGACCTCGACATGGTTGGGGGTCGAGACCCGGCGGCTAAGAAGGTGCGCCCACAGCCGACGCTAGAGGCGCCGTCGCGGCCGCCCACCGAGCGCGAGATCGCAGCCGTGCGTGCGCTCCAGACGGATCTTCCTGCCATTCCCGAGCCGCTTGCGCCGCTGGCAGAGGCGCATGGCTTCAGCGTGGCCGAGCTGCTCAAGCTGGGCCAAGAGCTGCTGTCCGATGGTCGAATGCGCCGCTTCGCCGCGGTCCTCAATCATCGCCGCGCCGGCTTCAAGCAGAACGGCATGGGCGTCTGGATCGTTGCTGAGGACCGCGTCGACGAGGCGGGCCGCATCATGGCGTCGTATCGCGGCGTGTCGCACTGCTACGAGCGTCCGACGTACGACGACTGGCCGTACCGGCTCTTCTCGATGACGCATGGACGCGACAAGGAGGAGTGCGAGGCCGTCCTCGCGGCGCTCTCCAAGGAGACGGGCCTTGACGAGTACGCGGTGCTGTACTCGATCAACGAGTTCAAGAAAACCCGCCTCGTGTACTTCGATGAGGCTGCGGCAGCCTGGGAAGACGCGCACCTCGCGCTGGTGTAACCTGAGCCACAGCGAAGACCGCGTCTCGGCGAGAAAACTAGGACGTGCGACGAGGAGAAGACATGCTGAGCATCGCTGCAGCGGTTCATCGGGCTGATCGGCAGGGCGGGGTGCGGAGCGTTCGCGCCGCCGTGCTGCTGGCGCTGCTTGTGCTCAGCGCGAGCGCGGCACTGCCGACGCCGGCGGCGGCGATGTCGACCGCCGGTCCGGAGCAGCTCGCCTACACGCTCGACGCTAGGGCAACGGCCAACGGGCAGCTCACTGGCAGCCTCGGCATCGCCTTTACGAACACGGGTACCAGCGCACTCAGCGAGGTCTGGCTGCGCCTCTGGGGCAACGGTCCCGCCGGCTGCAGACCGCAGCGCGTGAAGGTCACGATGCTGAGCGGCGGCACGGCCGCCAGCCCTGAGCGCAACTGCACTGCACTTCGCGTTCAGCTCGCCACGCCGCTCGCCCCCGGTCAGCGCGGCGCCCTCCAGCTGCGCGTGCAGGTGCGCCTTCCACGCGATAACGACCGCTTTGGCTTCGCGAATGGCGCGAGCTACTACGGCGATGGGATTCCCGTCGTTGCGCCGTTGCGGGATGGGCAGCCCGACCTTGACTCCTTCATCGCCCTCGGCGACCCCTTCTTGATCTCCGCCGCCGCGTGGCGCACCACGCTGACCTGGCCTGCTGGCCTGGCCGCGGCCGTCACTGGGGCGAGGCAGGCTGCCTCAGCCGCGCCGGCGGGCTGGCAGCGGGCGACCTTCGACGCTGCGAGCGCACGCGACTTCATGATCGCCGTCGGGCCGTGGCGTGCCACGCGCACCACCCGTGACGGCACCAAGATTACGGTCCTCGCACCACGGAGCCTCCGGGGCGCAGCAATGCTCCGCGCCGCGGCGAGCGCCTTCCAGTCGTTTACGAGCAGCTATGGCAGCGCCGAGGAGTCGGAGCTCTACGTCGTGCTCACGCCCGGCCTCATCTCGCAGGGCATGGAGTACTCCGGCGTTGTGCTGTCCGAGCCGGACCCGGAGACGGTCGTGCACGAGGTTGCCCACCAGTGGTTCTCCCAGCTGGTCGGCTCGGACGGCTGGCGCACGCCATG
>CAMDVX010000073.1 GCA_945877865.1 Bifidobacterium breve | reverse complement strand
GAGGCAGCCTGGGGCGATCGCAGCGGCGGCGCCTACGCGTGGGGCCCGCTGCTGCGCTCTGGCGCCACCCTCGTGCTCGGCTCGGATGCCCCGATCTCACCACTCGCGCCGCTGGCAGCGATCGCCGCAGCCTGTGGCCAGCCCTTCGTCGACGGGCACGCGATCAGCGCCGAGGAGGCGCTGCGAGCGATCACCGTTGAGCCATCGCGCATCGCCGGACTCGCGCGCCGCGTCGGCCGGCTCACGCCAGGCATGGCAGCGGATCTAGTCGTGCTGGACGCCGACCCGCTGACCACCGACCCTGCCGCAATCGCGGAGATCAGCGTCGTGGCGACGATGGTCGGTGGTCGCTGGGTGCACGGCCGGCCCCCCTGGTGAGGCTACCCGCGACCTACCACGAGCTCTTCGCAGCGGAGCGCCGCTGGCTGCTCGCCGCGGCCGGCGGCGCCTCGTTCATCGCAGCCACCGACGTCCTGCTCGTAGCCACTGCCCTGCCCAGCACCGCGCGCGACCTCGGCGGACTCGACCACTACGCCCTCGTCGTCGGCTGCTACGCCGCCGCGCTCGCCGTTGGGCTGCCGATCGGCGGCACGGTCGTCGACCGCATGGGCGCCTGGCGGTCGCTGGCAATCGGCTGCCTGCTGTTCGGCTGTGGCGGCCTGACCGCCACGCTCGCCCCATCGATGGACATCATCACCGTCTCGCGGCTCGTGCAGGGCTTCGCCGCTGGCCTGCTGTTCGCCGTGCCGCTCGCCGTCGTCGCACAGCAGCTGCCCGAGCGGCTCCGCAAGGACGCCTACGGTCTGAACGCTGCCGTCTGGAGCTTCAGCGCACTCGCCGGGCCAGTGCTCGGCGCGGTCCTCACCAGCGCCTTCTCGTGGCGCGTGGCCTTCCTCTTTCCCGTGCTCTTCATCGCATTCGTCGCATTTGCGGGCTGGCGTGGCCTGCGTGGCGATGCCGCGCGCCCGGCCGACCCAAGCGCGTCGTTCCATCTGCTGGGCCCGCTGCTCTTGGGCGCAACCGTCGCCGTCCTGCTCGTCGAGCCACGCTTCGCCGCGCTCCCCGCGCTGGCCTTCCTGCTGTCTGAGTGGCGCGCCCGCGAGCCGGTCTTTCCGCGCTCGTGGGCTGGACGCGCCACCGTGCTGCTAGCCGGAGCCGCCGGCGTGGCCTTCTCGGGCGCCGACGGACTGCTGCCGCTCGGCCTGCAGGTAGGGCTCGGCTGGCCAATCCTGCTCGCCGTGGTCCCGCTGATCTGCACGACGGCGGCATGGACCATCGGATCGATCGGTAGCGCGCAGGTCTCGCTGAGCACGCAGCGGCAGATGCTGATCGGCACGGGGCTCGTCGGCATCGGCGTGCTGCTAATGGGCCTGCGGGTCCTCGACGGACTGCCGCTCGCGTTCGGCATCGTCGTCGCTGCCCTCGGCATGGGCATCCAGAGCCCCGCCGCCTTGCTGAGCGCCGCCGCTGAGCGCCCCGGAGCCGAAGGCCGCGGCACGACATCCGTACCCCTCGCCCGCAGCCTCGGCGGAGGCATCGGCATCGCGCTCGCCGGGGCGATCACCGTCGGCATCGTCGGTCGTACGCAGCTCGACCAAGCAGAGCACGCCGACGGCGCCGTGCCCATGATCGCTGACGCCGTGCAGCATGCCGATGTGCTGCTCGCCGTGCTCTGCCTGCTGAGCCTGCCCCTCGTCATGCTCCTGCGACGCGACACCGGTCGCTAGGACGTCACGCCGCCTGGATCCCCTGCGCCTGCGCCATCGCGTAGAGCTTACGGAGGCTCTGGTTCTCGATCTGGCGGACGCGCTCGCGTGTGACGCTGATGGCTCGGCCGACCTCATCGAGGGTGCGGGGATCGTTGCCATCGAGCCCGTACCGCAGCTCGAGCACGCGGCGCTCGCGCGGCGACAGCATGCCGAGGATGCCAAGGAGCGCATCTCGCTGCATCACGGCCTCGGCGGCCTCATCCGGACGCGGTGCGACGGTATCCTGGATAAAGTCGCCAAACGTCGACTCGTCGTCTTCACCGACGGGCTTCTCGAGCGAGACGGGCGACCGGCCTGCGCGGCGAATGTACTCGATCTCCTCCGCGCTAACCTCTGCGGCCACTGCGAGCTCCTCGAGGCTCGGGTCGCGCCCGAGCTCGGCCAGCAGACGACGCTCAACGCGCGCAACCTTGTTGAGCTTCTCGACGACGTGGACGGGCATCCGAATCGTCCGACCCTTGTCGGCGAGAGCCCGCGCCACGGCCTGGCGAATCCACCACGTGGCGTACGTCGAGAACTTGTAGCCCTTGCGGTGATCGAACTTCTCCGCCGCCCGCACGAGCCCGATCGTCCCCTCTTGAATCAGGTCGAGAAAAGGCAGGCCCTGGTTGCGGTAGTTCTTCGCGATCGACACCACGAGCCGCAGGTTCGCCTCGACCATGTGCTGCTTTGCGCGCTGATCCCCGCGCTCGATGCGCTTGGCGAGCGCGATCTCCTGCGCCCCGGTCAGCAGCGGCACGCGACCGATCTCCCTGAGGAACTGCTGGAGCGTGTCGGTGGAGACGTCGCGCGTCGAGAGATCAAGCACGGGCCGATCGTCTTCCGCCGTGGTGTCGACGAGGATCTCGACGTCGGCGGCCGCGAGCGCCTGATGGACGTCGTCGAGCTGGCTGTCCGTCAGCTCGAGCTCGTCACGAAGGCTATTCAGGGCGGCCTGCGAGATCGAGCCGGTCTCATCCGCGAGCGCGAGGATGCGGGCGATCTCGCGATCGCCAGACGCCAGCGCTGCGCTGTCGGGCTGATACCCCTGCATCTCGCTCCTCTCGTGCAACCTCTGACGAAAAGTCTACGAAGGCAATCGGACAGATCAGCCCTGCTACGCCGTCAGCGCCGCGAGAAACTGCAGCGCCGCACGGCCGAGCCGCGTTCCTGGAGCGGCCGCGGCGGCCTGTCGCAGCTCGGCCCGGGCCGTGTCCGGATCGCGTAGCCAGAGCAGCATCAGCGCGAGGTGCAGCCGTGGTGAGGGGCTCGTCGGGTTGTCCCGCACGAGCGGTCCCATCTGCCCAAAGGCTGCAGGCGGGTTGTCCTTCGAGTAGGTGGCGATGATGCGGCCGACCTTGGCCTCAAGCAGCCCCGGGTCGATTAGCAGAGCCGTGTCGAAGGTCTCCGCCGCCTCGCTGCGGCGCCCGGCAGCGAGCAGCGCCGCGGCGTACGCAACCTGTGGCGCTGCGGCCCCTGGCGCAGCAGCAGCGGCCGCGGCGAGCTGTGCGAGCGTCACCCTGCCGCTGCTCACAGCCGGGACGAACGGGGGATAGCCGGGCGGCATGCCCGGGTGCACGAGGTCGTCCGCGGAGATGCCGTAGAAGGTCTCGGGCGTCGCGTCGCGGACGCGGCGAAGCTGATCCTCACCATCCGCGCGGCGTCCTGCCCAGAGCAGCGCCACGCCGTACGAGAAGCGCGTAAACAGGTCGGCGGGCGAGGCCTCTGCGAGCCCACGCAGCGCATCGAGCGACGCCTCTGGCTGCGCGCTGTCGTAGCCAACGAGAGCCACAGCGCTCGCCAGCCGCGGATCGGCCGGCGCCGCAGCCACCGCTGCGGCGAGCGTCGCCTCGGCCCCCGCCACGTCGTCGCTGGCTGACTGCGCGCTCGCCAGGCGAAGGGCGGCGTCCACGCCGGGCGTCTGTGCCGCGAGCCGCTCGGCCCACGCCACCCGCTGGGCAGGCTCCTGCGGCTGCCCGACAAGCGGCGGCAGCAGGATCGGCGGACGCCCCTGCAGCGGCTCGGAGCTGGCGCGTGCGACGCTGGTCGTGGCCACCGCCGACTCCGGCCCGCGTGCCGCCAGCGTGGCGAGGCCGACGACGACGATTGCGCCGAGCACACCGGCGACGGCGACGGCAAGCAGGCGGCGACGGGGGACGGCTTGGCGGTATGGTGGGGGCACGGCCACGAACGCAGGCTATCAGCGGCTCTGGGGGTTCTCACCAGCCGCGGGAATACGGCGCACCACGATCACGTTTTCCGAATACAGTTTGCCTCTGGGCATAAGAGACTGCTATAGATCAACCTACTCCGAACGCCACGGCGCTGCGAAGGTGAAGGAAGCAATGACCACGTACCGCGAACTCCTCTCTCAGGTGAAGCAAGACATCGTTGAGATCGACGCCGCCGCGCTCGCGAGCGCGCTCGCCTCCGCTGCCCCGCCGCTGCTAATCGACGTCCGCGAGCCTGACGAGTACGAGCAGGGAGCGATCGCCCAGGCGATCCACATCCCACGCGGCTTCCTCGAGTCGCGCATCGAGGCCACCGCCCCTGACCGCACGCAACGCATCGTGCTCTCGTGCGCCTCCGGCGCGCGCTCCGCCTTCGGCGCCAAGGCGCTCGAAGAGCTTGGCTACAGCGACGTCGTCTCCTTGGCGGGCGGCTTCTCCGGCTGGAAGCAGGGCGGCTTCGCCTGGAGCGAGCCGAAGGTGCTGGACGCCGAGCGCCGGCGACGCTACAGCCGTCACCTGGTGATCCCCGAGGTGGGCGAGCCTGGCCAGCTGAAGCTGCTGTCCTCGAAGGTCCTGATGATCGGCGCAGGCGGCCTCGGCTCGCCCTCAGCCCTCTACCTCGCCGCAGCGGGCGTGGGCACGATCGGCATCGTGGATGACGACGTGGTCGACGCCTCGAACCTGCAGCGGCAGGTGATCCACAACATGGACCGCATCGGCACGCCGAAGTCGGAGTCTGCCAAGCAGACGCTGACCGCGCTCAACCCGGACGTCGACGTCATCGAGTACCGCGAGCGGCTCAACAGCAGCAACATCGACCGCATCATCGCCGGCTACGACGTCATCGTCGACGGCACGGATAACTTCCCCACCCGCTACCTCCTCAACGACGCGAGCCTGATCCACCGGATCCCCGTCGTGCACGCCTCCATCTTTCGCTTCGAGGGCCAGCTGACGGTGTTTCAACCGTTCGTTGGCCCGTGCTACCGCTGCCTCTTCCCCGAGCCGCCACCAGCCGAGCTCGCCCCGAGCTGCGCCGAGGGGGGCGTGCTCGGCGTGCTGCCCGGCATCATGGGCACGCTGCAGGCGACGGAGGCCATCAAGCTGCTGCTGGGGATCGGCGATCCGCTCGTCGGTCGGCTGCTGCTCGTCGACGCGCTCGACATGGCGTTCCACGAGGTGCAGCTGCGTCGCGACCCCGGCTGCCTGGTCTGCGGCGAGCACGCTGCTCCGATCGAATACATCGACTACGACGAGTTCTGCGCCGGCGGGGCCCACGCCGCGGCACACTAGGAGCAAGGCCATGCCAATTACCATCCGCATCCCCCCCGTGCTGCGTCCCCAGGTCGACGGCGCCCGCCAGATCGAAGTCTCCGGCGTGACCCTGCGCGACGCGCTAGCCGACCTCTTCACGCAGTTTCCTGCGGTGCAGGGCCAGCTCGTTGACGGGGCAGGCGAGATCAACCGGTTCGTCAACGTCTACGTCCAGAATGAGGACGTCCGGCTCGGCCAGGGGCTCGACACGCCCGTTCCAGATGGCAGCACCGTGATCGTCCTGCCGGCGATGGCCGGGGGCTCAGTCTTTCCACCCGCGATCTGCCGTGGCGGCGGCGACGTCCTCAGCGCCATCGGTGGCACCCCGCTCGTCGAGCTGCCGCACCTGCGGCCCGAGGGCGGCGCCCGCATCTGGGCAAAGCTGGAGATGCTCAACCCCTCCGGCTCGATCAAGGACCGCGTCGCGCTCTCGCTGATCGAGTCTGCCGAGTCGAAGGGGCTGCTGTCGCCCGGCCAGACGATCATCGAGCCGACCAGCGGCAACACAGGCATTGCGCTCGCCATGATCTGCGCCGTCAAGGGCTACCGCTTCCGCGCCGTCATGCCCGAGTCGGCCACGCAGGAGCGGGTGCAGCAGATCGCCATGTATGGCGCCGAGATCGTGTTCTCGCCCGGCGAGCTTGGCTCGAACGGTGGCGTCGCGCTGGCGCGCGAGCTGGCCGCCGCGGATCCCTCCCTATACATGCCCTTCCAGTACGCCAACCCGGAGAACCCGAACGCCCACTACCGCACGACCGGCCCGGAGATCCTGGACGCGCTGGACGGGCAGGTCGACGCTTTCGTCTGTGGGCTCGGCACGGGCGGCACGCTGATGGGCACGGGCCGCGCGCTGCGGGAGGCCAATCCCGACGTCCAGATCATCGCCGCCGAGCCGCTCCAGGGCGAGTCCGTGATGGGGCTGCGCTCGCTCGAAGACGGCTACACGCCGGAGATCCTCGACATCACTCAGCTCAGCCGCAAGCTGCTCGTCACCAACACCGAGTCGGTGCTCGCCATGCGCGAGCTGCTGCTCCACGAGGGCATCTGGGTCGGCGTCTCCTGTGGCGCAGCGTTCTCCGTGGCCCGCCGCGTTGCCGCAGACCTGAGCCCCGACCAGAACGTCGTCACGGTCTTCGCAGATGGCGGCGCCCGCTACGCCTCTGCCAACCTCTTTGCAGCGACGGATGGTGAGGACCTCGAGGAGATCATGGAGGATCGGCTCTGGTGGTAGCCGACCGCCCGCTCGTCGTACCACGTGCCATCCTCAATCAGCTCGTCGCGCATGCTCGGGCAGGGCTGCCGAACGAGGCCTGCGGCATCCTTGGCGGGATCGACGGGCACGTCGAACGATTCTATCCGGCCATCAATGGCGAGCCGAGCCCGTACTTCTACAACATCGACGCTCAGGATCTGCTGCGGATCTTCTTTGAGATTGAGGAGTCGTTCGCCGTCGACGACCCGGAGGACGCAATCGCCGCCGTCTACCACAGCCACGTCGAGAGCCCGGCCTTCCCCTCCCGCACCGACGTGGACGTCGCCCAATGGCCGGATGCGGCGTACCTCATCGTCAGCCTCGGCGCAGAGCCGCCGGAGGTAAAGGCCTTCTCCATCCGCAGTGGCAAGATCACCCGCCGCGAGCTGACCATCGAGGGCTAGCCCGCTGCTGGACGGCGCGAGCTACTTGCGCTTGACGGTCTGCGGCGGCTCCTCGGCATCAGCCGCTGCAGCGGGCATCGGTAGCACCGTCGTCTCGAAGGCGGTGGAGAGGCCAATCACCGAGTGGGTACGGTTGACGGATTCGACGCGTCGGATCTCATGAAGCACGCGCTCCAGCGCCGGCGTGCTCTCCGCCCGGACCTTCAGCAGAAACGACCACTCACCAGCAACCGCATGGCACTCGAGGACGTTAGGGATCGCTCGCAGCCGCTCGGCAATATCCGGCACATCAAAGGCGGCGTTATCAATGAAGACGAAGGCGATCACGCCATAGCCAAGGGCATCGGCATCGACGACTGCCCGATACCCCTTGATGACGCCTCGCGCCTCGAGCTTCTTGACGCGCTCGTGCGTGGCAGCCTGCGAGAGGCCGACGCGCTTGGCGATGTCGCCATACGTCGTCTTGCCATCCTGCTGGAGAATTTCGATGATCTGCCAATCAATAGGATGCATATAGGTTCGTTACCGAATCTTTACGTGTTTTGAGTTGTCATTACCGGAGATCCTCTGGTAATGTACTCCTACGGCGGACGATTTACCAGTCCCCGAAAGGAATCTCATCATGCAGCCCTACGCAGCACTCTCCCTCTTCCACAGCACCCCGGCCCGCGAGCAGCACATTGCTCACAAGCCGGCAAAGCGCTCGCGGCGCCTCGCGCTCCGCTCGAAGCGTATCTAACCCGCTTTTCTCTCCACCCTCCTCTCCTCTCCTCAAGTCTCGGCCCCGTCTCCGGACGGGGCCGAACTGCTTTTAGGGGAGACGTTCGCAGACGAGGTCGCCAGCCGTCACGACCTGCTGCTGCAGTGGCCCGCGGCATCGGGACCTCCTGCGTTCCTCGAATGAGTTCAAGCCCCGGGCAACATGATTGCCCGAGACGAGCCAGGCTCGAACTGGACGCTGACACGATGCATCTGGGGAGCAGCAAGGTCATCCAGCAACGGCCGAGCCTGACTTCGGCAGAGCCACCACCGAGCCTGACTTCGACGCAGCCACGACCAAGCCCGACGTCGATACAGCCGCCACCAAGACTGACGTCGACACAATCGCGACCATGCCTGACGTCAACACAGCCACGACCAAGCCCGACGTCGACACAGCCGCCACCGAGACTGACGTCGACACAATCGCGACCATGCCTGACGTCAACATAGCCACGAGCTACGTGTCCAGCAACAAGCCCGTCCCACTCGGGCAGCGCCCACACGCCGCGGCGACCATCCAAACGTCGCCAAATCCATCCTCGACACGCGTACGGCCAATCTACCGGGCAGCAAGATCCACCCACCCAACATGACCCCGCTGGATGACGCGATTGCTCAAAAGCAGACCACAAACGGCTGAAACGGGCCAAATCTCACGCGGGCTGGGTTTGTCCGAAAGGGGCCAGACCCCAATCGGACATCTGCCCACACCGTGCGAATCATCCATTTGCCTACCTGCAGATGTCCGATTGGG
>CAMDVX010000072.1 GCA_945877865.1 Bifidobacterium breve | reverse complement strand
TTGATAGCGGGAAAGAGCAGGCTCCCCTCGTCGTGCATCTGGGCAAGCCGAAGGACTCCCGTCGTCGTCTCCTCGGTGACGCCCTTGATGCCGGCGGCGATCTTCGTCCACTTCGCTCCGTCGGCCGCCACCGAGGCCTCAACGAGGCGGAGGAAGTGCTGGAACTCCTCAGACTCCGCTGCGGCGGGGTCCGGTACTGCACCGGCCTGCTCGTATTCGCGGCCCTTGTGGACGAGCATGGTGGCGTCGCCGCCATCGTCCAGAATCATGTTGAGTCCGCCGTCGGGCCACGTCAGGGCCTGCTCTGTGCACCACCAGTACTCCTCAAGCGTCTCGCCCTTCCACGCGAAGACGGGCACGCCGCGTGGCTCAGTGACGGTGCCGCTCGGCCCAACAACGACCGCGGCGGCTGCCTGATCCTGCGTCGAGAAGATGTTGCAGCTCGCCCAGCGCACCTCCGCTCCAAGCGCGACCAGCGTCTCAATGAGGACGGCCGTCTGGATCGTCATGTGCAACGAACCCGTGATGCGGGCGCCGGCAAGCGGCTGTGCCGCACCGTACTCCTCCCGCAGAGCCATCAAGCCAGGCATCTCGTGCTCAGCGATGGTGATCTCCTTGCGACCCCAATCGGCCAGGGAGAGGTCTGCCACCCGATAGTCGGTGGCGGCAAGGGGCGGTGCGATGGTCATGCTCATCTAAACTCCTTTTCTGTCGCAGATTATACTTCGCTCGGTCCGACGTCGCGGTTGACAACCGTCGCCGACGCATCGACAGGCAGCGATCACCCTCCCCGCAGCGGCTGTCTGGCGCGCGCAACGCCCGACGATTCGCCCGCGCCACGAGCCTGCTGCACTGCCGTGAGTCGGCTAGAGCACCAGCACGAGATGCTCGAGCGCGACGTCTCGACCATCAACATGCGCACCGAACGGATCGACCTCACGACGGACAAACCCGAGCCGCGTATAGAGGCTTCGTGCTGGGTCCTCGTTCTCGACGACCTCAAGGTAGACCGCCCGGACCTCACGCTGGCGCGCCCACTCCAGCGCGGTTGAGACGAGCTGGCGACCGACGCCGCGACCCCGCTGGCTTGGGTCGACCCAGACGCCCCACAGCGTGGAGCGATGGCGGCGACGCTGTCCGATCTCGCGGGCAATCCCTGCCATGCCAACGGGCCGTCCCTCGTCTAGCGCCAGCAGAATCAGCGCGTCACCTTCCCCCACCCCCGCGGCCGCCCGCGACGTCCAGACGTCGGCTGGATCGTCGAGCACCTCCTGATAGGTCTCGAGGAATGAGTCCGGAGCGTTCGTCAGCGCAGCAAGCCGAACGGCACGCAGCAGATGGCCCTCGTCGGCTTGGATGGCGCGGACGTCGATCACATGCTGTCGGGCGCGGCTACGCCGATAACGTCGAGCGCACGGGCGATCGCCTCGCCAGTCGCCGCGACTGCGCTGAGACGAAAGGCGCGGATCTCCTCGTCCTCGTGCAGCACGAAGAGGTCGTGGTGAAAGGCGTGAAAATCAGCAGCGAGCTCTTGCGTCCACGTCACTATCCGGTGCGGCGCGCGCAGGTCGGCGGCGGTCGCCACGACGTCTGGCCATTCCGCGAGCCGTCGAATCAGCGCAGCCTCCTGCGGCTCCGGTGCGTGCGCGGGGCCCGTGCCAGTGGTGGTGAGCCCATCGGCCTGCGCCTTGCGCAGAATCGACTGGCACCGTGCATGGGCGTACTGAACGTAGAAGACGGGATTCTTGCTGCTTGTCTCGACGGCGAGATCAAGGTCGATATCGAGCATCTGGTCATGCGAGCGCTGCACGAGGAAGAAGCGGGCCGCGTCAACGCCGATCGCATCAGCCAGACCATCGAGGGTGATGACGTTTCCGCGGCGCTTGCCCATCCGCTCGCCCGAGACGGTGACGAGCTGGTAGATCAGCACCTCGACTCGCTCTGGGTCGTAGCCGAGGCAGGCCGCTCCGGCCTTCAGCCGGGAGATGTACCCGTGGTGATCGGCTCCGAGCACGTACAGCGCGCGAGCCGCACCACGCTCGAACTTGAGACCGACGTACGCGAGATCCGCAGCGAAGTAGGTCAGCTCGCCGTCGGCCTTCAGCAGCACACGGTCCTTGTCGTCACCGAATGACGTGGTCCTCAGCCAGGTTGCTCCAGCCTGCTCAAACACGTGACCCTCGCTGCGGGCCTGCGCAATGGCTTTCTGCACCGCGCCGCTGGCGTGCAGCGTCTGCTCGCTCGTCCACAGATCGAACGTAACGCGCATCCGCTCGAGGCTGCCGCGAATCCGGACCATCATCGCCTCAATGCCTCGAGCCGTCCACTCCGCCAGCGAGGCATCGTCTGGGAGGTCAAGGGCGGCGGCGAGCTCTCCGACCTCGTCACCCGGGTAGCCGCCCTCGGGAATCTCCGCACCGAGGCGACGAGCCTGCACCGACTGACCGAAGAGCGCGATCTGGTTTCCCGCGTCGTTGAAGTAGTACTCGCGCGTGACCTGCTCGCCCACGAAGGTCAGCAGCCGGGCGACGCTATCGCCATACGCAGCATTCCGCGCCGAGCCGATCGTGAGGTCTCCCGTGGGATTGGCCGAGACGAACTCGACGAGGATCTCGTCACCGGCGGCCACGACGCTCCGACCGAACTGTGCGCCCGCTGAGAGCATGTCTGAGAGCGCCTGGTGATACCAGCTGGCGGCGAGGCGCAGGTTGATAAAGCCCGGCCCCGCAATCTCCACGGAGGCGATCGCCGGATCGGCAACGAGAACGTCGGCCAGCAACTGAGCGATGTCTCGAGGAGCCTTGCCAAGGAGTGGCGCGAGCCGCATCGCCACGCTGGTGGCGTAGTCCCCGTGCGCGGCGTTGCCAGGACGCTCAAGGCCCAGCTCGGGCACCTCGCCTCCCGTCAGACCGCTGACAGCGGCAGACACGGTGGCGTGAAGGGCGGTGACGGGATCGTTCACCGCTGCATCGTGGCAAAGCCCGGGCCACGCAGCGGCGGGCGCCAGCTCAGCGGTGGTACGGCAGTCCGCGCCGAATCGTCAGCGCCCGGTAGATCTGCTCGGCGACGAGGACTCGTGCCAGCTGGTGCGGCAGGGTGACGCGCCCAAAGGCCAGGCGGTGTGCACTTGCGTCAAGCACGGAGCCATCCAGCCCCTCGGCGCCCCCAATCACGAACGCAGTCTTCTGCGGCGCTCGCTCCTCAAGCCCGTCGATCAAGACGGCAAGCTCGTCCGACGCGACCTGCGTGCCGAGACGGTCGCAGGCCACGATCGTCCAGCCCTCAGCCGCCGCGAGGATTCGCTCTGCCTCCCGCCGACGCACCTCGGCGGCGATTCCACGGTCTAGCGGCTCATCGCGTACGGCGACCACATCGAAGCGAGCGAGCCTTCCGATCCGCGACTCGTAGTCGGCAGCCGCAGCGGCCAGCGGACCCCGGGCCCGGCCGACGACGATCAGGCGAAGCGAGGCCTAGCCCTCGCGATGGTCTTCGTCGACCTCGGGAAGATCGCGGATGCTCTCGCGCGCAGACCACTTGTCGTAGTTGTCCTGGATTGCGTCGAGCAGCTCGCCCATGAAGCGGGGCGAGAGGTTGACGCGGCTGACGACGACGCCCGGAATCTCGGGCCCGTCAAACTCGTGGTCGACGCGAGCAAACGTGATGGTGAACTCGTAATCGGAGTGGGAAACGTTGGCGAAGTTCGCGTAGTGCCCCGCCATCTCCTCTGGCGTGAAGTGGATGTTGAGCTGACGCTCGGAGGATTCGTGTTCGTCCATGGCTCGCAGTCTACCCCTCTCCCGTGCAGCAGGATCCCGACCGATCTCGCGTATCCTCTGCCCCGCATGCGCGCTCTCGTCGTCTCGGACATCCATGGCAACCTCCACGCCTTGCAGGCCGTGCTTGAGGCGGAGGGCGACCGCTTCGACACGCTCTGGTGCCTCGGCGACACCGTGGGCTACGGGGCGCGACCCAACGAGTGCGTCGACATCATTCGCGAGCGGGCAACCGTCACGTTGGCGGGCAACCACGACCTGGCCGTCCTCGGCACGGTTAACGTCGAGCGCTTCGGTGCAGACGCTGCACGGGCAGCACGCTGGACTCGTGAGGTCCTCGGTGCCGAGCAGGAGGCGTTCCTCAGCACGCTGGCATCAACCGCTACAGTCGGGCTGGTCGCCATGGCGCACGCCTCCCCGCGCGATCCGGTCTGGGAGTACGTGATTGATGGGCCTGGGGCCGCGATCGCCCTCGCCTCCGTCCCTGACGCCCAGCTCGTCCTCGTTGGCCACACCCACGTTCCCATGTCGGCGCGCAGCGTTGGTGACCGCGTCACCGGCGGCCACGCTCCCGCCGGCCGCGAGGAGAACCTCGACGCCGCGGTGCGGCTGTTTGCAAATCCTGGCTCGGTTGGGCAACCGCGCGACGGTGATAGCCGGGCCTCGTACCTCGTCGTCGATAGTGACGAGGATCGCCCTGTCCGCGTGGAGTTTCGGCGAGTCGTCTACGACACTGCGCTATCGGCCAAGGAGATCGTTGACGCCGGCTTGCCGCAGCAGTTCGCGGATCGTCTCCTGTTTGGCATGTAGGGACGCCTCAGACGAGCGACGTACCGGTCATCACGGCAGGTGCCGGAAGCCCGAGCAAGGTCAGGACCGTTGGGGCCAGGTCCGCCAGCCGTCCCGTCGCAGCGAGCGTGCGATCAGAGCCAACCAGAATCAGCGGGACAGGATTCGTGGTGTGGGCGGTGTGGGGCTCTCCGGTCGGCGTCAGCATCTGCTCCGCGTTACCGTGGTCAGCGGTCACGAGAGCGATGCCACCGACGTCGCGGACGGCCGTGACGACGTCGCCCAAGCGGCGATCGACCTCCTCGACCGCCGCCTGAACGGCAGCAATGTCTCCGGTGTGACCCACCATGTCGGGATTCGCGAAGTTGACCACCACGAACCCGTAGGCACCGCTGCGGATGCCGTCGATGACAGCCGTGGCCACGCCGGCGGCGCTCATCTCTGGTCGCAGGTCGTACGTGGCGACAGCGCGCGGCGACGGAATCAGCACCCGTGCCTCAAAGGCATGCTCGCGCTCCCGTCCGCCGTTGAAGAAGTAGGTGACGTGGGCGTACTTCTCGGTCTCAGCGACGTGCAGCTGTCCGATGCCAGCCGCCTCCAGCACATCCGCCAGCACCTCGGTCGGTCGGTCCTCGGGAAACGCGATCGCCCCCGGCTGTCCATCCCAGTACGCCGTCATCGCGGTCAGCTGAACGATGCCTGCGTCGCCGCGCGCAAACGCAGCGAACGACGGCTCGGCGAGCGCCTGACAGAGCTGACGGGCTCGGTCGGGCCGGAAGTTGAGAAACACGACCTCGTCGTCAGCGTGGATCGGTGCGCCAGCCCCGATCACCGTCGGCTCTACGAACTCGTCCGTAATGCCCCGCGCGTACGCGTCGCGGATCGCCGCTCCCGCAGCGTCGGCGTGCTCACCCAGCCCAGCGGTATAGAGCGCAAAGGCCCGCTGCGTTCGCTCCCAGCGCTGGTCACGGTCCAGCGCGAAGAGCCGGCCGCAGACGTCGACAATCCTCGCCGGGCCGGTAGCCCACTCAGCGTCCAACTCAGCGAGCAGATCGGCGGCCTGGTGCGGAGAGACGTCGCGCCCGTCGGTAATCGCATGCACGGCAACGCGTGGCACCCCGATTGCGGCTGCGAGCCGCACCAATCCGCGCAGATGATCGACGTGGCTGTGCACACCGCCGTCAGAGACCAGCCCGACGAGGTGGAGCGTCCCTGAGCCAGAGCGTGCGCGCTCACAGGCTGCGACTAGCGCTGCTGTGTGCCGGAAGTCCTCAGCCGCCGCCTCCGAGACGCGAACGAGATCCTGTGCCACCACCCGCCCCGCACCGATCGCGAGGTGCCCAACCTCGGAGTTACCCATCTGCCCGACGGGCAGTCCAACGTCACGGCCCGAGGCGACCAGTTGCCCGTGGGGACACGAGTCCCAGAGCGCGTCGAAGACCGGCGTATCGGCCCGCTCAACCGCATTGCCGGGCCCGGCCGGGGCGATGCCCCAGCCGTCCAGCACAATCAGCACGACCGGCGTGGTCACCGTCGCGCGGCGGCCGCAATCGCAAGCAGGCTCGCTGCCTCAAGCGAGGCGCCTCCCACGAGTGCACCGTCGACATCCGGCTGTGACAGCAAGGTGGCTGCATTGTCGGGCTTGACCGACCCGCCATAGAGGATCCGGATTGAGCCAGCGGCCTCGCCGAAGCGCTCGGCGAGCTGGCTACGAATCCAAGCGTGCGCCGCCTGA
Source organism: Bifidobacterium breve (assembly GCA_945877865.1). Lineage (GTDB taxonomy): Bacteria > Actinomycetota > Thermoleophilia > Gaiellales > F1-60-MAGs149 > F1-60-MAGs149. The sequence goes on along the minus strand of CAMDVX010000072.1, from coordinate 2,169 downwards.
GCCAGCTCCGGCGTGGCCGTCTTGCCTGTGCCGATTGCCCAGACGGGCTCGTAGGCCACGACGATGTCAGCCTGCGTCGGGCTCAGCTTGCCGAGCCCCTCGCGAACTTGACGCGCCAGCACCTCGTTGGTCGCACCGCTCTCGCGCTCAGCATCCGTCTCACCAACGCAGAGCACGGGCAGCAGGCCCGCTGCCAAGGCTGCAGGCACCTTGTCAGCGAGAGCCGCGTCGGTCTCACCAAACAGCTGCCGCCGCTCTGAGTGACCGAGCAGAACCCCGGTCGCACCAGCGTCCTTGAGCATGCCCATCGAGATCTCACCTGTCAAGGCGCCGCTCTCGGCAGCGCTCGCGTGTTGCCCCCAGATGCCCACGCCTGAGCCGGCGAGCCCCGTGGCGAGCACGTCGATCGAGGTAAACGGCGGACAGACGGCGATGCCGACGCCGGCGGCAGACGACAGACCACCCTTCAGGTCGGCCGCGAAGGCCGCGGCCTCGGCGCGCAGCTTGAACAGCTTCCAGTTACCGGCGACGAGTGGGCTACGCATCATGAGACCTCCGGGATTGCGGCGACGCCGGGCAGCGTCCGCCCTTCCAATAGCTCTAGGCTGGCACCGCCGCCGGTTGAGATGTGCGTTACGTCGCCGGCGAAGCCAAACTGCGTGATGGCCGCGACGCTATCGCCGCCACCGACCACGGTGGTTCCAGAGCACGCGGCAACCGCGGCGGCGATGGCGCGCGTACCGTCTGCGAAGGGCGCCAGCTCGAAGGCCCCCATCGGACCGTTCCACAGCACCGTCTTCGCCGCACGAATGCGCTCGGCGAACAGCGCCGTCGCCGCTGGCCCGATATCGAGGCCCAGCCAGCCCGCGGGGACGGCGTCGGCGGACGTCACCTGCGTGGCGGCCTCGGCGCTAAAGGCGTCGGCGGCAACCACGTCAGACGGCAGCAGAAGCTCGCAGCCGGACGACGCTGCCGTCGCTCGCGCGCGCAGCGCAATCGCCTGTCCTGCCGCATCCTCATGCAACGACGCACCGACGGAGCCACCCTCCGCGACCACGAAGGTGAAGGCCATCGCACCGCCGATCAGGACGGTGTCAGCAACCGTGACGAGCCGCTCCAGGACGCCAATCTTGTCGGCGACCTTGACGCCACCGACGATGGCGACGAAGGGGTGCTCTGGCGCCTCCAGCAGCGCCGTCAAGATCGAGACCTCGCGCTCCAGCAGCAGGCCAGCATAGGCAGGCAGGAGGTGCGCGATCCCCTCCGTCGACGCATGGGCACGATGGGCGGCGCCGAACGCGTCGTTGACGTAGAGGTCCGCGAGCGCGGCAAGCTTGGCCGCGAAGGCAGGATCATTCGCCTCCTCCTCAGCGTGGAAGCGCAGGTTCTCAAGGAGCAGCACCTCCCCATCGCCGAGCGCAGCGACGGCGGCAGCCGCCACGGAGCCGACCGAGTCCGTCGCGAACGCCACGGGCGCACCGATCAGCCCTGCGAGGTGCTCGGCTACCGGTGCGAGCGACAGCTCCGAGGAGGTCACGCCCTTGGGACGCCCAAGGTGCGAGACGAGCACGATGCGTGCGCCGCGCTCGCGCAGGTAGGCGATGGTGGGCAGCGCCGCCCGGATCCGCGTATCGTCGCCAACGACGCCGGCAGAGACGGGCACGTTGAGGTCGACGCGCACGAGCACGCGCCGACCACGCACCTCGCCCAGCTGTGCAAGGCCACGACGGGCCACGTTAGACCCGCTGGAGCAGATCGACGACGCGGTTCGAGTAGCCGAACTCGTTGTCGTACCAGGCCACCACCTTGGCGAGCCGGCCGTTCGCCATGGTCAGCTGCGCATCGAACACGGAGGAGTACGAGGAGCCGATCACGTCGCTCGAGACGATCGGATCCTCGGTGTACTCAAGGATTCCCTTCAACGGACCGGTGTCCGCCTTCGCTCGAATCGCGCTGTTGATCTCCTCGACGGACGCCTCGCGGCCCAGCTCCACCACGAGATCGACAACGGACCCGTCTGGGACGGGCACCCGCATGGCAATTCCGTCGAGCCGACCCTTCAGCTCGGGAACGACGAGACCGATCGCCTTGGCCGCACCGGTCGAGGTCGGAATCACGTTGACTGCAGCGGCTCGGGCCCGTCGCAGGTCCTTATGCGGCAGGTCGAGG
>CAMDVX010000071.1 GCA_945877865.1 Bifidobacterium breve | reverse complement strand
GCCCGTGCGGTTCCACGCGCTCAGGCCAGCAGAGGCGGCGACACCTTCCGCCATCGCACTCTGCCAGTTAGGGCCATGGCCCATCCACGAGAACAGGTACGGAAGCGTGTAGCTCTCGCCGTCGGCGAGCACGATTTTCTGCGCGCTTGTCATCGCCGCACCAACGCCACCTTCCGAGACGATGCCTTGTCCCGGTTCGAGAATTGCGAAATAGGTGCCGAGTGGCTGGATCCGTAAGCCCTGCCCCGTATAGCTCTCGTAGACCACGCCGTCGATGCGGATGCGGGTACCCGAGGACGGCAACGCGTGGCTCGCTAGGTAGGTAACGTTGCTCTGCAACTCGAGAAACACGATCTGAGCGAGCGCGGGGCTGAACGCCGCCTGATTACCAATCTGCGTCGCGCTCTTGATGATCGCGTTTAGCGCCACTGCGCGAGAGCCTCCCAGCTGCGTGGCGAGTGCCCGCGCGTCGGCGAGCGTCTTGAGGTTGGCGGAGCGATCGGCGGCGGGGACGTTTACGCGTGCAAGCGATTGTGCGAGCGTCTTCGCTGATGCCGAGCCAATGCACAGCAGCAGGCCGACAATCGCGGCGAGTGAGACGATCACACGAATACGCACACCCCTCAGGCTATCACCGGGTTCCGAGACTCGAAACGCTGTTACTCCATCGAGACGGTGGCGTCGCCTGCCTGAATCTCCGATTGGGCGCCGGCGCCGTCGGGGCCGTTCGCGGACGGTGCGAAGACCTCGAGCTTGCCCTTGCCGGTGCCGAGGAAGAAGCCCTGCACTTCGGCTGTGGCACCTGGATCGAGCCCCTTCACGATGGCGAGCCCCGCACTGGTGATGGTCGAGCCGTCGCGGAGGATCGCCTGGACGATGACCTGCTCCTGGCGGACGTCAGTGATGTTGACGACCGACGCCGTCCACGTGGTGCCGAACGATGGGTCTTCCGTCACGAGTGCGTTTTCGACCTTCAGGCCGGGCAGCAACTGCGTGGTCACAGGAACGCCGGCCACCGTCACCTGGGCCTCGACGGGCGTCCCGGTGATCGCAATCTGGTCGTTGACGTATAGGGCCGTCCCGCCCTCGACGAGCGACGGCAGGTGAATCAGGGTGGGGTCAGCACCGGCAACATTGTTCGTGCCGACCTCGGCTCCTCCGGCGTCGAGCAGCATCACCTCAATCGGTGCCCACAGCAGCCCCGGTCCCGTCGAGGAGACCTCGATCACGACGGCAGCCATCAGGCCGTCCTCGGAGGGGATGATGGCGAGCGTTTCGGCGGTGATGCCCTCCGTCTGCTGGACGTCGACCGCCACGACATCAGCGATCGTGCCCTGTTCCGCCCGAACACGCTCGGCCTTGTCGAACGTGCTCTCGCAGCCACTCAGGACCGCGAGGGCGAGGACGAGCAAGAGGGCGGGGAGGACGCGACGCATGGCTCTAGCCGAACATTCCTGAGACGAAGTCGCGCGTCGACTGCTCGCGGGGATCCTCGAAGACCTGCTCCGCAAGGCCCTGCTCGATCAGGTCGCCGTTGAGCAGGTACGCCGCGTAGTCGCCAATGCGCTTGGCCTGCGCCAGGTTGTGGGTCACGATCACGATGGTCAGCGAGCCGGCGAGCTGCACGATCAGCTCCTCGATGCGGGCCGTCGAGCGCGGATCAAGCGCCGAGCACGGCTCGTCCATCAGGATCACCTCGGGATGAGCCGCAAGCGTGCGTGCGATGCAGAGGCGCTGCTGCTGGCCACCGGACAGCGATAGGGCGTTGCGGTCGAGATTGTCCTTGACCTCACCCCAGAGTCCCGCGCGCTGCAACACATCTTCCACCGCCGGCATCAGCGAGGAGCGCGAAGGGCGCGACTTTGCCTGCTCGCGCATGGCGAAGGCAACGTTGTCGAAAATCGTCATGGGAAAGGGGTTCGGCTGCTGGAAGACCATTCCGATCCGGCGGCGCAGGAGGTTGAGGTCCGTGCCACGGTCGTAGATGTTGCTGCCGTCGAGTTGGACCTCGCCGGTGATCGATGCGGTCGGCGCGAGCTCGGTTAGGCGATTGACGCTGCGTAGCAGCGTCGTCTTGCCGCAGCCCGATGGGCCGACGAGGGCGACGACGCCGCCGCGCGGGGCGTCGATGTCGACACCGTGGAGGATCTCGTTGCCACTAAAGGAGACGCGGAGGCCGCGGATCGCGAGCACGAGATCGCTCGGGTCGGCGACGTGCTTGGGGTGTCCCGCCACGACGGCCGTGGCCGTGCCCGCAGCGGGAGCCACTGCGGGCTCCGTGGGCGCGATCGGCAGGTCGGTCGGGGAGGCCTGTGCAGCTGCGGTGGTATCGGCAGGGGCTGTAACGACCGTCGGGTCGGTGGGATCCCCCGCGGCCTTCAGGTCGGCTGTGTGGTCGAGCGCATGGTGCCATTCCTGGTGGATCGCGCGCTCGTATCCAGGATCGTCCTGATTGGTCTCACGCTCGTTGCCGCGCTCGTTGTTCGGAGTCTCCATGGTGTCTATCACCGCTTTCCGATCTTGCGCCGACTCAGCCGGATCAGCGCGATATTGACGAAGAGGATAACGACCATCAGGACGAAGGCCGCGCCGTAGGCCTGGCCCGGTGAGTTTCCTTCACCGGCCGGGGACGAGAAGAAGATGTACGTAGTCAGAGTCGAGCCCTCGCTGCGCAGGAAGTCGACGAGGTTCCATGGCAGGTACCAGCCGTCAGGGGGTGCCTGCAGGACGGCCCCGCCGAGCAGGATCCAGACGATTGCAGTGTCGCCCGCGATGCGGCCGATGCCGAGGACGATGCCCGTAGCGATGCCTGGGCGTGCACCGGGCACGACGATGCGGCGGATGGTCGTCAGTCGCCCCTTGCCGAGCGCGTAGGACGCCTCGCGCTGCTGGTTGGGGACGCCGAGGATCGCCGCCTGGCTCGAGCGCACGACGGGGGGCAGGCCGATCAGCGCCATCATCAGCGAGGCGCAGAAGAACGACTGCGCGGTCGCCATCCCCGCGTCACCGACGGGGTTCGACAGCCACGACAGCCAGCCCTGCGAGAAGATTGCCAGGCCGAACAACGCGAACACCACGGAGGGCACGCCGAAGATCAGGTCGATCGCCGTATCGGTTCCCTTGGCGAGCCAGTTGGGCTGGCGATATTCGGTTAGGAAGATTGCGACTCCGAGGCCGAGCGGGATCGCCACGAGCATGCCGAAGGCGATCACGATCATCGTGCCGACCAGCGCCGGCAGGATGCCACCTGCTACGCCCTGTTCGAGCGAGCCGGGCGCCGGGCCTGTGGTCAGGAAGTCCCACGAGATGGTGCTCAGACCCTGCCAGACCAACCACGCCATGATCACCGTGATGGCAATCACGAGCACGCCGCCGGCCGCGTACGCGGCGGCTACACCGCCGCGATCCGAGAGGCGAGTGGGCATTACTGATCCCCACCCAGACGACGCTCGGCCGAGCGCGAGGCGAGTTTTGCCCCGATCGTCAGCGTCGCGGTCATGATCAGCAGGATCACGCCAAAGGCAAACAGGTTGGCCTTGAGCTCCGGCGACTCGAAGCCCTCGGAGTAGTCGACGATCGAAGAAGCCATCGTGCGCACCGGCTCGAGGAAGAAGAAGTAGCCGTCCAGTGGGTTCGGGATGAAGCCAATCGAACCGGTTGCCATCGAAAGAGCGATTGCTTCACCGACAGCACGCCCCATCGCCAGCGTGGTACCGGCCACGAGCGCAGGTCGAATGGCTCGGAGCGAGACGCGGCGCGTCATCCGCCACTCATCGCAGCCGAGGGCGATCGCGCCCTCTTTCCACTTGTTCGGCACGGCGCGCAGCGCATCGGCGAAGATCGCAATCATCAGCGGAGCGATCATCAGCGTCAGGACGAGGATGCCGAGCAGGACGTTGGCTCCGGTCAGCGTCACAACGGCGGACAGATCCTCTGCCTGCTGCTGCGGGATGAAGTTGCGTTCGATGCGGGGCGCGAGCACGAGGATCGCGAACAGGCCGTAGATCACCGACGGCGTTGCGGCCAGAATCGTGACGATCGGATCGAGGATCGCTGCGAGTCGCTTTGGGGCTAGTTCGGCGATAAAGATGGCACCGAGCAGCGCGAACGGAAAGGATAGGAGCAAGGCCCCGCCGGTCGTCAGCAGCGTGCCCACAATCGCGGGCCAGGCGTTGAGCGCCGTCGAGGGCTCGCCGGTCTCCGGGACGCCGAGGAAAGAGTTGCCGAGCTGCACGTCGAGCGGCTGGTCGCCGCTGCCAAACCAGGCGAGGCCGTTGGCCGAGAAGGACGGCCAACCGGTGTACAAGACGAAGGCGGTGATCGCGAGGATCACGAGCAGCATAAAGCCGGCGGTCGCGATCACGAGCCCGCGGAACACGGTGTCGGCACGGGCGCCGGAGGGCGCGGCCTGCGGTGTTGGGGTCTGGAGGGGGCGAGTGAAGGAAGCCATGGGGGAAGCTGGTGAGAGGTTTTGCGGGGGGCCGGGCGTGTGCCCGGCCCCCCGCGGTTGCGTTAGCTAGAGATCAGCCCGCGATGCACTGATCGTAGGTGCCCGTGTATGGAACGGCGTAGGCCTTGATGACGGCCGCACCCTTGGCGCTGCGCACCCAGTTGATGTACGTAGCGACGTCACCGGCGGGATCGCCCTTAGTGACGAAGTACTGGCAGTTCCAGAACTTGTACTTATTGGCGACCACGTTGGTCAGGCTCGGCGCGACGCCATCGATCGGCAACGTCTTGACGGTCGCGCCGCCCGAGCCGATCGTGTACGCGTACGTCACGTACGCGATGCCCGACTTGGAGTTGGCCACCGACGAGCGGTCGAGCGCGTTCGACGCGAGCGCCGGACACGAGTTCGACACGGCCGTGCTGATGCTGCCCAGGAAGAGCTTCTGGAACGATTGGCGGGTGCCGGAGGTGGAGACGCGCGAGAAGCACTTGATGGCTCCGCCCGCGGCCCAACCGACGTCCTTCCAGTTCGTAACCTGGCCGAGGAAGATGGCCTTAACCTGCGCAGCCGTTAGGCCCTTGATCGGGTTGGACTTGTTGACGATGATCGCGAAGGGCTCCTTCGTGATCGGTGTGAACGTCGTGCCGGCTGGTGTCGAGGACGATTTGTCCGACGACGAGTTGCCGATCTGGAACGTGCCGTTCGCGGCACCCGTCTGGCCGGCACCCGAGCCGCCGCCCGAGACCGTGACGCGGAACTTGCCGCCCGATTCCTTACCGTACTGCGCCGCGAGGGCCGAGCCGAGGACTTGGAGGCCGGTCGAGCCGCCCGTGACGATCTTCGTGACGGCGAATGCCGGTGCGGTGACGACCATGGTGGCCATCAGGGCAGCGACGAGGATGAGAAGTCGTTTCATTATGTAAATTACCTTTCTAGTGGTTCGGAGGGCCTAGGAGACCGACTCCGTGAGTGGGATTTCTTTGGACGGAGCCGTGTAGGCCCAGGTGCCGTAGAACTTCGCGGCACCCGCCGAGCTCGCCACCGCAGAAATGCGGAAGCCGTATTTCGAGGCGTCGCCCGTCATCGGATAGACCTCGACCGCCCAGGAGCCATCAGAGTTTTTGGAGATGTTGGCGATGTCGGCCTCACCAGCGCCGAAGTATTCGTTCGTGCTGCCCGGATTGCCGGGGTAGACGCAGAGGAAGCCGGGAGGTGCGGTCGGCTTGCTGAAGGATCCCGAGCAGTCGCCGTTCTCGTTGAGGCCGCCGAGAATGCCCAACTTGGCCGCGCGAAGTGGCTTCGGCAGCTGGAGGGGGAACGACGCGCCTCCACCGTAGGCCGCGGTGCAGCGACCTGCGTCGTAGACAGCCTCGTTCTTGCTGTTACGGCAGTTGGAGGCAGACGTGAATTCAAGACCCACGACGCCCGTCATCGTCGTGCCCCAGGGTACCTTGCTCAGGTCCATGGTGCGCAGCGGGAACTTGCCCTTGCTGTTGGTCGGCACGATCGAATTGGGCTGCTTACCCTCCGGCGAGACCTTGAAGCCGCTAACGGCGTACGCGTTGCGTGCCAGCGGCACGGGGGCGTCGGCACCAACAATCGACGGCACAGCGAAGGCCGCGCCGATCGCCGCGCAGATGCCGAGCGCGATGAGACGTCCATTCCGTTTCAATGATCCTCCTTAGGGATCCCGCGAGGTTCGCGGTCGTTGACTAAGGTACGCAGCCTCGAAGGGGCCGTGGGTAAAGCGTTTGGGGGAGTTCCGTTCCGGACTGGTGAAACACGCTGACAGTCTTCACATTTCGTGCACGATTCGACGCGAATTGTGTGTTGGCTCACGTCTTGAACGGCTTGGAGGCTGGTGAAGGTGGTCGTGAACATTTCGTATGGATTGCGTGGTGAGACAAAAATTGTCTGTTTCGGGGATAGGTTGAGGTCATGAGCGCAGCCCGTGCAGCCACCTACCTGATGGATCAGGACCCCTTTCGTCGCGAGCTTGCGATTGAGCTTGCGCGCGGCATCGTGTCTGACGATCGCTCGGCTGCGGACGAGGTCGCTGCGGCGAGTGTGATCTTGCGTCGTGCAGGCTTTATTGAGGAGGCGCTGGTGGCGGCTGGTATTGCCACAGCGCGCGGTGCTGATCTACCGGCCGAAACGAAGGAAACGCCGCAGCGTTGGCAGGTTCGACGTCGCGGTCCGTTCAGCCGCGCAGCCTAAGCCCGGCGAATCACCTTGCGGGGTTAGGTATCGTCTAACCCGCAACCTCAGGAGGCCGGACCGTGCGAATCGCGATCTGCGTGAAGGAAGTACCAGACCCCACCGCGGTGAAGCGGATTGATGATGGCTCTCATCGGCTTGTGCGTAGCGGCGAGAACACGTTGAATCCGTATGACCGTCATGCCATTGAGGCAGCCGTTCAGCTCAAGGAAGGGCCTGCGCCCGACACCGAGATCACGATCGTGACGATGGCACCGGAGAGCGCTGGTCGATCGGTTGATCGCGCGCTTGCCCAGGGTGGAGATCGTTCGATCCACATTGCTGACGAAGCCGCTGCTGGCAGCGACCTGTTGGGGACCGCGCGGGTTTTGGCCGCAGCCCTCAAGCGCGAATCGTTCGACCTGATCCTGCTCGGACAACAAGCTGCCGACAGCGAGTGCTACGTGATGGCTGGGCTCGTCGCCGAGCTGCTCGAGGTGCCGTGCATCACGCAGGCCGCCTCGATCGCGCTGGCCGATGGCAGCGTCACTGTCAAGCGCCAGGTCGAGACGGGCTACGACACCGTCAAGGCCCAGCTGCCCTGTGTCGTCTCGGTCTCCGACGCAATCAACGACCCGCGCTATCCACCTCTGCCCGCGATTATGGGTGCCAAGCGCAAGCCGCATGAGGTCGTGACGCTCGCCGAGCTCGGCATCGATGCCAGCACCGTCGGCGCGGCAGGTGCCGCGACGAGTGTCGGTGGGCTTTCGAAGCCTGCTGGACGCGGTGACACGATTGTTCTTGAGGACGACGGCACTGCTGCCGAGCAGCTCCTCGCATTCCTGGTCGAGAAGAAGGTGGTCGCATAATGGCTGGCATTGCAGTGCTCTGTGAAGTCCAGAGTGGCGAAGTTTCCCGTGGCTCGATTGGTGTCCTCGAAGAGGCTGGCCGCATGGGTGCCGCTCTGGGCGTGTCCGTCGACGCGATCGTCTGTGGCAGTGGCCTCGACGATGCCAAGCTGGCTGCCCTCGGTGGTTTTGGTGCCTCGACGGTGCGCGTTGCCGACGACGCCTTGCTGGCGAGCGGCATTGCTCAGCCTGTCGTCGATGCCTGCGCAACCGCGCAGGAGGCGGGTGACTATCGCTACTGGATGGCTGCCGCTTCGATCATGACGGCCGACGCCATGGCCGGGCTCGCCGCTCGACTCGGTGCCGGCATCGTGATCGATGCCGTCGAACTTCACGTCGAAGGCGGGGCACTTGTAACCCGCCGCTCCGGTCTTGGTGACTCGGTGCTTGCTCACTGTGGCTTTGTGTCTGCAGTTGGTGTTGTTGTGACGCGCGCGAATGCCATGGCAGCAACCGAGGGCAACGGTGGCACGGCTCCTGTTGAGCGCTTTGCGCCGACGTTCCGCGCCTGGTCGCAGGCCGTCACGTTGGTTGGCCATGAGGATGCAGTCGAGACCGGCCCGGATATCAGCGCCGCCGACGTCTTGGTCGCTGGTGGTCGTGGCCTTGGCGAAGCGTCTGGCTTTAGTCAGATCGAAGAGTTGGCGACTGCCTTTGGTGGCGCAGTTGCTGCAACGCGTGCCGTCGTCGATGCGGGTTGGTACCCGTATAGCGCCCAGGTGGGCCAGACGGGCAAGACGGTGACACCGAAGCTCTATGTCGCCTGTGGTATCTCGGGTGCCATCCAACACAAGGTTGGCATGCAGGGCTCGGGCACGATCGTGGCGATAAACAAAGATAAGAACGCGCCGATCTTCGACTACGCCGATTTCGGTATCGTCGGCGATCTCAACGCCGTTGTTCCGCAATTGACCGCGTTGGTCAAGGCGCGCGCGTAGCTCACCTCCGCTGGCGATCCTAGGGAGGACCTCACAACCGCGCGGATGTGATGTCCTCCCTCCCCTGATCACGCTTCGCGGTAGCGAGCAGGCGACGCGACCGCGACGGGAGTCCGCGGCAGCAGCAGCGAGATCGTTCCCGCCGCCAGCACCATCAGGGCCGAGGCCCAGAGGCACGCCTCGAGGCC
>CAMDVX010000070.1 GCA_945877865.1 Bifidobacterium breve | reverse complement strand
CGCATCGTCTGTCGGCTGAGTCCGGAAAGTGAAAGGTATTTTTCATGGAGACACCTCAGAGCATCGCGCAGCAGGCCCTGCCGGGCTTTCTCGAGTCGGTTCGCGTAGCTGACCGCACGCTGCTTGACGTGGCGCGCACCCATCGCCTTCGGCCGATGGAGGCCTACCTCCTGCTGATCCTGCTCGACGAAGACGACGCCGTCAGCACGGCCCACGTCGCAGCCCGCATCGCAGCCTCCTCCAGCCAGGCGAAGCAACTGGCGCTCGCGCTGCAGGTGCGGGGTCTAATCACGCGCCGCGACCGCACGGGTCTCACTAGCCTCACGCCCGAAGGACGACAGGAGGCCTCGACGCTGGCCCATGAGGTCGTCGCTGCCCTGCAGGACCGCCTCAGCGGCCTCGAGTCCTCTGCCCGCTGGCAGCAGGTCACCTCGAGCTAGGCAAAACAGAGCGCAGGGCACTGAACGTCGTCGCGAGCGGGCGTGGTTTAGCCCGCCAGCGCAGCCCGACCTGCCTGCGTCAGCTCCTGCTCCGTCACCGCGCCCTCGAACTTGGCCGTGATCCGGCCTTGGCGGTTAACGACGAAGACCCACGGCTCAGTCGGTAGCCCCCAGGCCAGCACCCATGGGCTCGCGCCTTGCTGCGGGTCGAGGTTGGCATAGATCTCTGCGTGGACGAACGCGAGCCCGGTGCCGCGCAGCGCTCGCTGGACGTTGCCAACAATGTCGACGATTGGACCGCAGAGCCGGCTGGTGCAAAAGCGCGGAGTGGCGAAGACGACGACGAAGGGGCGGTGCTTCGCGAGCAGGTCCTTGACCGAGTGCTGCAGCAGCGATGCATCCACGGGACGCTGGGTGCTGATCTTCTGCCCGTCGCCGCCCACGTCGCGGAGCGTCGGCGTGGCGGTCGCTGGTGCCGAGGAGCCGAGTGGTGGGGTTGCCTCGCGTGGCAGGATGCTGAACTGGTTGGAGGCGGCCGCCTGCTCTCCAGCGACCGTGAAGGTGACAACCGCGTACCAGGCGCCTGCGGCCGGAAGCGGAACCGCGTCGGCGACGAGGATGGTCTGTGGTCCTGCAGGATCAAAATGGACGCCGTGGCCAGCGAGCGAAAGCTCCCTGACCGGATACGGGCCGAGGGCGGTCGCGTCCGCAGACGGTGCGAGGTAGAGCAGCGCGCGGCCACCGTCGGGCTGAACGACCTTACCGTCCTTCTGAAAGAGCTGAAACGGCAGGCGCACCGCGTGCCCCGTAGGGAAGTCGGTGCCACCGAAGACGACCAGATCGGGCGTGACCACCGTCGTGGCGCCGGGAGTGCCGAGCACAGCGGCCAGCGTCGGACCAGCCGGTCGGCTCGCACTCGATCCCCCGCAGGCGACGCAGCTAACGACGATTAGCAGCAGGAGGGGGACGGCTCGGCGCACGCTCGCAGCGTACCCCGAGCCGCCCCTCCGCATCAGACCTCTTCGGCCTTGGCGCGGGCCTGCGACACGAACGGCATCATCGAACGCAGCTCGCTGCCGACCTGCTCCAGCTGGCTCTCGGCAGCGCGCATGCGCAGCATGCGGATCATCGTCCGGCCGGTCTGGTTCTCCTCGATGAACTCGCGGGCAAACTGTCCGCTCTGGATCTCCGCCAGGATCTCCTTCATGGCGGCCTTGCTCTCCGGACCGATCACGCGTGGGCCGCGCGTCAGGTCGCCATACTCAGCGGTGTCGGAGATCGAGTAGCGCATCCAGTCCATGCCGCCCTCGTAGAGCAGATCCACGATCAGCTTGAGCTCGTGGAGCACCTCGAAGTAGGCGATCTCCGGGGCGTACCCGCCCTCGACCAGCGTCTCGAAGCCCGCCTCGATCAGCGCGGTGGCACCGCCGCAGAGGACGGCCTGCTCGCCGAACAGGTCGCTCTCCGTCTCCTCGCGGAACGTCGTCTCGATGACGCCGGCGCGCGCGGAGCCAATGCCAATGGCCCAGGCCATTGCGATCTGCTTGGCGTCACCCGTCGCGTCCTTCTCAACTGCGATGAGGGCCGGCACGCCAGCACCCTCGGAGTAGAGCCGGCGCACGAGGTGGCCTGGCCCCTTCGGAGCGACCATCACGACGTTGGCATCGGTCGGCGCCTCGATCTGGCCGAAGTGGATGCAGAAGCCGTGCGTAAACAGGATGGTGGCGTTCGGCTTGACGAGGTCGCGGATCGTGCTGCGCCACAGCTCGGCCTGAATGTGATCCGGCACCATGATCGCGATGACGTCGGCGTCCTTGCAGGCGTCGGCCGGGGACTGCGGCGTCCATCCGTGGCCCTCCGCGCGCTTCCAGCCCTCAGAGCCGGGGCGGACGGCGACGGTTACGTCGGCGCCAGACTCGCGCAGGTTGAGCGCGTGGGCATGGCCCTGCGAGCCGTAGCCAACGACGACGATGCGCTTGCCCTTGAGGGCACCGAAATCGCCGTCGGACTCGTATAGGAGCGTTGCCATGCGTGTTCTTCCTTCTCGCGTGTGATGGGGAGGCGCTGAGCGCCTGCTGGGAAATGTACGTCTGTCTGTGGTTCCGTGCGCGCACTACCCGGCGGTGGGGGGGTGCGCGCCCGTTGGATCGGACGGCACATCTGCCCGCCGCATGGCCACTCTTCCGGTGCGGACGGCTTCGAGAATGCCGTACGGCGACAGCAGCTCCTCGAGCGCGCGGAGGCGGTCGGGATGCTCGACGCACTGCAGCAGCAGCGTCGTCCTGCTGACGTCGACCACCGTCGCGCTGAAGACCTCGGCAAGCCGCATCACCTCGGGCCGTGTGCTGGCCTCTGCTGTGACCTTGATGAGCAGGAGCTCGCGCTCAATGGCGCTCTCCGGCAAGACCTCAGTGACGTCAATCACGTCGATCAGCTTGTCGAGCTGCTTGACGACCTGCTCCACGGAGTGGCGGCTGCAATCAACGCGCAGCGTAATGATCGAGCGCTCTGGACGCTCCGTCGGACCGACGGCCAGGCTCTCGATGTTAAAGCCGCGCCGGGTAAAGAGCCCGCTGACGCGCGACAGCACGCCCGGTCGGTTCTCAACCAGCACGCTCAAAGTGTGATGTCCAGGAGCAGCCATCAGACCCCTTCCTCGACCCACGCGTTGTCCCACGTCTGGTCGATCATCTCGTGGGAGGCGGCACCCGCAGGCACCATCGGATAGACCTTCTCATCGTGATCGACGCGGAAATCGATCACCGTCGGGCGGCGCTCCGCGATCGCCTGCAGGATGACCGCATCGACCTCCTCCTCCGTCTCGGCGCGCAGGCCGAGGCAACCGAAGGCCTCGGCGAGCTTCACGTAATCGGGGATGGTGGAGAAGAGGTGCGTCTCGGAGTACCGCTCGTCGTGGAAGAGCTCCTGCCACTGCCGCACCATGCCGAGCCACCCGTTGTTCATCACGGCGTGAATCACGGGTACGCCGTAGCACATGGCTGTGGCGAGCTCTTGCATCGTCATCTGGAAGCAGCCGTCGCCATCGAAGTTGACCACGTAGGCATCGGGGCGGCCCTGCTGCGCGCCAATCGCAGCCGGCACACCGAAGCCCATGGTGCCGAGTCCGCCGGAGGTGATCCAGCGACGCGGCCCATCGATCGAGAGAAACTGGGCGGCCCACATCTGATGCTGACCGACGCCCGTCACCCAGATCGCGTCCTTGCCGCGGAGCAGCTCGTTGAAGCGCTCCACGATGAACTGGGGCTTGAGCTTGTCGCCCTTGCGATAGCGGAACGGGTTCTCTGCCCGCCACGTCGAGACGTCGCGGAGCCAGTCGGCCTGATTGGCAGACCGCCCATCATCGCGGCTGGCCAGCACGGCGGCACAGAGCGCAGGCAAGGTCTCCTTGAGGTCGCCGAGGATCGAGACGTTGGCAAAGCGATTCTTCGAGATCTCCGCCGGATCGATGTCGAAGTGAATCACCTTCGCCCCTGGGGCGAACGCATCCAGCTTGCCCGTGACGCGATCGTCGAAGCGAGCGCCGACGGTGATCAGCAGGTCGCAGCGATGAATCGTCCAGTTAGCGAACTTTGAGCCGTGCATGCCGGGCATCTGCACCGACAGGTCGTGCGAGTCGGGAAAGGCGCCCTTGGCCAGCAGCGTGGTGGTGACGGGAATCTGCAGCGCCTCAGCCAGCGCGATCAGCTCGTTCGATGCCTCGGCGTTGATGATGCCTCCGCCCACGTACAGGACGGGCCGCGTGGCGCGGATGATCAGGTCTGCGGCGGCGTCAATGCCGGTCGGCGCGGCCATGTGGTCCGTTGAGTAGCCCGGCAGGTCGACCTCGGACGGGTAGGCAAAGTCGAACTGGGCCTGCTGAAGATCCTTGGGAATGTCAATCAGGACCGGACCGGGCCGGCCGGAGCGAGCGATGTGGAACGCCTCGCGGAACGTGCGTGGGATGTCCTCAACGTGCTGGACGAGGAACGAGTGCTTGACGATCGGCATCACGATGCCCGTGATGTCGGCCTCTTGGAAGGCGTCGGTGCCGATCAGGTGCGTCGGCACCTGGCCCGTGATCGCCACGAGCGGGGTCGAGTCGAGAAAGGCATCGGCGATCGGCGTCACGAGGTTGGTGGCGCCAGGCCCGCTCGTGGCAATGCAGACGCCGACCTTGCCGGTCGCGCGCGCATAGCCCTGCGCCATGTGCCCCGCGCCCTGCTCGTGGCGGACGAGGATGTGGCGCACGGAGTGGTCGACGGACATGAACGCGTCGTAGAGCGGCAGGATTGCGCCGCCGGGGATGCCCCAGCAGATGTCAACGCCCTCGGCCTCGAGCGAGCGGATGACTGCCTCGGCCCCGGTCATCCGGCCGGTGCGCGCCTGTGCGGCCGCGACCGTGGTGTCGGTCATCGTCTTCTTGGTGGCAACGGCGGTCTTCGTAGCGCCGTCGTCCTGCTGCGTGCGAGCCTTGGGGCTCATGTGGTCACCTCGTGGTCTGCAAGGCGTGCCGCGATGGCTGCGCCGATGTCGTCGGTGGAGGCCGTGCCGCCCAGATCGGGCGTCGTTGGGCCGTGCTCAAGAGCGTGGATTGCCGCCTGCTCAATCGCAGCCGCTGCTGCTGGCTGCTCGAGATCGCGCAGCATCATCGCGACGGTCAGGATCATGGCCGTGGGGTTTGCGATGCCGCGTCCCGCGATGTCTGGTGCCGAGCCGTGGATCGCCTCGTAGAGGCCCGGCCTCTGCGCGCCGAGCGACGAGCTCGGGGCAAGCCCGATGCCGCCGGAGATGCTCGCGGCGAGGTCGGAGAGGATGTCACCGAACATGTTCTCGGTGACGATCACGTCGTAGGCGGCCGGCTGCTCGACGAGCTTCATCGCCATCGAGTCGACGAGCTGGTGGGACAGCTCGACGTCGGGATAGTCTGGCGCGACCCGCTCGGTGACGACGCGTCGCCACAGCTTCGAGCTCGACAGGACGTTCTGCTTATCGACGGAGCAGACCTTGCCGCGGCGTTCCCGCGCGAGGTCGAAGGCGTAGCGGCAGACGCGCTCGACCTCCTCGACGGAGTAGCGGCACGTATCCATGCCCGTCTCGTCGGTCAGCTCCTTCGGCCCGAAGTAGAGACCGCCCGTGAGCTCGCGGATGATGATGAAGTCGAGCCCATCGACGAGGTCCTCGCGCAGCGGCGAGGTGAGCTTCGTGGTCCAGCGACGGATCGGCCGGACGTTCGCGTAGACACCAAGCTCGGCGCGTAGCGCCAGCAGGCCCTGCTCAGGCCGAATCGCGCCAACATCCCAGATGGGTCCGCCGATCGCTCCCTTCAGCACCGCGTCGGCACCACCAAGCGCTGCCCGCGTAACGTCCGGGAAGGGATCACCGTGCGCGTCGATGGCATTGCCGCCGAAGGCATGCTCGGTGAGCTCCGGTGAGAACCCAAACGCCTCGCCGGCAGCGGCGAGCACAGCCAGGGCGGCCCGCGTCGTCTCTGGGCCGATGCCATCACCTGGGAGAACTGCGATCTTCACGTGGGGTGCTCCGTTCCTGCTTGCGGGTCGTCTAGATGGTGTCGTTGGTGGTGCGGCTGGGAATGCCTGCGGCGGCCAGCGCGGCTGCGCGGAGGTACGCCTGAGCGGCGGCCTCGGTGATGTCCGGTGCGACGGCTTGCCCCGTAAACGTGTGCCCGTTCTGCTCGAGCACGACGCGCACATCGCCGAGCGCGTCTTGCCCGCCGGTGACTGCGTTGACGTTGAACTCGCGCAGCGTCGCGGTCGTGGTGACGATCTCGCCGAGCGCCTTGAAGGCGGCGTCGATTGGTCCGTCACCGACGCCCGTTGCCGTGTGGACGGCGTCGCCTTCACGGACGGTGACCTCCGCTTGCGAGGACTCGCCTGTGGCGGTGCGCAGGGCGAGGCGCTCGAGGACGAACCGCTCGCTGGTGTCGCGCGACTGGTCGTCGAGCAAGGCCTCAAGGTCCAGCATCGAGACCGTCTTCTTGCGGTCGGCGATGTCCTTGAAGCGGGCGAAGGCCCGCTTGAGGTCCTCGCCCTCGACCGTGTAGCCCATGTCGGCGTAGGCCTTCTGGAGGGCGTGGCGACCCGAGTGCTTCCCCAGCACGAGCTCGTTGTGGGCGAGCCCGATCGACTCGGCGTCCATGATCTCGTAGGTCCTGCGGTTCTTCAGCACGCCGTCCTGGTGAATGCCTGCCTCGTGGGCGAAGGCGTTTCTGCCGACGACGGCCTTGTTTGGCTGGACGGGGTAGCCCGTCAGCCGTGATACGAGCCGACTCGTACGAGCGATCTCACGCGTCTCGACGCCGGTGCGCATGCCGAACACGGCGTGGCGCGTCCTAAGCAGCATTACGATCTCCTCGAGGGCGGAGTTACCCGCTCGCTCGCCGATGCCGTTGACGGCGACCTCAATCTGCCGGGCACCGGCCTGAACGCCTGCCAGCGAGTTCGCTGTGGCGAGGCCCAGGTCGTTGTGCGTATGGACGCTGAGGGTCGCCTCGTGCAGCTCGGGCACGTTGGCGTAGAGCGTGGCGAGGATCTCCCGGTACTCATCGGGCGTCGTGTAGCCGACCGTGTCAGGAATGTTGATCGTCGTGGCGCCGGCTGCCAGTGCCGCGCGCACCACCTCAGCCATGAACTCCGGGCGGGAGCGCGTGGCGTCCTCGCAGGAGAACTCGACGTCCTCAACCTTGGAGCGGGCGTAGGCGACGGCCTCGCGCGTGGCTTCGACGACGGCGTGCGGCTCCATCCGCAGCTTGTGCTCCATGTGCAGGTCGCTGGTGGCGATGAAGACGTGGAAGCGCGGCCGCTCGGCGTGCTGCAGGGCTGCCCACGAGGCGTCGATGTCGCCCTTCTGGGTGCGGTTAAGCGATGCGATCGTGCAGCTGCGCACGTGCTTCGCGACGAGGCCGATGCCTTCGACCTCGCCGGGCGACGAGATCGCGAAGCCTGCCTCGATGATGTCGACGCCGAGCCGCTCGAGCTGCCGGGCAATCTCGAGCTTCTCCTGCGCGTTGAGGCTGATGCCCGGCGACTGCTCGCCGTCGCGCAGCGTGGTGTCGAAGATCTTGACGTACTGGCTATCCGTTTGGTCTGTGCTCATCAGTGCCCCCGTTCCGTGTGTGGTGCGCCGCGGCGCACCTCTCCTGTGGTCTCGTCGTTGTGTGCGCCGGGCAGGCGGCGCGTAAGCCGATGCATTCCCCTTAGCGGGGAAGGAGGCCGACGAGAATGAGCGGAAGCGTGGGCGTGGACGCCACGACCCCATGGCCGCTGGCGAAAGCCAAGCGGCCGAGAGATCCTTCGTGCGGGTGCGGCGTCATGCGCATTGACGTCCATTCTAGCCACAGGTCGCGGTTCGGTCAAAGCGGAAGGTATCACCCCGTATGGTTCGCCCATGGCGGTCATCAACCTGCGTTCGCCGCGACGAGTCGCATTTGCTCGCGTTGTCGTGGCTGCGCTGGGCGGGTTTGTCGCCCTCGGTGCGACCTACACCGTGGTGCCGCCGCTCGTGATGGGCGAGCTGCGGGGATCCGACGTGCTGGTCGGGTGGACGATCACGGTCTTCGCGCTCGCGGCCCTTGCTGCACGGTTTCTGGCCGGCGCGGGCATCGATCGGCGGGGCGCGAAGCTGGTGCTGGTGATCGGGCTTGGCTTCATCATGGTCGGTGGAGCGCTGTTCTTTCTGGTCGACGGGACGTCGGTGCTGATGGCGGCCCGTGTTCTGCAGGGCATTGGTCAGGCGCTGATGTTCACCGCGGGGCTGTCGTGGGCCGTCTATCTGGCGCCGGAGGAGCGGCGGGGTCAGGCGATCTCGCTCTTCGGGCTGAGCGTCTGGGCCGGGCTGAGCTTTGGTCCAGTCGTCGCACAGCTGCTGCTCGACCACGTCGGGCTGCAGGCAGCGGAGGTGCTGCTCGTCGCTGCGCCGGCGCTGGCGCTGCTGGCGACAATCGGCATCTTGGCGCCACCGGTGCATCCCGAGGCGACGGGCATTGTGATTCCGCGGGAGGCCTTGCGGCCGGGCCTCGGCTTGGCCTTTGGTGGGGTGGTGATGGCCTCGATCGTCGGCTTTGCGGTGCTGACGTTCAACGCTCGTGACGGTGGCGGCGGTGCCTACGTGATCGGTGCGTACGGCGCCGCGACGTTCCTCGGTCGCATCGTGCTCGGTCATCTGCCGGATCGGCTGGGCTCGTTCAAGACCGGGGTAATGGCCTTCGCGCTCGCCTTCATCGGCGTCTCGGTCA
>CAMDVX010000069.1 GCA_945877865.1 Bifidobacterium breve | reverse complement strand
GAACCGGACGCTGTGGCCAGCGAGCGTGGATAGGTCCACCCGCGTTGCCGTGTAGCCAAGGGTGTTGGCGACGAACGCCGCCCGCCCGCGGAGCGGGTTGCTGCCCGCGTCATAGAGCGCCCCGCTGTAGCCGTTATCGGCGGTCAGCCCACCGATGTCCGTCCAGGGCCCTCCGTCGGAGGAGTACTCGACGACGCCGCCGTCGTAGTTGACGCCGCTGCTCGATTCGAAGCTATAGGCGTGTCGAAAGCGCAGGTACGCCGTCCCTGGCAGCGTGATCGCAGCCGCGGTGGTGTACGTCGTGTCAGACGGCGTGGCTGGATCAATGCCGCTCAGGCTCTGCGCGCCCGCGCCGGGATACTCTGGACTGAGGGGGTCCCAGCCACCATCAGTCCCAACGAGCCGCTCAGCCGTCCAGGCGCCCGGCGCTGGTGACTCAAAGCCGTCGCTAAAGAGCGTGCTGGTTGGACTGCCCGTATCGCAGACGGGGGCTTGCGCGACGAGCGCGTTGACCGGCGGCGTAGCCAGCCCCGTGGCAAGCGTGGCCTTCGCGACCTCGTCGCAGTCAGCGGTGACGATGCTGTGCGAGCCGATGAGCGTGGCGCAGCCCTGCCGAAGCGCTACGTCGAAGTCGGTAAACTGGCCTCCAGAGCGCAGCAGCAGCGCTGCCGCGTACCAGATCCACGCCGACTTGGCGAGCCCGATGCCGGTCACTACCTGGCCGTTGAAGGCCGCACCGTCCGCGATCAGGTAGGCCGTCTTGTTGACGACGCCGCTGTTGGTGTGGACGCCGCTGTGGTCGCCGGCACCCCCGTAGTACAGGGTGCTTGCCGTGCTGTCGGGGTCGCCGAAGCGCGGCGGGTTCTTCATGTCCCGCAACGGGCCGATCGCTGTGAGGTCCTCGCCCATCTGCCAACGGTTGGCGTCGGTGTCAGCCGTTGCGCCAGAGCCCGGGTTAGCGAGGTCGACGAACTCGCCGAAGACGTCGGAGAGCCCCTCGTTGAGCGCGCCAGCCTGCGCGTAGTAGAAGAGGCCAGACTCGTACTGGGTTACCCCGTGCGTCAGCTCGTGACCGACGACGTCATCCGCCCGGGCAAAGCCGGCGCCGTAGAACATCGCTGAGCCGTCCCAGTAGGCGTTGCCGTACGAGCCACAGGCAGGGCGGTCGCAGATCCGCACCGACGACAGCAGCGTCATGCCAAGGTTGTCAATGCCGTCGCGGCCGAGCCCAGCGTAGAAGTCGTAGGTGGCGCCCGAGTAGGCGTAGGCGTCGTCGACGTCGCTGATGCCGCTTGCCGCCTCACCTTCTGCTCGGCGGTGCGACCAGCTGCCCGCCCCAGTCCCCGCCCGCGAGCACGAGACAGTGGGCACGAGGCCGTCTTCATCGCACACGACGCGGTCCCGACTGCTCATGGCGCCCTCGAGCACGAGCGCCACGACGCCGACCTCAGCATCGACGAGCACGCGGCGTCGGACAGCATCGGCACGCGTCACCGCGACGTCCCACACCAGCACGGCCCGCTGCAGGCCTGGCACCCGGAGGAGGCGCGGATCGTAGATTGCGAGGCTCGGCTCGGACGCCACGAGACCGGCACCGAGCGTCTTGGTCAGCGCCTCGATCGCGATTCTCCGAGCCTGGTCGGCGCTAAGGCGCGGCTGGAGCGATGGCGCTGCACCGGGCAACGCCGCTGCGCTGACAGCCACGATCCGGCGCGAGCGGTCGACGGCAGCGACGACTTCGCCGCCCAGCACGGGAACGCCGTCGATCTCCTCGCTGAGCCGCACGATCGAGGACGCGGTGCCTGCGCCTGGTGAGACGCGCGTGACGACGAGGTCAGCGGAGCGTGCCCCGTCGACGAGCCATGGACGCTGGTCGACGAGCGCCCGAACGGCTGCTGCTGGCGTGGCCGTCGGCCCGATGCCGGGCAGCAAGGTTGCGGTGCTGACGCTGCGAGAAGCAGTGGCCGCCGGGACAGCGGTTGCGACGACGAGGGCACCGGCAACGAGCACGAGACGTGCCGCGACGCGCGCCCGTGGAGAGAGGGCCTGCATAACGCCCAGTCTACCGACGACCTTTTGCCGGCATGGCCAATGGCCCACGGCTGGTGAATCGGTCGCACAGTGCGTTAAGAGAAGCACTATGAGCATCGGAGCGCTTGCCGCTATTGCCGCCGTGGTCGTCGTGATGCTCGCAGATATCGAACGGATCAACGCGAGCATCCGGCAGCTCCTCGACGTGCAGACGGAGGGCTGGGGCGTCGAGGTCACGCTGGTCGAGCTGAAGGACATCCAGCTGCCTGAGACGATGAAGCGGGCGATGGCGCGGCAGGCGGAGGCCGAGCGCGAGAAGCGAGCGAAGATCATTGCCGCTGAGGGCGAGGCGCTAGCCGCCGGCGAGCTCGGGCGCGCGTCCGACGTGATGATGGCGCACCCGCTGGCCCTGCAGCTGCGCAACCTCCAGACGCTGGTCGAGATCTCCGTCGAGAAGAACTCGACGATCATCTTTCCGTCGCCGCTGATGAGCACGATCGAGGAGCTCGGCTCGTTCCTCAAGCGCGAGCGCGAGTCGTCGAGCGGTCTGCTGGAGGCGCTGACGGGGGCTTCGCCCCCCAGACGAACGCTAGGCCAAGCAGCGCCCGCAATCGAGGCTGCGCGCTCGACGCCTTGCGCAGACGCGCTGGCGCGCTACTAGTAGGTGCGCTTGAGGGTGACCGTGTTGCTGGCGGCCCAGCTGCGGCCGTCGGCGCCGCTGAAGGTCGTGACGACGACGACCTTGATGGCCACCTTTTTCAGCGCTTTGCGGACCGCCGCCGGCAGCTTGCAGGAGACCTTGGCCTTGCCGGCCTTCCGGACGGCAACCGCTGAGGTGCAGACCGCAGGCCCGCCGGTCAGCGGCGTGATGGTCATGGCTGCCGTGCCTGGCCCGGCCACGGTGATGAAGGCACCGACAACGCCGCTGACTGCCTTCGGCACAGTGGTCGTGAGCGGCAGGGGTGGCGGGCTGGCGATCGGACCGGGGGCTGGAGGCGGCGCGGGATCCGGAGTCGGTGTGGGGTCTGGAGGCGGCGCGGCAAACGTCGCCGTCACTGACTTCGCCGCCGACATCGTCACGGTGCAGGCGCCGGTTCCGCTGCAGCCCGCTCCGGACCAGCCGGTGAAGGTCGAGCGAGCCGCCGCCGCGGCTGAGAGCGTGACGGACGCGCCGACACCAAACGGTGCGGTGCAGGTTCCGCCACAGCTGATGCCCGCCGCGGCCGACGTCACTGCGCCGGAGCCGGAGCCAGCGCGGACGACCGCAAGCGGGTGCGTGCACGAGTAGATGCTGACATCGTCGATGAACCAGCCGTAGTCGCCAAGGCTCCCGCTCGCTGTGGCCAGACGGAACCGAAATTTGACGCTGTGGCCGGCGAGCGACGACAGGTCGACGCGTGTGCCGATGTAGCCAGCGCTCGTGCTCACGAACGCTGCTCGACCTTGCAGCGAGTTGCTGTAGCCGCTGACGATCGTGCCCGAATAGCCGTTCACAACGGTCAGCCCGCTGATGTCGGTCCACGCACCGCCGTCCGCTGAGTACTCGACGACGCCTCCGTCGTACGTGTTCCCCGACGGCGAGCCGACATAGAACTGGTATGCCTGCCGGAAGCGCAGGTAGGCGGCGGCGGGGACGACGACCGCAGTGGTCTGCTGCAGCGCGTTATCGCGGCCGGGGGTTCCCGCGGAAGCCGCGCTGTTGAGGCTCTTCGAGCCCCCAGCCGGGTACGTGGTCGTGTACGTCCAGGTAGTGGCGGAGCCCGCGAGATTGACCTGCGTCCACTTCGCCGTCAGCGCCCCCGCCTCCGCATCGTCGCTGAAGACGGCGGTCTGGTCGCCAGCCGCGCAGACCGGTGCCTGTGGCGTGACGGCGTTCGTGGGGGGTGTTGCCAGCTCCGTCGCCAACGTTGCCTTGGCTACCTCGCCGCAGTCTGCGGTGGTGATGGAGTACGAACCGACGAGCGTGGTGCAGGCGCTGCGCAGTGCCGTGTCAAGATCGGCGAGCTGCGAGTTGGCCCGTAGCAGCAGCGCAGCCTGATACCAGATGCGCGCCGACTTGGAGAGCCCAATGCCCGTGACCGTCTGGCCGTTGAAGGTGGCGCCGTCCGTCAGCAGAAACGCCGTCTTGTTGACGACACCGCTGTTCCAATGCACACCGTTATGGTCGCGTGGCCCACCGTAGTACAGCGAGCTTCCGGTTCTGTCCGGGTCAGTAAAGGTCCCCGGAGTCTGCATATCGCGGATCGCGCCGCCCGGCAGGTCCTCGCCCATCAGCCACCGATTCGCTCCAGAGTCGTCGGCGGCATCGACCGTGCTGTTGCTGAGGTCCACGAACTGACCGAAGACGTCGGATAGCCCCTCGTTGATTGCCCCCGACTGCGCGTAGTAGTACAGGTCAGACACGTAATCGGTGACGCCATGGGTCATCTCGTGGGCCACCACGTCGTCGGCGTTGGCAAAGCCAGGCCCGTAGAACATCCCTCTACCGTCCCAGTACGCATTCGCATACGACGGCGTGCACGGGCTGGAGTATGGGGATGGGTTCGTTGGGCAAATTCGCACGTTCGATAGCAGCGATAGGCCGTTGTTATCGATGCTGTTGCGGCCCAATCCGCTGTAGAAGCTGTAGGTCTCGCCGGCAAAATCGTAGGCGTTGTCCACGTCAGCGACACCCGTCGGCGTTGCGGTGTTCACGCGAGACGTCGACCACGAGCCAGCTCCTCCCGGGTTGCAGTAGTAGTCTGGCTCCCGTCCGTTCTCATCGCAGACCTTGATGTCCACGCTGTGCACCTCATCGAGCACGAACGCCAAGAATCCCTGCTCGGCATCGATGAGCACGCGGCGACGGATGCCGTCCACACGGGTTACCTGCAGATCCCAGACCAGCACGGCGCGCTGCAGACCAGGAAAACCGAGCAGCCGCGGGTCGTAGATTGCGAGCGTCGGGGTCGACGCCCGCAGCCCGAGTCCGAGCTCGCGAGCCAGCGCGGTGATCGCGAGACGGCGAGCCTCGCTCGCGTTGATGCGCGGCGTCAGCGACGGCTCCGCGCCCGCTAACGACGAGCCGCTGATGGCGACCACTCGGTTGGCGTGGTCGACGGCGGCAACGACCTCGCCGCCGAGCACGGGAACGCCCTGAATCTCTTCCTCGAGCCGCACGATTGACGCTGCCGTCCCCCTGCCCGGCGTCACGCTGCTAACGACGAGGTCCTTCGCTTTCGCCCCATCGACGAGCCACGGGCGCTCAGCAACGAGCGCCTCAACCACTGCGGCCGAGGTGCTCGTAGCGGTGATGCCGGAAGGGCGGATCGCCATGCCGGCTGCTGCGGCGTCATTCGCCAGAGCGCTGACGGCTGCGATGCCAGCGAGCGCGGCTACCAGCGCAAGCACGCTCCGGATCCAAGTTCCCACTCCTCAAACATAGCCCATAGATGTGTCTGCTGGCGCGAGATTCGTAGCCATGTCCGCTCCGGCTCCAAGAACCGCAGCGGCAGCGATGGCATCGAGTTCGTCGGCAGCAGCGATGGCGACTTCGCGCTCGGCCACCGGCGTCTAGGTGCTCTGGCTAGCGACTGCGAGACGGTTGACGTTGGGTCGGGCCTCTGAGGACGCTGTCTTGCTATTCGATGCTACGAGGCTCCGCCGCTTCTGCACCGACGACCAGCGGAGCCTTCAAATTGTATCCAGCGCAAACCCGCACGCTGCTCGCTGCAGCGTCCGAACACAAACGACCGTGCTACGCCGTGGACCGCTCGTATCCGACCGTCATGGCAGCGCTCCCGAGCCGCAGCGGCTTGATCGCCGCTAGCAGCACCGGCCGCGTCACGCTCGTACCGGCCGCAAGCGTCGGCGCACGCTTTAGCGCGTAGACCGTGATCGTGTACTCCTTCAAGCCAGGTCCCTGCGAGCACGGCGGCGAGTAGGCCTCTTGCTCGTTGACCGTGTTGACACCAAAGGCTCCCACGGTCGTCTGTCCCGCGGCGAGCGAGCGGGTTGCCGCGGGGAGGGCGTAGCGAATGAGGTAGGCGTGGATGCTGTCGCCTGCTGAATCACCGGGGCGTGCCGGTCCAGCGATGGTGTGCATGACCACTGCGAAGCTTCGCGTGCCCGCTGGTGGGGACGCCCACCGGATCGGAGGTGAGATACCGGCGCCATCGCAGGTAAAGCGCAGCGGGAGCGTGCCACCAGCCGTCATCACGGGGCTCGAGATCGTCAGCTTCGCCACCGCACTCTCCGCAGCCACCCCGACGCTGAGCAGCACGACGACCGCTAGCACCGCCGCGCGCCGCAGGCGCCCGCTCCGAACCATCATGACGTCGCCTCCCCGCGCAAGCCGAGCACGCACACGAGCGGACC
The DNA here is from genome assembly GCA_945877865.1 of Bifidobacterium breve. GTDB lineage: Bacteria > Actinomycetota > Thermoleophilia > Gaiellales > F1-60-MAGs149 > F1-60-MAGs149. The sequence goes on along the minus strand of CAMDVX010000069.1, from coordinate 2,346 downwards.
GAGAGGCGCCACCACCGGAGTCGTGATGCGGGTCGACGCCTTCTGTGCCTTGGCGCAGACGGTCTCGCTGCTGACGCCGGTGTAGGCAGCCGGCGAGTTGCCGTAGTTAAAGGTCCAGCAGCCAGCAGCATTCTGCCTCCACGTGACCGACCCGGTGCCACCGGAGTGGCGATACCGCACGTATCCGCTCGTCAGCCCAGCCTTGCCGGCCGTGATGGTTCCGACCATCCCGGGTGCGTCGGGCCCCCGCATCGGGTTTGTCATCGGCTGAGCCGCCGTGTCGACGACGCCGTGATAGCACCCCATCACGTACGGCGCTGTTGTCGTGAGGTGGTAGTGATAGCCGAGGCCAGACTGATAGTGGCCGTTGCAGGCGTCGAGACCGGAGACCCGAGCACCGCTCGGCTCAGTTACGCCGAGGATCGGATACCCGTCGAGGCCATACCCCACGAGCTCACCGCTCTGGCCGCCGAGCTCCTTGATCAAGCACGGCGAACCGTAGTGGTAGTGGTAGTCCTCAGCGCGGCCAGCATGCCCCCCGCACGTGTCAAGCTCGCCAATCAGGTGCGGATCGTTGGCTGGCGTGTACGCCGTCCCGTTCTGACGGGTCGGCGCGAAGATCGGGACGCCGTTGAGCGCGATACCCGAAGCCTTGTTGCTCAGCATCGTGCTGACCGGTGAGGCAGACCGCACCGGCGTCAACGGCACGTGCCAGGCGTTGGTGCCGGTGTAGTCCTGCGGCAGCGCGACGTTGTGGTTCCACCTGGTAATGCCAACCATGACCTGGTGGTGGGGCAGGGAGTGCGACGCAACGTAGAGCTTTCCTCCTGAGCACGAGATCTTTACGAGATCGCTGATCCTGCTCATGGGAAACAGCGCTTTACGGGCAGCGCAGGACGTCGGCGTGTACCGCCCTAGCTGCGCGTCGGCTCGCGGCGCGCGTCGCGTAGCGCCCTCCGTGCCGCGCCTGGCCGACCGAACGGTCGTACGCAGCAAGACCGTGTTGTTCGCAACGAGGTCGCTGCCCCAGATGAAGCGTGCGCTGCCCCAGCCGACTGCGGCGAAGTTGTCGACGTGCGGATTGACCTGCTGCGTCGTGTAGAGCGAAGCCGCCGGCCACGCGGCGGTCGTCGAGGTGGTCCAGCGCGCCGGCGCCGCCGTCGTCACCACCTTGCAGGCCGAGGCATTCGCAAGGCAGGCACTGAGATTCGTGGGGGCACTGGAGACCACGAAGGACTTCCAGGTGCCGTCTGTCACGACGCCATTTGAAAACTTTGCGATCAGGCCACCATCGCCCGCCCGAGTGTTCCCATACTCAAGGCCGGTCGTGGGATCCTCCACGTAATCAACGGCCTTGAACGCGAACGTCATCGGATACGACGCCCGGAAGCTGACCTTAACAAGGTTGAATGGCTTAAACGCGATCGGATCCGAGGCAACCTTGACGCCATTAACCCACAGCTCGAAGCTGTTGTCAGCATAAACGGTGCCCGTCACGAGCTGCTTGGTGGCGGCAGCGGCGCTGCCGGCCATACCAGCGCAGGCGACGAGCAGGCAGCTGACGGAGACCACGAGGCACCTCAGCCGCCGAGGGCTCTTGCTGGCAATTGGCATCCGTTGATTCATGCGTCTAACTTCCTCACTGTAACGTCGCATTAAGGCTCCACTGGAAGCGGCAACCGCAGCGTTCTCATCACCCGTAACGCCGGGTCGGAAGATAGCGCAAGCCATGCCACGCGGTGCTGATGCTGTCGCGGTCGGGGCGACGAGGCCACCGCCACCGCGAACCTGCCCGCCGCAGCCAACTCGTGGCAGCCGAGCAGACCAGCGCCATCGACACGCACCCGCACGCCTGAGCTGCGGTCCTGTTTCCGATCCGCACTACAGGCGGCTCGACATTGAGCAGGTTGCCGATCCGTGGTCGTGAATAGCCCTGGGTTTGTTGGAGGCTTGTGTGTCTGTGAGGATGGAGCATTGCCAAGCAGCAGAAGATATTCCGCGGAGGTTCGTGAGCGTGCGGTGCGGTTGTACTTCGATCATCGCGGCGAGTTCTCGTCGGATTGGGCGGCGATGCGCTCGATCGGGGAGAAGCTCGGGATCGCAGCGGAGACGCTGCGTACCTGGGTTCGACGAGCTGAGATCGATCAGGGCCAGCGGCCGGGTGTGACGACGGATGAGCGCGAGCGGTTGGGCGTGTTGGAGCGTGAGAATCGCGAGTGGGGCTGGACCCCAAGCGGACAGGGGCTGGGTTTGTCCGAAAGGGGCCCCAAAACGGGGAGCGTGTCCGAAAGCAGACCCCAAACGGCTGGGTTTGTCCGAAAGGGGCCAGACCCCAATCGGACATCT
>CAMDVX010000068.1 GCA_945877865.1 Bifidobacterium breve | reverse complement strand
TAGTCGCCAACCTCGTAGTCCGGACGATTCTCATCGATCACGAGTCCCGCCATCAGGCCAGCGCGAGCGAGCTCGAGGTCGTCCGGTGCGAGCGCTCCCAGCACGGCGTGGAGCTGCTCGATTGCTGGTCGGCCCGCCAGCTCGACGGCAACGTTGTGCTTGGCCGCGGTCACGACGAGGTCGCCGCCAAGCGGGCGGGCGCCCTGAGACACCAGCGAAGCAATCCCGGGCACATCGATCCGAACCGCGACTGCGCCGCTCGTCCGAACGCCGCTAGTCGAAAAGAGGCGTGCTGCTCCTGGCTCGCTGCCACCCATGAAGCCGCCGACGAGCTCGATGCCGCGGAGGTCGGCAGCACGAATCAGCCCATCCGTTGGGATGCTGAAGGGATCGGCCAGCAGAATCAGCGTGCCAGGATCGGCGGGCAAATCTGCTGCGTCAGCCAGCGTGAAGACCTCGACCGAGCCGGCCGGCAGCACAGCCGCCCAGAGGCTAATCGCCGGGCCGCGAGCGGTCTCCTCCCCACGACCGATCACCCCACCGGCGATCACTGCACCTGCCAGCTCGGCGGCAGGAAACCGCTCGACGACGGTGCTCCAGATCGCCTCAGCGCGATCGCGATGCGCGTCGGACGCCAGCACCATGACGAGCGTCGCAGGCACGCCATCCAGCGCCCGCTCGATCTGGTCAGCGGCCACATGCACGGCAGCCACAGGGTCCGCAAGGTGCGTCAGGTGAGAGGCAAAGCGATGCAACCCTCATAGTCTGACCGGTTGCCCTCCCCATCGCGCTTCTGACCCGACTACGCTGCCCGCTTCCACCTTGAACGAAAGGCCTTCCTATGGCAACACGCGCCAACATGGACACGAGCATGGGGACGATCGTGCTCGAGCTCTACCCCGACGATGCTCCGAAGACCGTCGCCAACTTCACCAAGCTGGCCGGCGAAGGCTTCTACGATGGCCTCGTCTTTCATCGCGTCATACCTGATTTCATGATCCAGGGCGGCTGCCCGGAGGGCACCGGCACGGGCGGCCCTGGTTACAAGTTCGAGGACGAGCAGAACGCGCACAACGTGGACCGCGGCAAGCTGGCAATGGCGAACTCCGGACCAAACACCAACGGCTCGCAGTTCTTCATCGTCACCGCGGAGGACTGCGGCTGGCTCAAGGGGAAGCACACCGTCTTCGGTGCTGTCGTCGGTGGCATGGACGTGATCGACGCCATCTCGGCGGTCGACCGAGATGGGCGCGACGCTCCGAGCACGCCAATCACCATGACGGTCACGATCGTCGAGGATTAGGCGCCCTTGCCCTGCGTCGGCACCGGCCGGCGCAGGGCCAAGCGTGGAGCGGTCCTACCAGCCTGCGATCTCCATCGCAGCGCGTGCCACCTGGGCTGGCGAAGCATCGGCGCTGGGGATGACCGCGTCGACGTGGCCGACTCGCTCTGTGCGTTCGTAGGCAGCGATGGCCGCAAGGTGCTCGTCAAGCTCCACCCCCGTGTCACGCTGGCGGATCCTTCTGCGTAGCTCGTTGGGTGGTGCCGAGAGCTCGATGACGCACACGTCGCAGCCGACGAGCGCGCGGCAGACCGCCGCCACCTCGTCCCGACTGTGGAGCGCACGCGCCACCGCGATGCGCTCGATTCCGGCAGCCTGAAAGGTTTCCCACACTGCCGCGAGGTTTACGACGAGAAGCTCATGCACGGTCGGACCGGCGGCAGGGAGCGTCGCCCACGCGAGCCAGTCAAGGTCGATGATCGCGTGCGGCTGCTCCCGGTCATCGAGGAGCGCCGAGAGCGCGTGGAGCGTCGCCGTCTTGCCGACCCCCGCCGGTCCGATCAGAAGCATGGCGCGCGGCACCCGCTCACGCCTCCCGGGCCAGCACGTCGCGCTGCTGGCCGTCGGCGCCCGGCAGGCGATCAACGGTCGTCGCCAGCAGCCCTACGTCATCGTTGAGCCCGTCACTGCGGGGTCGCACCACCTCGTTCCAACCAGCGGGCCCCGTCGGGCCGGAGCGTGGTGCTCGCAGCACCCGTTGAGGCTGCGGCTGCCATGCGTTTGGCGCGCTGTGGGTACGACGACGGGCCTCCGCACGCCGACTGGACTGCGGACCCCACTGCGCGGTGAGGCCACGCAGGCCAGGTGGGGAATGCGGGTTGTGCTGCTGCACGATGATCTGCTCCTCAACGGGTTGCTGCAGATGTACCACGTCGGGCTTCGGCCTGCGGGGTTCGCCCCGTCGCGATCCTCCGGTAGGATGCTTGGTGCAGATCAGGGGGCCGCCGGGTCCCCACGGGGATCGGGAGGAACGTCCGGACACCACAGAGCAGCGTGCTAGGTAACGCCTAGGCGGGGAAACCCGACGGCAGAGCGCCACAGAAAACAGACCGCCCGTCTTCGGACGGGTAAGGGTGAAACGGTGCGGTAAGAGCGCACCAGCGTCTCCGGTAACGGAGACGGCTCGGCAAGCCCCACGCGGTGCAACGCCAGACAGGGACGATGAGGCTGCTCGCCGAGTCCCGGGTAGGCGGCTCGAGCGGCCCGGTGACGGGTCGCCTAGATAGATGGCTCCCCACGACAGAATCCGGCGTATCGATCTGCTCACCGGCGCCTCCGCCCAGCGGCGGAGGCGCCCGGCTCGACGCAGCGTCGCAGCCCACATCGGCCGCCCGCGACGGTCTGGCGATACCCTTTAAGGATGATCGCCTCGTTCTCTCTGATTCGGTACCCGCAGGAGGAGCGGCGCTGGGCATTCAGTCGCATGGGCCTCGACCGTCCCGACCTCGCGAAGACGGAGGGGCTGGGGTTCCACCGCCTCGTCGGCACGGCTCAGGGCCACTCCTTCGCGTGGCGACCCGATCTGCTGCGGTGGGGACTCATCGCCACCTGGGAGCACCCCGAGCACCTAGACGCGTTTCTGGCCTCGTCGCCGGTCACCAAGCGCTGGCGAGAGCACGCGACGGAGAGCTGGACGGTGCGCCTGGTCCCGCTCAAGTCGGCCGGTTGCTGGGGCGGCTCCAACCCCTTTCCGGTCCAGGACGCCTCGGGCGACGACGGACCTTGCGCTGTGCTCACGCGCGCCTCGCTCCGAACGCTCCGGACGCGACGCTTCATGAGCGCAGTGCCCGCCATTGACCTCGACCTCGCACGTGCCCCTGGGCTGATTGCCAGCCTTGGCTTTGGCGAGACGCCAGTTACCCGCCAAGGGACGCTCTCCCTGTGGCAGTCGCAGACGGCGATGCGTGCCTTCGCGTACGGCACCGACGCCCACCGTGAGGCCATCCGTCGGCGTTCAGCCGAGGACTGGTACTCGGAGGAGCTCTTTGCGCGCTTCCGGCCGATCGGCTCCGAAGGTACGTGGAACGGCAGCGACCCGCTCGCCCTGCCGAGCGCCGGTTGATCCTCGCGCTGTACGCGCTCGTCGCCGCCCAGTCGATTGCCGCCGCGATCGTCCTTCGTCGCTTGGCGCGTGGCCGAGGTCGTCCACGGCCTCTGCGGGGAGGCACGCGGGTGGCGGCGGGCAGCGTGAGCATCGTCATCCCTGCGCGCAACGAGGCGCTACGGATCGGCCCGCTGCTGACGGCCCTGCAGGGCTGCGGCCCGGCCGTCGCAGAGGTGATCGTCGTCGACGATCGCTCCTCAGACGCGACGCGCGCAGTCGTCCTCGCCCATGCGAGGGCGAATCCCCGCCTGCGGTTGCTCGAAGGCACACCGCTTGCGGCCGGATGGGTCGGCAAGCAGCATGCGCTGCAGCAGGGCCTCGCAGCGGCAGCCTCGCCGTGGACGCTCTGCCTTGATGCCGATGCTCAACCCTCGGCCGACCTACCCGACGCGCTGGTGCTGGCTGCTGCAGTGCACTCCTACGAGGTCCTGACGGCGGGCCCGCGCTTTGCGCTGGGATCAGCGTGGGAGGAGGTCCTCCATCCGGCCTTGCTCGCGACGCTCGTCTACCGCTTTGGGCCACCAACGCTCACCGCAGCAGCCAACGAGCACATGATCGCCAACGGGCAGTGCCTGCTCGTCCCGACCGAGCGCTTCCGGCGCGCTGGCGGCTGGCAGGCTGTGGCAGGCCACATGACGGAGGATGTCGCACTCGCTCGACACCTCGTGCGGACCGGCTGGCGGCTCGGCATGGTCAACGCTGCCGACCTGCTCGTCGTCGACATGCACGATTCGGCCGCGGAGGCGTGGCGGGAGTGGGGTCGCTCGCTCGCCCTACCGGGCGTGGCGACCGGGCGCGAGCAGATCATTGACATCACAACCCTCGTGCTGACGCTGGCCCTAGCGCCGTGGACGATGCTCGCGGCCCTCCTGCTTGGCGCGCCGCTGCTCGCACTCCCAGGGGCCATCCTGCTGACGGTGCGGTTCGTCTTTCATGCCGCCCTCCGTTCAGCCTACGACGATCCGACGGCGGCGTACTGGCTGGCGCCGCTCGCCGATGGACTTGCCGTCGTGCGGCTTGTGGTCTCTGCCATCCGCCCCAACCGCAGGTGGCGCGGTCGCTCCTATCCTCAATCGCGTTGACGCTTGTCGATCCCGGCCTGCCGCAGCGCACGGTCGGCGAGGGCCGAGCGGACACCGACGAGCACGAGCAGCGCCACCATGGCGAAGAGCTCGACATCGGCCCCGTAGATAACCCACGTCGCGAACGGTGCGACGATCAGGCCAGCCTGCGCCCCGCGAGCAAAGTCCCAACGCCAGCGGATCACCAGGAGGGCGAGGCCGGCGATCATGCACGCTAGCGGCGTGAGCACGATCGCTCCGCCGACGAGGCACAGCACGCTGCGTCCGCCACGAAAGCGCAAGGGGGCCGGAAACATATGGCCAAGGATGGCGCCGAGCCAGCCGAGCACGCCACCCCAGATGCCGCCGACGGCAAGCCCAAACGCTGCGCCAGCGGCGCCCTTCGCTGCGTCGAGCAAGAGGATGGGCAGGGCCTCACGACGACCGATCCGCTCGCGCGCATTCCAGTAGCCGGGATTGCGATCGCCGGTCTCGCGTAGGTCTTCGATGCCGTGGCGGCGGGCCACGACATTCGCGATCGGCGTGCAGCCGACCGCGTAGCCAACGAGGAGCGCAGCCGCTAACGCGAGGTTCGTCGTCACTCGGTGCGAGCCCTGGCGAGCTCGTCGGCGACGGCACCAGCCACTACGAGGCGGTCGATCGCACCGTAGGCGCCAGCGCCCCAGGGCCAGCGCGTCAGCGACTCGACGAGGCTCCAGATCGCCGCTCTGGCAGCAGGATCGCGCGGATCGCAGACGACGCGCCGATGCGCCTCCGCTAGTTGCTCCAGCAGAATTCTCGGCTCACGCCCATGAACGCAGCGCTGACGGATCAGGATGCTCACGCGCAGCAGCAGGTCCGCAACGAACCGCTCTGCATCTTCGGTGGAGTCCCCTGCCCGCTCGACGTAGAGGTCCCGCTGGGCACGAGTGAGGATCAGCGCGTCGGTCTCAATCATCGTACGGGCATTCTGCCCGAAGGTTCGGGGCAATGTGTCGTCGCTTGCCGTACCTACGCAGCTGCTGCTCAGGAGCCCGCGAGCCGTCGCGGCCACGCCTGCTTCACGATCCCGACCACACGACCCAGAGCATCGCCCTGCCTAGGCTCCACGCCGCAGGGCTTCGACTTAGACGCAGCTGGCCGCGGATTCGTGCTCAAGGACCGAGCCGCACTCGCGACAGGCCCACGCCTCGGGTCCGCCACGCAGCTCGACGCGAAACGTCTCGCCCTCGCAGACGAGGCACGTGCCCTCGGTTGCGTCGCGCGTGCTGGGAGCCCAGGCTGCGAGGAGGTCCTCGAGCGTGCCCGTGTGGGGAGCGGCGGGGTGCATATCAAGCAGTAGCATTGCTAAATCCTCCGGAAGACGCCGACGACGAGACCCATGACGCTGGCTTCGTCGGGATAGAAGGGCTCAAGATTGTCGTTCTCAGGATCGAGGCGGATGCGACCGTCGACGCGACGCAGCCGCTTGACGGTGGCCTCCTCGCCATCGACGAGGCAGGCCACGATCTCACCGTCGGAGCAATCGTCTTGGCGCCGCACCACGACCGTATCGCCGTCGAGGATGCCAGCATTGATCATAGAATCGCCGCGGATCCTCAGCAGAAAGTTCTCTCCGCTGCCCGTAATCTGCGCGGGGACAGCGATGAGCTCCTCGATGTTCTCTTCGGCGAGGATTGGCGCGCCTGCTGCGATGCTGCCGAGCAGCGGCAGCACCCGAACCCCTGCCAGCTCCGCGGCCTCGGCCTGCTGCGCAGCGCGCTGAGCCCGACGCTCGCCGAGATCGATCGCTCGCGGCTTCGTCGCATCGCGTCGAAGCGCACCGCTCGCCTCGAGCGCCTTGAGGTGGGCGTGCACCGTGGACGGCGAGGTGAGGCCAATGGCCTCACCGATCTCGCGTACGGTCGGCGGATACCCGTGCTCATCCATATGCTGCTCGACAACCTCGAGCACCTGCTGCTGTCGTGGGGTGAGTGCCATCGTCGTGCTCCTGTCGAACGAGTGTTCGTACAGGTAGAGTTGCACACCGAACGCCTGTACGCAACCCCAATCTGCACATTGGCCTTCATGCCTTTCGTCGTGCCAGAGCCAGGTCGTCAACTCCGGCGTGCTTCAGGCATCCGCGTGGGTATCTTCGGCGGGCTCCGTGTCGATCACCGCGGACGGGCTATTGCTGCCCCCCCGGGCCCGAAGGATGGCGCCTTCGCAGACAGGCCAGGTGCCCGAGCGGTGCGACGACCCGCGCCACGGGAAGCCACGGTCCCGGTGCGTCGCACCAGTCCACGCGCAACGCCACGCCCAAGCTATCCCCCCGCCACTCACCGCCACCGACCCAGCGCAACACGCTAGGCCGCTCGCAGCGGCGCTCTCCACGACGCGAGGCCTCACGCTCGCGGCGACACGCGAGCCAGCTCGTAGCCGCGGACTCGTGACAGGAGCATCAACTCGCAGGATGAGGCAGCGCCTGAGAACCCCGGGTTCGGTTAGCATCAGGCCGCACGCGCTGGTGGCGGAATTGGTAGACGCGCAAGGTTGAGGGCCTTGTGCCTGCAAGGGCGTGGAGGTTCAAGTCCTCTCCAGCGCATGACGGAACGGCCCCCCGGTTTCCCGGGGGGCCGTTTTCGTTCATGGGAGGATTGTGGTGTGGGCGCAATTGTCGGGGCGTCCGTCCCGCGGGGTTGAGCTAGTTGCCTCGAGCCGCATCGTGCGCAGCCTTGACGGCAGCGAAGGCAGCCGAGACTGCATCCTTGGAGACACCGAGGTTGCTGGCGACAGCCGCCTCAAAGGCAGAGCGCTGCGCCTCGGTGGGTCGACCCTCGGGACGAAGGTTAGTGGCGTGTGCGGCCGAGATTGCGCTCCGAACGGTTGCCGTCGTGAGCCCGAGCTCCTTGGCGATCGCTGCGACCTTCGGTCCACGCGGGCCTGCTTGCGGGCCACCAGCGCCGCCACCGTACTCACCCACGAGGCTCTTCAGCGTTTCGACGTTGACACCGAGCGCCGCGGCCGTTGCCGTCATCGCCGCATCACGCTGCCCCTCGGTGGGTCGCGTTCCAGTCATGGCTGGACGGTTGTCGCGAAAGGCGGTGCGAACCTGCTCAGCGGTCACGTTGAGCTCCTTGGCAATCGCTGCGAAGTCGATGCGAGGATGTCCTGCCTGGTCTTGCCGTGCGACGGAGCTCGCGGAACCGGTGGTCGACTGAGCGTAGGCAGCGATCGGGAGAGCCAGGCTGGCAGTGACGCCAACGAGGGCGACAACGTTACGGCGATTCAGATTCATGATGCGCTCCTTCGGTGAAGCTATGCCGATCACTCAACCGACATCCGGAGCATGCGCCACAAACGTGAGAGGATCCTGAATCCTCAGAGGCGGCTTAGGAAGGCCGCCAGCGAGACGGCTTAGCGGCGCTGCTTCTTCGGGCGAAAGACAGCATCGAGATCGCCCGCCGAGAAGCCCTCGGGCACGGCACCCTCAGTCGCGTAGCGATAAACAACAACCGTAAAGACTGCGTGCAAAATCTGTCCAACCGTGATCGCCACCACGAGCACCACCACGCCGATCACGATCAGCGGCGCGCCGAGAACCCACTGGCCACCAAGACCGATCAGCACACCCAGCACGCCGACGATGACGCCAGCGATGGCGATCAGCCCGGGAATCAGGCTGACAACGGCCCCACCCGCAAGCGACTCGCCCCACTTCTCACGGACCACGCTCAATGACTTCTTGATGGCATCGAATGGTCCGACGCCCTCGAGCGCGAGAATTGGCAAGACGAAGAAGCTAGCAATGCTCCACGCAGCACCACCAATCATCTGCACGAGCGCGCCGCCGAGGCCGCCGGCACGTTCGCTGACCAGCTGCAAAACGAGCCCAACGGTGGCGGAGACGACACCCCACTGGATGATCACCTTCAAGCGCGAGCGCGCGACGCGGAGGCCGTCACCGAGCTTCGGTTCTTCGCCGTTGAGCACGCGAGATGCGTTGGAGGCTGCGGCAACACCGAAGAAGGTGGCCCCGATGTTCATGCCGAGCAAGGCGATCGCCAGCAGCACCCAGCCAAGAATCGCGTTCTCACCGAACGCTACGAAGCCAATCAGGCCAAGTGGTGCAACAACCAAGAGCGCATAGCCCAGACCAAACACGGCAGCCAGGACCGGGAAGGCCAGCAGGCTCTTCTCCTTACGAACCACGCGCCAACTTGCGCGAGCCATGTGGATTCCAGTGCGGAAGCGTCCCATCGCTGACCACAATACAGAGCACTGGGCCTACATGCAAGCGGAGCGTCAGCGACTGCGCTTGTCCGAAAGGGGCCAGACCCCAAACGGACAAAGGCACGACGGTAGACAACTCGCCAAACCTCGAATGGCGCGCACTCTAGCCACACAACCCGGCGGCGGGGGTGCAAAGCGGACGTTGCGCGTGTTCGAAAGGAAGGCGAGACTCCAAGCGGCCGGGCGTGTCCGAAAGGGGCCAGACCCCAAACGGACATCTGCCCATAGCGTGCGGGCTACCCATT